>CAVOFA010000060.1:0-17547 GCA_963694865.1 Gammaproteobacteria bacterium | reverse complement strand
ACAGGGTTTTCCAGCGCGCGCCGTTGTTGAAAGTGTGTTCATAGTCACCACCTATTTCCCAGAAATCACTGCTGTTATCGGTGTCATCGAATTCTTTGGTGATGGTTGTAGGTGTCGAGAACTGGTCGATGATGCTTCGATCTTCCGTGCTTGGAGCATCACTATCATTAAACTGGGCGTTTAAGTGAGCCAGATCATTCTCTCCGAACTGATAACCCAGGTTGGAGCTCAGTGTTAGAGGCTGAGAGTCTCTGGTGGCGAGCCTCCTGACTGTGTCGTTGGCAGAGCCATAGGCAAAAATACTTTCCTCGAAGCCGACCCGGTACTCCCAGCGTGGTTCCGTCTCTGCACTCAGCAGGTAGTCAAATGCACCTCTTTGGCCGGTCAATGAAATCTTTCCACCAGGTTTGAACTCACCGTCATGATAGTGGTCACTGTTAATCTCATAAGCCACGGAGGAGCGGGATTCTGCCTCTAGCAATACCACGTTGATGACCTGATTGCCGCCGCGCAGATCTAAATCGCCGGAAGTGCCCCGGATGATCTCAATGTATTGCACCTGATTTGCCGGAATACGGGAAAGCTGGCTATTGCCTTCATTTTCCTTACCGGTGATGCGACGACCGTTGATCAGTATCTGATCACCGCCCAGACCCAGTCCGCGCCGCCCGGAACCGCCGGAGCTGCCGGGGCGGCCATTGCCACCACCCTGGCGGGCGACACTGATGCCGGGAATCCGGTCCAGCATATCGCTGACTGAAAAGGGCTCATATTGGTCGAAGTAGGTCGCCGGGTAGGTAACCGTTGAATTTTTATCGACAAGCGGTTGGTCCTGCGCCAATAGCTGTGCTGAAAGTATACCGCTGGCTAGGAAAACAGTGACTAACAAACTTCTTGATACTGGCTGTAGGCGGGCCATGCATGGGTCTCCAACAACTACGACACTGAGTATGAGCCGGCTTGCCGTTTGGCAAACGAGCTGGCGTTTTAAAAACGGCGTAAGTATGCACAGATAGGACCGGATAAAGCGTGACAGATTCGCTATTGTTTGTGACATTTTGTAATGCCGGGACCTGGCTCACTTTTGCGCTTAATCCTTGAATTGAGGATAATGGGCCAATACTTCAGTTAGTCCAGATGTGAGCCGAATGCCAGAGTTCGCTACAGTTTGGCTGCTCCTGGCATTGTTCGAGAATCAGTTTTTGTTCAGAGGATCTTTTATGCAGCGCGAATCCATGGAAGTCGATGTAGTCATCGTTGGGGGAGGCCCGGCAGGTCTTTCGACAGCCTGTCGACTGTTACAGATGGCCAGGGAAGCCAACAAGGAATTGTCGGTGTGCGTATTGGAGAAAGGTTCTGAAGTCGGTGCACATATCCTCTCCGGGGCGGTATTCGAACCTTCCGCTTTGGATGAGCTGTTTCCTGACTGGAAGGCGAAAGGTGCGCCGTTAAATACAGCGGTAACCGGTGATGATGTCTATTTTCTGGCAGGCGCCGAGTCTTTGTTTCGGTTTCCTGGCGTATTGCTGCCACGTACTATGCATAACGATGGCAACTTTATCATTTCACTTGGCAATCTGTGCCGCTGGTTAGCAGAACAGGCGCTGGAATTGGGTGCCGAGATATTTCCCGGTTTTGCAGCGGCCGAAATTCTTTATCATGAAGATGGCAGCGTGAAGGGGGTGGCCACTGGTGATATGGGAATCAATGCCGGTGGTGAGCAGAAGCCATCCTTCGAGCCCGGGTTCGAATTTCACGCCCGCTACACGATTCTCGCCGAGGGATGTCGAGGTCATCTGGGTAAGGAGGTTATCGGTAAATTCGAGCTGGACAAGGACTGTGATCCCCAGCACTACGGTATTGGCATTAAAGAAATTTGGGAGATTCCCCCAGCGCAGCATAAAGAGGGCCTGGTTGTGCATACGGCTGGTTATCCAATGACCGGGGCCAGTTACGCCGCAACCAGTGGCGGTTTCCTGTACCACGTTGAAGGCAATCAAGTCGCGCTGGGATTGATCGTTGATCTTGCCTATCAGAATCCCCACATCAGCCCCTTTGATGAGTTTCAGAAATTAAAACAGCACCCGGTATTCAAGCAATACATCGAGGGTGGTAAGCGCATCAACTATGGTGCCAGGGCTCTCGTTAAAGGTGGATTGAATTCACTGCCGAAAATGACCTTCCCTGGTGGTTTGTTGATAGGTTGTGATGCAGGGACCCTGAATGCTGCCAAAATCAAGGGCAGTCACTGCGCCATGAAATCTGGAATGCTTGCAGCTGAGACTCTGTTCATGGCGCTTTCGCAAGAGTCTTCCGAATCTGAACTTAGCGATTACACGACACGTTTCAACAGTTCGGACCTGCGTGACGAATTGCACAGGACGCGAAATTTTAGTCCGACTTTTCACAAATTCGGCTTTTGGATTGGGAGTGCGATGGCCTTCATCGAGCAAAACATTTTCTTTGGAAAATTTCCTCTCACGTTCCACGATAGATCCCGGGATTACAGTCAGCTCAAGCCCGCAGCGCAGTGTCCTAAAATCGAGTACGCCCGGCCCGATGGCAAGATTAGCTTTGACAAGTTATCTTCGGTGTTCCTGTCCAATACCAATCACGCCGAAGACCAACCCTGCCATCTGCAGCTTGCCGATGCCTCACTACCACTTGCATCCAACTTGCCACTGTATGATGAGCCGGCACAGCGATATTGCCCGGCAGGAGTGTACGAAATAATCGAAGCCGAAGATGGGACGAAAAAATTTCAAATCAATTCTCAAAACTGTGTGCATTGCAAAACTTGTGATATTAAAGACCCGGCACAAAATATTCACTGGGTGGTGCCGGAGGGCGGTGGCGGGCCGAATTATCCGGCGATGTAGTTTATAATTACCAGCCAGGCCGTGTTGGTGACAGCGTTCTCTGCGGTTTTAGAGATGGCGGTGTACTACAGCAGAAATGTTAGCGGGAGAGGGCTGGTAAAAATCACCCTGATGTCCTTTAATCCACTGTAAATTGCATGGTACAGTAGACTGATAGTTCTATGTTAGCGAGCTGTTCAGGTTGCGTGATGCGGATATTCTATAGATTATTCAATTACTTAGCTGTTTTCACTTTGCTGGCCACCGTGTCTGCTCCGGCTGCGGCGCAGTTGGACTTATTGCAGCAGCGCTGGCTGACGCTGGAAACTGAGCATTTTACCTTTGTTAGTCAGCTGTCGGCACGGCAAACTGCACGCTTCGCCGACGAATTGGAAACCTGGCGGCAGATTACCGCCTACGTTATTCAAGGCTACTCGCCCTTCCCAAAGGCTCCAATTCCAAACTATATTTATTTGATTGATGATGTGGAAAGTTTCCAATATTTTTCATTGGGGCAGGAGAGGGCATTTTTTAATCCTTCGGCACGATCGAATTTCATGGCCGTGCTCGCCAGCGACGATGCAGCCAAAGCAGATGCCTATCACCACTATGTTCACTTTTTACTGAGAAATTTCTCTGATTTGCGACTGCCGCGTTGGTATGAAGAGGGACTTGCAGGCTACCTGGGGCGAATGCAAATTGAGCGGGGGCAGGCGCAGTTTGAGCGCTTCAGTCAGCGCGAGAATGAGTCAATAGTTCCCCTTAGCGAATCCTTTTCCATGGACCGGCTTCTGTACCGGGACGACGCACTGGCATCCCCGCGCGTAATTCAGATAGCAAACCTGAAGTCCTCGACGCTTCTGCACTACCTGAAACATGGCCATGAAGAAGAGGGCTTTCTCGACCGGCGAGGTAATTTGGAACGCTACCTGCAATTTCTACTTGAAGGGCGCAATGCCCGTTATGCTTTTGACCGGGCGTTCGATGTTACCACCGCACAATTAGACACAGAGCTGCACAATTACCTACTCAATGGCAGTCGACCTCGCGGTGTGATCGAGTATGGCCAGTTGTCTGAAAACCCTCAATACCAGAGCCGTCGAATCGAAGACAGTGTGCTGGCTATTTTGTTAGGAGAACTGGCACTGAATTCCGGGCAACTGAAAACTGCGCAAGTGTTTTTCGAGGCAGCAATGGAATTGGACGTGACTGCCGCTCGAAGTTTATCCGGGTTAGCAGATGCTCTACGTTTTCAGGAATTGGAAATTTCAGACCAGATAATCGCAGCCTATTTTGAAGAGGCTATTGCCCTGGCGCCAAATCAGTTGGATATTGTGCTGGATTATGGGGAGTACTGGGAATCGGAATTGGGTGACTGCACGAAAGATTGGCCAGCTAACAAGCGCACGGATATCGTTGCGAATATCAGGCAGCATTTTGAGAAAGCCATGACGCTGGCGCCGGAAAGTCCGGAAGCCAACTTGGCTATGGGTCAGCTCTATCTGCTTGCCGGAGAAAACTGGCAGAGCGGCAGTGATTTTCAGCGCATGGCTTTTACACTATTGCCGGCAGATACATTTATAATGGAACAGGCGGCTAAATATGCCATCGCTGCCGATAACTACGACGAAGCGGAACGCTTAATTACCAAGATAGCGCAACCGATACATGCCTGGGGTGAACCTGCGTATGTCACAGATTTACGTGAGCGCCTGTTAAAAAAAAGGCGAAATGAGGCTTATAATGTTTGCGCAAATGATTAGGCAAGTAACCAGGTCGTATGTGACGCGAGCTGTTATTGCAGGGTTGAGCATGCTGCTGGCAGCGTCGGTTATGGCGCAAGCTACAGCTCCCGCACCTGCCGATACGCCAGAATTCGAGGATCCATTTTTGCAGACTGTAGCTGTGGCTTTGCGTGCTTATGACCTGGACGTAGTTGCCAATCTCAATGCCCGAGATCTCGTTCGCCAACGCATACGTCAACCGCGGTTTGGTCGCTTTCCTGACCTGCCCTCTGGCGTGCTGCCCCGCAGCGAAGAAATCAGGCAGTGGGAGACCGAGTATGCCGAGTCCCAGATTGCTGGTGTCGCCATACTTTCCACTGCACAAGTTGGCGATTTACGCAGTCCTGATGATTATCTGGAAGCATGGTTGTCTGCCCCTGCTGAAGCTCGAATATTCGTTTCTCTCTATATTGAAGATAGAGACTGGGCAGAAAAAATTCAGACTGTTGCCGGCGCCTACAACTATCACGTTCGAAGCTTTTTTGGCGGCGATGTTAGCCCTGCTGCACAACTCTATGCGACTGCCGCTCAGCGACTGGGGATAGACTCACGTGCAGCGCGAAGATATCGCAGCGCTGTGACGGAGTTGAAATACCTGGGCAAACGAGTGCGTCGCAACAGCAATTCATTGTTCAGGGACGATGGTAATAATGGTGATCGCAACCTGGCTCGAAATGAGCCTGCCGTATTTTTGAAGCAAACACTGGGTGACGAGTTCAATAGCTCAACCATCCGGGAGATTATTGTACCAGGGGGGGTGGCGCTGGGAGAGACGGCGACGCTGTCAATAGACGTTGCGGCGATGATTTATGCGGCGGGCGCCATGCGCCTTATCGATGCTGATGGCGACAGCTGGCAACTGCCGACATTGGACTCTAAGGCTCTGAAAGCACTATTCGACTTCACCGAACGTGCTCGCTCGATTAAATCTGATGCCATCGTCGATATCGATGGCAATGGACGTGTTAGAATATCATCAGCTTTACGCGATACCGATGTGGGCTACGAGATTATGCGCGCTGATACGCAGCCGTTCGAGTTCGTGCCCAACTTGCCCGTTACCAAGAGTCTGGTAATAGATATTGCAGTGGATTGGTTGGTGGCAGACTCAGGAAATTCTCTTGATTTCGAGACTGGATATGAAATTAGATTTCTTTCGGCAAACAATGTCAGAATCGCGCAGACAAGAGCAGCCTTGCAGTACGAGTATGAATCCGCTTCCGAGACAGCATCTTTTCAGGATTCCTGGGGCAGCTATGTAGGTCGATTGAGTGACAATCTTGATTATTTCGGTCTCGGAGGTAGCGTTGCTGGGGTCGCAAAATATGCTGGTTGGATTGCCTTGTTCAGAAAGCTGCGAGATGACGAGGTTCCTTTTGTGCGGGGCCGCTATGAATTCATGAAGATAGACAAGACCGGCCGGAATACACCGTCCCACTATTAGGGCACCTTTGAATAACGCGGCGTAGCTCTTAGCGGGGCCTTGGCTAAATACCACGAGCATGGGCTCGCTCACACAGTGATTTACTATTATGCATGCAAGTAAACTACATCTAGTAAGACTTCCAGCGTTGCTCTTGTGCATCAGCGCGCTGGTGAGCTGCCTGGCTTTAGATGTGGAGCTGGAGTTTGTCGAAAACCCCGAAATAATTAGCCAAATTATCGATCAGACCACCGATCTATATAGCGAGATTGAGCCGTTAAAACTTTCCCCGGAAATCACTGCGCTGATCGATAGTTATCTAAGCCCCCGGGATTCAGTTATGCAACGGCTGGAAAAGCTACAGGATATTCTGTACAGCGATAATTATTTCGCCATGCAGTATTCAGCCGCCAAGACTCACACTGCTATCGAAGCGTTTGAGGCCCGAGAAGGTAACTGTCTCTCGGTAATGAATCTTTATGTGGCGATGGCGCGATACGCCGGGTTGCGGGCAAATTTTCAGACCGTCGCCGTGCAGCCGAACTGGGATCTTCACGGCAATTTGCTGGTGTTGAGTCAGCACATCAATGCAACCGGCCGGGTTAGCGGCGGCGGCAGACGGTACTACGTCGTGGATTTTACTCCTGAGATAGAGCTGCAAAAGCTTACCTCTTCCATTATTTCAGATCAGCAAGCGAGGGCTTTGTATTTTAATAATCTGGCTGTCGAGGCGATGATCGATAACGATTTTGAACAAGCCCTACTTTATTTCAAAAATGCCCTGTTCCTGGATTCCAAGGAGTCGATCATCTGGAACAATGTTGGCGCTACTTACAGTAGAATGGGTAATAAGCAGTTCGCTGAATACAGTTATCAGCACGCCTTCAACAACGACAACACCAATGTCACCGCGATTAATAACCTGGTCAAGTTTTACCGACGAGCAGGCAATGACAGCCTGGTGTCGCAGTATAAAAAGGCGGCAGAGCGGTTCAATAATCGCAACCCCTATTACCATTTTGCCCAGGGTAATATCGCCTTTAGCAACAATGACATGGAAACTGCCGAAACCTCTTTTCGCAGAGCGATCAGATTAAAGCAAGTGGAGCCGGATTTTTCGATCGCTCTGGCAGCGGTTTATCAGGCAATGGGTGAAGTAGATCGAGCTGCAGAATTGTATGCGTCTGCGCAGGGATTGATTGCGCAAAATGCGGAGATCTATCAGCCCAGCAGCCAGAAGGTGCGCATAATCGACAAAGACAGTATTCTTGACAGTATTCTTCGCAGTCACAGTCCCGGTTTCAGCATTCTGCTGGCCCCAGGGCAGCGTTGAATCAATTCCCGTCGTTAAGCCAAGCTCAGGAATTCAGATCGAAATCTTTCCAGTAGTAGGTTCCCTTAACCGTCGCCTGTAGTGCCAGACCACTTTGGGTGAGTTGATAGACAGAGACATTGTCAATGATTGCCTCACCACCGACTGCAGCACCTAAGTCACCGGCTTTGGCGGTAGCATCGGCCTGACCACCTACGGATATTCCCACGTCGAGGAAATGCTCCAGTGCTGCTTTGTCATGAAAAACGAAGATGACTCGAAAATCTTTAACGCCGGCGCCGATGCCAACTCCTATCTCTCCCATTCGCATATAAGTATCTGTGCTGGTGCCGTTGTCATGAATAACACCTACGCCACCACCGAAGCTGGCAAAGATCAGATTAATATTGGCGTTGGAAAAAACGGCATAACCGGAGGCGCTGTTTATCTGCGCCTGGATGTCAGGTTTTGCCGAGTACAGTTCGGTGAGGACTTCCTGGCGCATGGACGAATTGCCTGGCGCCTCTCATCGGGTGTGCCGCTGCGAAAGCCGGATATAGTACAGGATGCCAGTGTCAGCAAGAGGGCGAAGCTTAAGGCTGTTTTCAGTGTTCTCATTTGGATTCTCTCATAGTATTTCTCCAGGTCCTTTCTGAATAACGTGGTTAACTCTCAGCCGAGCCTTCTACAATGCATCGGTATTTCAGCTTATTTCTACAGTAAAGGTATAACCACTGAGCAATTTATTGGCCGTCTCGATTCCACCTTTGTCGTCGACGACAACCTTGATAACCAGGCCGTGTTGTTTTTGAATTTCACTGGAAACCAGGGCGGTTATGGATTCCCTGTCCAGATGTTCTGTGACCACAGTCTCAGAAATCATTTGCCGCAGCAAGGGTTTAAATACTTTTCCGATCGCAGTAAGCGGCATAGTATCTATAAAGATAATACGTTTCGGTATCGCCGCTCTCTCTGATACCTTCTGTTTGCAGTGCTCCAGTAATTCGGCTTCTGTGACCTGACTGTTGGGTATTGTTACCACATAAGCCATGGGAAGTTCGCCAGTGTATGGGTCCGGCAGTCCGACGGCAATCGAGACTGCGACTTCGGGGTGGGTATTTAGAGGCTCCTCGATTGTCTCTGGGTCGATATTGTGACCGCCGCGAATAATGAGATCCTTGGCCCGCCCGGAAAGATAAAGGTAGCCATCAGCGTCGAGGTAGCCCAGATCTCCGGTGTTAAACCATTCACCTTCGATCCAGGCGTTGGCGTTGTCGGTGGCGCTCTTATAGCCACTGAAAACCTGTGGGCCCTGCACCAGGATGACGCCGCTCTCACCCAACGCACAGTCTTTCGTTATCTGTTGGCCTTGCAGATGAACAATACGGATCTGTGAGTAGGGGATACGCATGCCGACGCTACCCGGCGGCTGCTCCAGCGGGGCTCTGGATATGAGGGCCGTGGTTTCTGTCATGCCATAGCCATTGCCAATTTGCACGTCATACTTTTTTTCGAATTCCAGCTCAAATGCATGAGATAGGGGGGCGGCGCCAGAGTTTATATCAGTCAAACAGCTTATATCGGCATCGCCAACGGGTATATCCGCCAGTGCCATTAGCACCGTAGGCACCGCCGAAAAGCTTTTAACTCTAAAGCGAGCGATGTGATGCCAGAAATTCTTCATGGCCTCGGGTGAGCGAAAACCCGAAGGGGTCATCAGCACAATGCGATAACCAACGCTGAAGGCGGCGACTCCCTGGATAATGCAACCATAGATGTGGAATAGCGGCAGGCCGCAAAGCACGGTGTGACGCTCCATGTGAGCGGTATAGACCTGCATCAATTGTCCTAGAAAGGCCATATTTCCGTGGGTCAGCTGTGCGAGTTTCGGGCGACCAGTGGTGCCACCGGTATGAAAATAGGCGGCAATTTGATCGGCATCGAATTGTCGATCGCTATCGAGAGAGGCGCCATTGTGTGCACTGATACTGCTATCGAAATCCAGGATAGCCAGGCCGTCGACAGGCTCGCTCGCTACTGCTTCATGGCACAAGCCCGGGACGTTTACACGTAGAATTGTTTGAATATCATTAGACTTTTCAGCGGCACGCAGGACCTTGTCCCAAATGTCACTGTGGGGAGATGGCCCCAGGCAAATTACCACGCTGGAGCCGGCAGCTGCCATAATCTCACCGAGGTGTTCGGCATCCAGCATCGGGTTAATTGGATTGGCTATGCCGGCGGCTTGCGCTCCCCAGGTGGCAAAATGCGTTTGCGGCAAAATAGGCAGGACGATCGAAACAGCGTCCTCGGGGCTGATGCCGAGCTGGTGCAGGCAATTGGCTGTGCGGGTAATCTGCTGACTGAGCTCGGTAAAGCTGGTTGACTGGCTCGGTTCGTCTCGCAAACCCTGAAGTATAAATTCCAGCGCAATAGCATCACCGAATCTGGCCGCACTTTGGCATATTAGATTGTAACTGTCGGTGTAGGAAAATTGCTCTGTCTGGGGCGTTTTCTCGAATTTTTCTACAGCCTCAATAGTTTCCATGACAGGTTCGGGAGTAGGGATTTTGGAAAAATCGAGCACCAACGGTCCCCATAAATTGTAAATGTCAGGACGAAATATCGAGACAAAATTCGCGCCTGGAATTGCCGACGCCCATGTCGCGTTATACCACGTTAGCTGTAAGGCGGCTATAGAATGGAGAACGGCGAAGCAGGAATAGAAAGCGACTCAGGTTTGTCTGTTGATTGAAAATTTCACCAGTGCCTCAAGACTATCCCGATATTCTGAGGCGCTCAGAACCGCTAAGGATTGCAGCGCCAATTGGGCTTGTTCTGCGGCGAGTTGGCGGGTGTATTCCAGGGCGCCGCTGGCGGTTACGAGTTTGATGACGGTAGCAAAGTTTTGTTCGGATACAGAGGCTTCGCTTATACATTGTCTGATCAGCGCCGCTTCTTGCTGTGATCCGTGTTGCATGGCATAGATGAGAGGGAGAGTGGGCTTACCCTCTGCCAGATCGTCTCCAATATTCTTGCCAAGTGCTGCGGTGTCGCCGTCGTAATCGAGAACATCATCAATTAACTGGAAGGCGATGCCAAGATGCATGCCGTATTGCTTCAGGGAGTCTTCTACCTTGTCGTCAGACTCGGCCAATATAGCCCCGCACTGGGCCGCAGCCTGAAACAAGATGGCAGTCTTATCCCGAATCACCTGCATGTAATTCTGCTCTGATGATTGTGGATTGTTTTTGGTGATTAGTTGCAATACCTCGCCTTCGGCGATTTTATTGGTGGTGTCAGCCATAATTTGCATGATGCGCATATCGCCAATCTCTACCAGAATCTGAAAAGCGCGGGAATAAATAAAATCGCCGACAAGCACGCTAGAAGGATTATTCCATTCTGCATTAACGGTGGGGCGGCCGCGTCGTAATGAAGACATATCCACTACATCGTCATGCAGCAAGGTCGCCGTGTGAATGAATTCGATTACAGCTGCCAGTGCTATTTGTTTCCCAGCTTCTATCCCGCAGGCTCTGGCGGCCAGCAGCACCAGAATCGGCCGCAGGCGCTTGCCACCGGCTTCCACGATGTAATGTCCAATATTTTCCACCAACGGCACATCAGAGTGCAGTTGCTCAATGATGTAGCGGTCCACTGCAAGAAAATCGGACTCGACCACTGATCGAATTTGCTGGTATGTCTGTGGTTGCATTTGACGGCTAATTAAACTGTTTTGGGTGTATGGATTGTCGGATTGGATTCAACTCGAGTGTGCATGCTAGGGAGACAGTCAGATGCTGTCAAGCCGCGTAATGACTGGAGGCAGGACTGAATTGCAGGAACGGCTAAGACTGATGTTGGCAAATCTCCTGAAAAGCCAAATAGCGGTCCTGTCGGCTACCCGGATCAGGCCAATATTTATAGCACTTGCAGGCTTTTTATACTTGCCTACACCCCTGTGTTCCCGTAGAATGCCCGCCCCAATAGGAATGGGCTAGGTTGCCATTCGACAAGAGGTTCTGGAGAGGATTATGTACGCGGTTATTGAAAGTGGTGGTAAGCAGCACAGGGTTAAAGAAGGCGAGATCCTGCAGTTAGAAAAACTGGAAGCTGCCACCGGTGATAAAGTGCAATTTGATAAGGTTTTAATGGTTGGCGAAGGCGAGTCGGTAAAAATAGGCGCGCCTTATATCGAAGGCGGCCAGGTTACTGCCGAAGTCCTGAAACAAGGGCGTGGCAAGAAGATTCACATCATTAAATTTAATCGACGCAAGCACTTTCGTAAGCAGCAGGGCCACCGACAGTGGTTTACTGAAGTAAAGATAGTGGGTATTAAGGGCTAAACAAGCTCTATAGAGTAGCAGAGGCATTTATGGCACATAAAAAAGCAGGCGGTAGTACCAATAATGGCCGCGATTCCCAGTCGAAACGACTTGGGGTTAAATTATTCGGCGGGCAAGCCGCCAGCGCCGGGAATATTATCGTGCGTCAGCGTGGAACTCACTTCCACCCGGGCGAGAACGTGGGCTGTGGTAAGGATCACACCTTGTTTGCGAAGTCAGACGGTGTCGTTAAATTTGCCGTCAAAGGGCCGAATAGTCGCAAATATGTGAGCGTCGAGACGGGCTGAAGCATTCAGAGTTCACTGTGAAGCCTCGTCATTCGACGGGGCTTTTTTGTTTGCGCTGCAGCAGTTTAATCAATTCCAGGAAGGAAGCGGACAGAATGCTTGTTCGTTGTTGCAGCAGTATTGGCCAATACTCGAATAGATGGCATCAGTATACTGTCTCTCTATTTTTCCATAATTGTTACACAGGGTCAGATGAAATTCGTAGATGAGGCAGAAATCAGGGTAGATGCAGGCAACGGTGGCAGCGGTTGCCTCAGTTTTCGTCGGGAAAAATATGTTGAGAGGGGCGGCCCCGATGGTGGTGATGGCGGCGACGGTGGCAGTATTTTCATGCAAGCGGATGCGTCATTGAATACCCTGGTTGATTTCCGCTTTCAGCCGCATTACCGGGCGCAGGCAGGCCGCTCCGGACAGGGCCGCAATTGTACCGGCAGGGGTGGTGAAGACCTGTTGATAAAGGTGCCGTTGGGTACCAGTGTTATCGACGTTGATACGGAGGAGCTGATTGCCGATCTGAATAACACGGAGCAGGTGATTATGGTGGCCAAGGGTGGTTTCCACGGACTGGGCAATACCCGCTTCAAATCCAGCACCAATCGTGCACCTCGTAAAATCACCAAGGGCACAGTGGGCGAAGCCCGGGTATTACAGCTACAACTACGACTGGTCGCAGATGTGGGTCTGCTTGGGCTGCCCAACGCGGGCAAGTCAACTCTGATTCGGACGGTGTCGGCGGCAACGCCGAAAGTGGCAGATTACCCATTTACCACCCTGGTGCCCAATCTTGGGGTGGTAAGCCGAGGCATGGAGCGTAGTTTTGTCATGGCTGATATTCCCGGCCTAATAGAAGGAGCATCGGACGGAGCCGGGTTGGGATTTCGATTTTTAAAACACCTGTCGAGGACTCGTCTGCTGTTGCATCTTATTGATGTGCTGCCTGTAGATGGCGGTGATCCAGTGGAAAATGCCCAAAAAATAGTAGGAGAATTGGAAAAGTTCAGTCCAACTCTAGCTACAAAAGATCGCTGGTTGGTGTTGAATAAGGTGGATCTGATAGACGCGGAAGCGGTGGCCGCCTTGAAGCAGAAATTACGTAACACCCTGCACTGGAAGGGAGAGATTTATGAAATTTCTGCACTTAATAATTCAGGTTGCGACGAATTGTGCGAAGCCCTTATGCAATCCATAGAAGAGCATCGTCTACTGCTGGCTGAGGATGAAGAGTACATACAGAAGCAGGAACAACAGGAGGTGGCTATGGCCTTTGAAATTCGACGCAGCATAGAAAGTAGTAAAACCGGCAGTACCGATGACGCTGAAGGCATAAGCGAAGATTGGGATTAACGAGTTCAGAGTATGCGAGACAAAATCAAACAAGGGAAACGCTGGGTAGTCAAAGTGGGCAGCTCCCTGCTTACCAACGATGGCCTGGGTCTCGATGTGGATGCTATCGCCGATTGGGCCGGACAGTTGGTGGCGATGCAAAAACTGGGGATCCAACTGGTGTTGGTTTCGTCCGGTGCGGTGGCTGAGGGTGTGGCTAGATTGGGGCTGAAAAGCCGGCCTAAGCAAGTGCATCTGCAACAAGCAGCGGCCGCTGTCGGGCAAATGGGACTGATACAGGCCTATGAGAGCTGTTTCATGCGTCAGGGAGTGCATGCCGCGCAGATCTTGCTGAGCCATGAAGATTTGTCCAATCGCACGGGTTATCTGAATGCCCGTAGCACGCTGATTACCTTGCTTGATATGGGTGTGGTGCCGGTGGTTAATGAAAACGATACTGTCGCCATTGCCGAGCTCTGCTTTGGTGACAACGACACGCTGGCGGCGCTGGTCGCGAATCTGATTAATGCCGATGTAATGGTGGTGCTAACGGATCAGGATGGTCTGTATGACTCAGACCCGCGTAGCAACAAAGGCGCAAAATTCATCCCGCTTGCTTCGGCCACCGATGCCAGTCTGATGGACATGGCTGGTAAGGGGGCAAGTCTTGGGCGTGGTGGTATGTTAACCAAGTTGTCCGCGGCGCGCCTCGCTGCCCGCTCGGGTACCAGCACGCTGATAGCGAACGGCAGGCAGCAGCAGGTGTTGTTGCGTCTGTTGCAGGGAGAAATGCTGGGAACCTTATTGGAAGCAGACTGCGAGCCGGTAACGGCCCGTAAGCAATGGTTGGTAGGGCAGCTTACTTTAAAAGGCGAGTTGACCCTCGATGCTGGCGCCGTGCAGGTGCTGCAAAACTCCGGGAGAAGCTTGTTGGCGGTGGGCATTCAAGCGTCCCAAGGCCAGTTTTTCCGCGGCGACGTTGTCGCCTGTGTCGATGGTTCGGGTCGAGAAATAGCCCGGGGATTGGTTAATTATGGTGCCGCGGAAATAGAAAAATTAAAAGGTCAGAGTAGCGACAGGATTGAGCAATTGCTCGGTTACGTCGGCGAGGAAGAGGTTATACATCGCGATAACCTGGTAATTAGCGACCTGGCTGCGAGTGAGTAAGTCGTCCTAAACTGAATTTGCTGAACTTTGGCAAAAAAAAACCGGCTACAGCCGGTTTTTTCGTGACAATAAGCGACTTACTTTAGCGCTTTCACTGCCGTGTTCAGTCGGCTCTTATGACGCGCAGCCTTATTCTTGTGAATAATGCCCTTGTCTGCCATTCGATCGATAGTGGGCACTGCAGAATTATATGCTGCAGTGGCGGCGGCGTGATCGCCCTCTGTTATCTCCGTATCTACTTTCTTTATGCAGGTGCGAACCATGGATCTGAATGAAGCGTTGTGACGACGGCGAACCTCACCCTGTCGTGCGCGCTTGCGAGCTTGTGCAGAATTGGCCAATTGGAGCTCCTTTAAACCTTATTCAATACTGTTTCATTTGTTCGATTTTTGTGGCAAATCGAGGGAGTAAATCAGGGGGATTGTACAGTGCAGCTCCCCATCGAATTTAAGACGCGACACTATGCCGTTTTCACCTACTGATGTCAATAGCACCCCTGGCTATACCCGGCTTTAGAGACTGCTGGTAAAATTCTGCTAAGTGCCTAAAAATACTCAGCTTATTCCCGGGCTCCCCGATAAAACCAGGAGCGCGCAGAGAGACGCAGGGTGCTATCAGGAAACCTGCACAGCTGCGACCCCTTTTTTGCTCCAGAGCTGTCATAATCCTGCAACAGGGATTTAAAACCAATTACAAAGTCATGTCAGACCCTCAAACTGAAGTGCCACACTCCGAAAAAAATGATTCAGGCAATGCTGCCCTGCTAAAAGCCAGCGGTATTACAGGTTCGATGACTATGCTGTCGCGCTTCCTGGGGCTGGCCAGAGATGTGGTTATAGCGCGGCTTTTTGGCGCCACCGTGGGAGCGGATGTTTTTTTTCTCGCCAACAAGATACCGAACTTCATGCGCCGACTGTTTGCCGAGGGGGCATTCAATCAGGCCTTTGTGCCAGTTTTGTCCGAGTACCGCAGCACCAGGTCCTTAGCGGACGTACAAAAATTGATTAATGCCGTGGCTGGCAGCCTGGGTGGATCTCTTCTCGGCTTGACTGTTTTTATGATGGTGGCAGCACCTCTCATCGCGGTGCCTATAGGCTATGGTTTTACCGATGAGCCGGAAAAATTCGACTTGTTCGTCGATATGCTCCGCATCACGTTTCCGTATTTGCTACTCATTTCCATGACGGCGTTCTGCAGTGCCATCCTCAACAGCTATGGCCGTTTTGCTGTACCTGCGATTACGCCTGCGCTGCTGAATATTTCCCTGATCGCCTGTGCATTTCTATTGGCGCCACATCTGCGTGTGCCTGAGTTGGCTCTGGCCTGGGGTGTACTTATCGCCGGCGTGGCCCAATTATTATTCCAACTGCCCCTGCTTGCACGTATGCAGTTGCTGCCCAGGCCGAAGGTAGGGAAATTCCACGAAGGAGTGGAGAGAATCAAGAAGCTCATGGTGCCGGCATTGTTCGGCGTATCGGTGAGTCAGATTAATTTATTACTCGACGCGATGATCGCGTCGCTGTTGGTTACCGGCAGTATTTCATGGTTGTATTTTTCCGATCGCTTAATGGAACTGCCCGTGGGCACCTTCGGTATAGCAGTAGCTATTGCGGTGCTACCGAATCTGTCGCGCAAGCATGCGCAAGCGTCGATGCAGGAATTTGCAGAAACCCTGGATTGGGCGTTGCGCTTGATCTTCCTGGTTTCGTTGCCCGCTACCCTGGCGCTGCTTATCCTCGCCGAACCGTTATTAGTGACATTATTTCAGAATGACAATTTTACTGCGGTTGATGTAACGCAGGCGGCCGGTAGTCTGCGTGCTTACAGTGTGGGCATACTGGCATTCATGTCGATAAAAATCTTCGCACCTGGTTATTACGCACGGCAAAATACACGCACTCCGGTGAAGATCGGCGTTATCGCCCTCTGTACCAACATGGTCCTGAATATAGTTTTCTATCTGAATGGAATGGCCCACGTTGGTCTGGCGCTGGCGACCAGTCTGGCTGCATTCCTCAATGCAGCCCTGCTGTTTCGAGGTCTGAAAAAAGAGCAGGTTTTTGCGTTTCAGGCGGGATGGTTGCTGTTGCTGCTGCGCTTGCTGGCAGCAAATGTAGTGCTGGCCTTTTTTCTTGTCAGCTTTACCGGGAATTGGCAGGACTGGCTGGATTGGGGGCTAATGAGTAGAGTCAGTCAGATGGCTTTGCTGGTATTCGGTGGCATGGCATTGTACGTCGCTGTACTGTTCGCGAGCGGATTAAAACTAAGACACATTAATCGCTAGCGGCCTGCTAGGGAGCTACTGACTAGTGATTCTATACCTCTGGCCTGCGGAGCAGGCATAAATTGATCGAAGAATTTACCATGAAACGAGTTTATGTGGCCGACAGTGTGCCTATGGCGTGGCACATCAGCAACGTGCTGGAGCAATACGGCATCGAGGCGTTGATAAAGAATGATCGACTCTATTCCGTCGCCGGAGAAGTGCCGGTTAATGAGTGTTTGCCTGAAGTCTGGGTAAAAAACGACCTGGATTACAGCCGTGCCGAGCGCATCTTAAGAGAATTGGAATCTTCCCCAAAAGCCGAGGAGAAAGAGTGGGTTTGCGGTGCCTGTGGAGAAGAAAACGGCGGTAATTTCGACCTGTGCTGGAATTGCCAGCATGCAAGAACAGCCGTCGGCGAAGCGGGCTGACCCCAATTCCGCCGTTGTTTTGCCGACTACGCTCTGGACATAAATTTCGCGGTGACCGTGTTGATTTTGATTGCTTCCCCCGGCTCCAGATACTCTGGCACCTGGATCTCCAAGCCGGTTGAAAGCAGGGCGGTCTTGGTGCGATTGGTGGCGGAGGAACCGGTAACGGCTGGTGGTGTATCCGTAATTGTCAGGACTACGGACTGGGGCAATTCGATTCCTACGAGATTGTCATCCATGATCAATGCAACTATTCCTTCCTGTCCTTCAACCAGGTAGTGGGTCTGGCCTTCCAGTTGCTCCGAATTGATGCCGTACTGGTTGAAGTCCTCCATATTCATGAAGTAATA
>CAVOFA010000059.1:0-17670 GCA_963694865.1 Gammaproteobacteria bacterium | reverse complement strand
GCTTCCCGTATGCTTTAATGCTTGGTGCTGCGCCAGTAGTCAGAAACAGGTCCGAACCCTCTTTTTCGATCAGCATTTTTAATAAGTCATTAAATCCCATAGCTCTATTCCTGCTCGTTCACTAGCGCGATTTATTTAAACCGGCTCTCGGTATACCAACCCACATTGGTGGCGGATTGATCTATTTTGTCGGCGACATCCAGTATAAGCGCGAACAACGCCATTCGCACTAGCACACCGTTATCGGTTTGGCGAAATATCGCCAGGTTAGGATGCTGATTAAGATCGTTATCCAGTTCATTGGCATCGGCCCTGGAGTCGCGGGGCAGGGGGTGCATGATCACGGTGTTCGGCGCGCAATTGCGGGTATAGATCGCCTGATTCAACCTGAACCGACCGCGGTAAATGTCCGCCTCCAGCCTGCTGGTAAAGCGCTCTTCCTGGATGCGAGTCAGGTACACGGTGTCATTGTCGTTTAAGCCCTCTTCCATCTTCTCCGTTTCTATGACCTTGTGACCTGCCGCCTTCACTTCGGCGACAATTTCTGCGGGCATGCGCAATTCTGTCGGGGATATCAGCGTAAACGTAATATTGTTATAAAGCAGTAGTAGCTGCGACAGTGAATGCACGGTGCGGCCGTGCTTTAGATCTCCGACCATGGCTATACGCATGTTGTCGATGTCGCGATCATTGAAGCTCAATTCTTTTTTGATGGTGTAGAGGTCGAGCAGGGCCTGAGAAGGATGCTCATTGGAGCCGTCGCCGCCATTGATAACCGGAACCCGGCTGGCTTTGGCGAACTCGCTCACCGAC
This sequence comes from Gammaproteobacteria bacterium, assembly GCA_963694865.1. Classification (GTDB taxonomy): domain Bacteria; phylum Pseudomonadota; class Gammaproteobacteria; order Pseudomonadales; family Pseudohongiellaceae; genus UBA9145. The sequence goes on along the minus strand of CAVOFA010000059.1, from coordinate 16,857 downwards.
CCCACCTTGGGGTGCCGCATGACGATAACATCACTGTAACCGCTAATTACCCGCGCCGTGTCGTAGAGCGATTCACCCTTGGAGATCGAAGAGGTCTTAACGTCCGTAGTTTCCCGAACATGTCCACCTAGCAGGTTAAAGGCGCAACCAAAGCTGACTCGGGTGCGAGTACTGGGTTCGAAGAACATATTCCCCAGGATAGCGCCATCCAGCGCCTTGGTGATGCGCTGGCGATGTGCATAAGGTTCCATACTATCGGCAACCTGAAAAACCCTGTCGATATCGACGCGTTCAAATTGCTTTACACTGATGATATGGGCGCCGCGAAAATCCATGAATCGTTTTGAAAAACCCCTTATATAACCTGTAGATGCGAATTAAACCTGAGGGATATTACTACAACTGGGTGTTGCTTAGGAATCGTTAAGTTGAGATTCGGGTGGTGGCTTCGATGGAAGCCCGGAGTTGGTACACAAATCTCGACACGGCGCGTCGTCGCTCCCGGCATCCTGCCTCCCGCGCCACTAGCACATCCATGTGCGTCGTATCCCTGTAGCCTCGACGCCAGCTCCCTGCTGGCGACGGTCGTGATTTGGTTGCCAACTCCGCGCTTCCTTGCAGTCGAGACATGCTGAAAGCTATTTAACTTCGAATTGATCGCTAAAATTAAATTTTCGTATGAAAGAAAAAGACGTAGATGAGAGAATTCGACACAAGGAATGAGAAGTCGGAGCTGGGTAGTCCAAATTGAGACCGTCGCCAGCAGGGCTGAAAATTGCTCCTGCATTTTTTGCATTTTCTGCATTTTCGCCATCCATGGCGGTCAGGCTGGCGGTTATGTAACATGTGGGCGACGCACATGGATGTGCGAGTGGCGCGGGAGGCAGGATGCCGGGAGCGACGTCACGGCGTGTCACAATTTAGACCTACCAGCCCATGCTCTGTCACCACACTAATTTCGCAAATAGGCTATTTAGAAGTGTCAGGAAAAACAATCTATTGGTATGACTTCGAGACGTTCGGCGTTGATCCCCGTCGTGACAGAGCGAGTCAGTTCGCGGGAATTCGTACCGACGAGGACTTGAATGTAATCGGTGAGCCGTTGGTTTTGTATTGCCAGCCGGCAGATGATTTTTTGCCCAGTCCGATGGCCTGTGTGATTACCGGGATCAGTCCGCAGAAGGCATTGGCAGAGGGAGTAAACGAGGCAGAGTTTATAAAGCAGATTCATCGGGAGTTTTCCGAGCCTGGGACCTGTGTCGCCGGTTATAACAGCATTCGCTTCGATGATGAAGTGACGCGGCAGCTGTTGTATCGAAACTTTTATGACGCCTATGAGCGGGAGTGGAAGCATGGCAATTCGCGCTGGGACATAATCGATATGCTGCGGCTGTGTGCGGCTACACGGCCGGATGGAATCAATTGGCCACGGCACGAAGACGGCAGCAACAGCTTTAGACTGGAGCAACTAACGCTTGCCAATGGTATAGAACACGCGGACGCCCACGATGCCCTGGCCGATGTGATCGCCACCATCGAAATGGCTAAATTAATCAGGCAGAAGCAGCCCAAGCTGTTTGATTATATTTACCAGTTGCGGAACAAGAAGAAGGTGCAGGCCGAGATCGACATGGTGACGCGCAAGCCGTTGTTGCACGTGTCGATGATGTATCCGGCTCGGCGTGGCTGCCTGGCTCTGGTAATGCCGATCTGCCAGCATCCGGTGAATAAGAATGGGGTGATAGTGTACGACTTGCGGGAAGATCCTTCGGCACTGCTGTCACTCCCGGTCGAGCAAATCAGGCAACGGGTTTTCACCTCGGCTGAGCAGTTGCCAGACTCGGTCTCGCGCATCCCCCTGAAGACCATTCACATTAACAAGTGCCCTGTTGTGACTTCGCCGGCGGTTCTGGATGCAGCTCGTGCTAACGACTATGAGATTGACTTGCAGCAGTGTAAGCGACACTGGGAGATGTTGCAGTCGAGTCAGGATTTGGCAGCTAAACTTGCTGCGGTATTCAATGAAGAAATGAATAAAGAGGAGCTGGATCCTGATTTTATGATTTACAGCGGAGGCTTTTTCGGCGACAACGACAAGTCCCTGATGCAAACGATTCGCTCGACTTCGGCTACAGACCTGGGACGACTCGATTTGCCGTTTAGAGATAAGCGTCTGCGCGAAATGTTATTTCGCTATCGCGCGCGCAACTACAAGGAAACCTTGAATGTCGATGAACTGGCGCGATGGGAAAGGTTCAGGCAGCAAAAGTTGAGTGATAGTGCGCTGCTGCAGCGCTACCAGCTGGACATGGATGCCGCCACAGAGCGTGCCGGCGAGAAAGATGCCGGAGTGCTCGCACAAGTAAGAGACTATGCAGACTCGCTAACGCTGGCGTCGTGAATGTAGCGGTGACGGGCGCTAGCCCGGTCAGCGATTACTGCTAGCGTACCCCCCTGAGGACTGTCGTTCAGGCGACCCTGCTGTGCGGAAACAGGCTTGAGAGTGGATTAAGGGGGGATATTACGCTGGCGAATTTGCTTTTCGCAGGCGTGCTGTTACATTGCGCCCATGCCAAACTCATCGATCCGACCGCCATGGTCCAGTGCGCTGCGATTTTTGCGTCCCTACAAGAAACAAATCGGCTGGGCTGCTATTGCACTGGTGTTTACAGCCGGCTTAAGTCTCGGTCTGGTGCAATACGTTCGTATCATCGTCGACCAGGGTTTTGTCGCCAGCTCGACGGCCTCACTTAACCAGGCGATTCTTGGTTTTTTAATCGTGGCCCTGCTGCAGGCTATCGGCACCTTTGCTAGGTTTTACTGGGTGTCATGGCTGGGTGAACGGGTCACCGCCGATATACGCAAGGCGGTTTATTCCCATATTATCTCCTTGCATCCCGGTTATTTTGAAGCCAACCTCAGTGGCGAAATACAGTCGCGGATTACCACGGACACGACGCTGATCCAGTCGGTAATAGGCTCCTCGGCATCGGTGGCACTTCGAAATCTGCTGATTCTGATCGGCGGCACGGTATTCCTCTTTATCACCAATCCCCGCCTGACTACGGTGGTGATGGTTTGCATTCCCCTGGTGATCGGTCCAATCATGTATTTTGGTCGCCGTGTCAGGCGTCTGTCCCGTAGCAGTCAGGATGAGATCGCCAACGTAGGCGCCTACGTCGGCGAGAGTATTCAGCAGATCAAGACAGTGCAGGCGTACAACCATCAGGAATACGATCGCAAACAGTTTGGGGATCACGTGGAGGCGGCGCTCAAGGTGGCGCTCGCTCGCATCAAGACCCGTTCATTTCTGATCACTATTGTCATGACCCTGGTGTTCTCGGCCGTTGCCTTGATGATCTGGGTCGGCGGTCAGGACGTAATTAACGGCACCATGTCAGCAGGCGAGCTGACAGCCTTCGTGGTGTATGCGGTGTTGGTGGCTGCTGCGGTGGCGGCCATTAGCCAGGTAATCAGCGAATTACAAAGAGCTGCCGGTGCGCTGGAGCGGTTAATGGAATTGTTGCACGCCGACAGTGAGATCGTCGCTCCGCCGCATCCAAAGACGTTCAGCGGCAAGGCCAATGGGGCTTTACAACTCAAGAATTTGTCCTTTTCCTATCCATCCCGGCCCGGGGTGCTGGTGCTGGATGGCGTCACCCTGAATATCGAGCCAGGCGAGAATGTGGCTCTTGTCGGTCCGTCCGGCGCCGGAAAATCCACCTTGTTTGATCTGATTTTACGCTTCTATGACCCCCAGAGCGGTAGCGTTGCTCTGGATGGGATCGATGTAAAAGAACTGGATCCCTCAGAGCTAAGACGGCATATCGGCGTAGTGGCTCAGCAACCAGCGATGTTTACTGGCAACGTCTGGGAAAATATTCGCTATGGCAAGCCGGATGCTGACGATGAGGCGGTGTATAAGGCCGCCGAACTGGCCTACTCCAGCCAGTTCATAGACGAGTTGCCCGAAAAGTATGACAGTTTCCTGGGTGAATCTGGCATCCGTTTATCCGGCGGTCAGAAACAGCGCATCGCCATCGCCAGGGCCATTCTCAAGGATCCGGAAATTTTACTGTTGGATGAAGCCACCAGCGCCCTGGATGCTGAGAGCGAACGCCAGGTGCAATTGGCCCTGGAGCAGTTGATGCAGAACCGAACCTCGCTGATAATCGCCCACCGCCTGGCGACGGTGATGAATGTGGACAGAATAGCGGTGCTCGATCACGGCAAGTTAATAGCCCAGGGCTCGCACCGAGAGTTGATGCAGAGCTGTGCTTTGTATGCCAATTTGGCTAGCTTGCAGTTCAGCGAGCCAAAGCTCGATGCCTTGGCGCAGGAGCCAGATACACAAATAGCGGTAAACGACTGACTGAGTCCGGGCTCGAGTGTTAGATTATTTGTGTATAATATAGATTAAATAACCTCTGTAAGTTATTAATAATATATATAATAATGAATAAATTCAAAGAAATCAGGCCCTACCTTGACGATGAAATTCGCCCGGTGCTGGACAACTTGATTAACAATCCTGAACTTGTTTCCGCAATCGCCGGTTTCTACTCGCCAAAGCTGGCACGCTGGTTTCCTGCCTGCATGCGCACAGTGGCCAGGCACACGCTTAAAAGGCAGCTGAAAGGAGTCCATGATGTCGAATCAGTGCAACATGTCATCGCGCGCTACATGGGCAAGATGATTGAAGATACCACGACCAGCGTAACGCATTCCGGGATGGAAAATTTGCAGGATGGCAACAGCTATCTGTTTATCAGCAATCATCGGGACATTACCATGGACCCGGCGTTTGTGAATTACATGTTGTATCAGGCCGGCCACAAAACCTTGCAGATCGCCATCGGCGACAATTTGCTGAAGAAACCCTATGTCAGTGATCTGATGAGGCTCAACAAGAGTTTTATCGTCAAGCGCTCCCACAAAGGCAGAGAGTTACTACAGTCGCTGACGCTGTTGTCCGAGTATATCCATTACTGCATCGGCAGCGGTCAAAACGTCTGGATTGCGCAGCGAGAGGGGCGAGCCAAGGACGGTATCGATAAAACCGATCCCACCTTGCTGAAAATGCTGGCGATGGCGGAACGCAAACAGCCGTTGAGCGAGACTCTTTCGAAGTTGCATATTATACCGGTTGCTATTTCTTACGAATATGACGCCTGTGATGTGCTGAAGGCAGAAGAGCTTTATGAATTTGAAACGCAAGGCAGTTTCACCAAGACAGATAAATCTGATATTCACAGCATTGTCACTGGTATGATTGGCTTCAAGGGGCAGGTGCACATAGCCTTCGGAGAAGAGTTAAGCATTACCAGTGATGACCCGGATGTCATTGCCGCTGACATCGACACGCAGATATTAAGGAACTATAGGCTCAGAGATATTAATTTCCTGGCGCTGGAGAGATTGCAGGAGGCTGGCCTCATGCCCTTGCTAGCGCCTAATGCTGAGATTGAGGCAGTGGAGACAGTGCTTAGTTCAAGAACAGCGTTCGAGCAACGCCTGCTACAGGTAGATCCAAAACTTCACAGGCACTACTTACTCAGCTACGCAAACTCTGTGTTGAGCTTTTATCGGCTGCAATTCCAGGATGGAAAAACCGAGGCGGAGACTACATCAGTTTCTTGATGGCAGATTGCAGACGTTGCGACAACTGCTCCTGAACTTCTGTGTTTAGTGGTCCTATGCAGAAACTCTTCAATTCCACAGCCATCGCATGTTTGAGGTTTTCTTTGTAGTCCGGTTTGGATTGTCCAAAGCCATTCTTGAGTTGATCCAGTTGAATCTTCATGCGCAGTGCCTGATCTTCAGTAGGCGTGTCTATGTTGGCGCGAATTTCCAGGTCAATACAGAGGCTACGCACGTGCACTTCACACTCCTGGGTCAATTTGTGGAGCTCTTCGACGGAGCTTGCATTGACAGATTGCTGTAGCCGGTTGTGCAGTGTATGTTCGTATTCGGCGTTGCCAATCGTTTCGATTTCTTCCCAGGCTTTGCGGTCTACCTGCTCTATAATCTCAGTAAATTGCTGTACATCTTTACTGCTTAATAGTTTTGCTTCTAATTGATCTAGAAATGCAGATTTTGCCAGTACGGCATTTTTTAACTGCAGGTGTTTCTTGTTCGGCAGGGCACTAAAGCGAGAATCAATTTTCCGCTTTAATCCATTAAACTGATCCAATAGTCTCTTGCGCTGATTTTTTACTCGCGGATCCATGGTAGTGGAAAATTGTTGTATGAGTTCCTGGTAGTCAGCACGGGATTTCCGGAAGTTGTCTTCTTCCAGCGCGAATATTGCTTCTATCGATTGCAGTATATTCCCAAGATTTTTTTCGGCCCGATTCTGATTTTCGCGATCTGTCACGGTTTGTTGACTGCGCTGCGAGAATATCTTGTCACAGGCAGCGCGAAAATCTTCCCAGAATTTCTTGTCATCCCGGTAAGATGTGGGCCCCAGTTTTTCCCATTCCTGCTGCAATCTTTTTGCCTCAGACATCGCATTTTTGTTGTCATCTGAGGCTGCCAAAGATTGCGCCTGCTCTACGTAATCTTGTTTTTGCCTGCTATTGCTACGCACTGCATTTTTGCGAAATTTCCGGAACTGATTAACGAGTCCATAATATCGCTTCTGCAGAGATTTAATTTTGGATTGTTCGATGGGAGCAAATTGCTTCCACTCGATCTCGCTATCGCGTAGTAAGGTGTTGAGGCTGGAAATGTTGATACTGTCTTCGTTTACATTCTTAAGCTCCTGCTCCAGTTTCTCACAAATTTCCCGACGCTTCTTTAGATTAGAAACCATTAGCTGTTTGCGCTGGTTAAAGTACTCTTTACAGGGCTCGTAAGCTTTGTCCGACAGCTTCTTAAACTCCCGCCAAAGCGCTTCGTTTTGGCTGGAACGGCCCAGAGCTTTCCATTCTTTGTGCAGAGTACCGATGTGCCTGGATCTGTCGGCTGCATGCATCTTCGACTCGATTAGATGTTGCATTTGATCGATAAGGCCTTTCTTCTTTTCGGTCGCGGCAAATATTTTCCAGTCGCGCAGTTCGTTTAATTGGTCTTTGTGTTCGTTTGCCTGTTTTTGCAGTATCGCTCTGAGCTTGCCCCTGGTATTGCTAATGTTCCCCTGGATCTTGTCCCAGGCGGGCAGCGCCTGGTGTGACTGGCCATCCTCCAGCGCTTGTTTTAAAACGAGAAGAAGTGCCGTGGTGGAAATCTTAAGTTGCTCCTGGAAGTTCTTGTTCTTCTCCTGCATTTCGAGCAGGGTGGTGTGCAGTGTATTCGTGTTTTTCTTCAATTCTTCGCGGGTTTCCGCAACTGCTTTACGGAGCTCATTTACATTCATGCGCAGAGCATTGAGGCGTCCAGTATTTTTGTAACTGGTTCGCTTCAGCTCTTGTTTAAGTTTTACGAATAGCGCATCCGGATCGATGGCTGCAGTTTTGGGGTTGGGGCTCGTAGCATTAGAAGCTGCAGCTTTGAGCCTATTGTCGGCAGTCTTGTCTGCGTCAGTTCTGGAGCTGCTTGCCGGCTTGTCTTTGCTTGCTGCGGGCTTGGTATTGGCTGTATTCGATTTTTGTTGCTCGGGCTTGGCTTCGGGTTTGCTTTTGGGCTTGCTCTTGCTGTTGGAAATGGGTGCACCGCTGGAGTCGCCGCTTAGATGTTGTTGCTGGGCTTCGGTTTGTTGCAGAATTCGCTGGTCGACGACCTTGAATACGGTTTTATCTTTACCTCTTACTTTTTCTCGAAGTTCCAGCAGCAGGGCTGTGTCTGTGATTTTGAGTGCCGCGTGCTTGCGCACATGCACACTGGCAGCGAAAAGGCTGAGGTCCATTAGTTCTTCGGGTGCTTCGATTAAATTCATGGCTTCGCTGCCAGCGGCTTTGCATTTCGCCAGCAGGGCAATCTGCTTAATACCTGCCGAAGATAAATCACGAATGCGTGTCAGGCGTTGGGCCTCAGTGATTTCGGAATCAAAGCTGCCCGCCAAAATTCGGAAATATTGCTGGCTTGCACTTTCCTGCAGCAAGCCTTGTTGCGCTTGCAGTTTGACCAGCACATCGACGTCACTAATATGCTTGATTGCTCCGATTCTCACCTTCTCATGTTCGTCATGCAGAGCTATCTGAATGAGAGCCGGCTGGCCCTTTCGACCATCGCTGCCAAGTTGCGCAACGGCGCGCAGCCGCTGTGCGGCATCCTGACTTTTCCAGTTGCTGTCGAATAAATCATTTACGGGTTTGTTCGGGACAGTTGCCATTACATCGAAACCAGCGTGTAGTTGAAACGTGAGTTGAGGCTTAAGTTGAGGCCTAAGTTGAGACTTGAGTAGACACAAGTTTAACAGAACTTCTTTCCAGCGAAAGTGGAAAGAGTACATAGCTTGATTTCGGTATTATTCAGGGCATCGGCGATGTAGGTGCTATACTTAGCCGCAGTTTCCTTCGCTGTTAACCACCACCTGATTCGACTCCAGGGACGAGCCCATGCTGGCTGATGATGTCAAAAGTGAAATTCAGCTAGTGTATCGCCAACTACTGAAATCTCGCGAGCTAACACCTCGGTACGGGCAGCGCCTGATGATTGCCGAGATCGCCAAATGCCTGTCGCTGCTGGCTGCAGATGCAGAGTCTGACGTGCCCGTCTGCGTGGTGGAAGCCGGAACCGGGACCGGCAAGACTCTGGCCTATATTCTGGCGGTATTACCACTGGCCAAATCCCTGGATTACAAGGTGGTGATCGCCACGGCGACGGTGGCTCTGCAAGAGCAGGTAATGCAGAAAGACATTCCGGAGATTCTCGCCGGTTCTGATCTGAGCTTCAGTTATGCACTGGCGAAGGGCCGGGGGCGCTATTTGTGCCTGTCTAAACTGGACGTATTGCTGCGAGGCAGCGATAGTATGCAGGCGATGATGGATCTTTATGGTGACGATGTTGGCGACGCTGACAGTGGTGATCAGGCTCTGTATGAGCATATGCTGGATGAGCTTGGCGCGGGTAAATGGCAGGGTGACAGAGACGATTGGAAGCAGCCGATTGCCGATGCTGACTGGAAGCCGTTGACGGTGGACAATGGTCAATGTATGGGGTCCAAATGTAGTAATTTCCGAAACTGCTGTTTCTACCAGGCGCGGGAATCTATGGACAAGGCAGATTGTATTGTTAGCAATCATGACCTGGTGCTGTCGGACCTGGCCCTGGGGGGCGGTGTGATTTTACCCGATCCCGCCAAGTGTATTTACATATTTGACGAAGCCCATCATCTGCCGTTTAAGAGTAATAACCACTTTTCATCCTTCACCCGCATCAAGTCTACCAATATCTGGCTCGAACGCTGCGAGTCTATGCTGCCGCGGCTGTTGAAAGACAAGTTCATTGACTCGACGCAACAGGATGTGCTGCAGAAACTCATTAGTAGCACGCGCACAGAGCTGGATAATTCCTGGCAGCTATTGGAACAAGCGCTGCAATGTGAAGACAATGTCGACAGATATGAAAATCGGGCGCAGCTCGCGTTTAAGCTGGGAGTCGTGCCGGTGGAAATTCAGGATTTAGCATCCAATCTGGCAAGTCAGTTCGCTCGTGTAACCGGCGCTTTTCAGACAATCAGTGATGATCTCAAGCAGTCGATGGAGCCAGACAATGATGCACAGCAGCGTCAACTGGCTGAACAGTGGTTTCCACTGCTTGGCAGTCACGCCAACAGGGCTGAATCCAATCGGGAACTGTGGCTGAGCTTTGCGGCTACCGATCCCGAGGGCAAGGCCCCCACGGCGCGCTGGCTCAGTTTTGATGAAAGCGACAGTTACAGTGAAATAAGCCTGAGCTCGAGCCCGGTACTGGCAGCAGAAAATTTGCAGCAACGGCTGTGGCAGGCGTGTGCCGGGGCGGTACTAACGTCCGCCACGCTATCGTCTTTGGGTAATTTCAAGATGCTACAGATGCGTGCCGGTTTGCCGGAACATGCTCATTATCTCAGTATTCCAAGCCCTTTCGACTTTGCCCGCGCGGCGCGCCTGGTGGTGCCGCGACTGAATTGTGATCCATCGGATGCGGAGAAACACACCGAGATAATTATCAAAGCGATACCGGAATTGCTGACCAAGCAAGTGGCTGCCTTAATGCTATTTTCAAGTCGCCGGCAGATGCTGGAAGTAATGCAGGGCTTGCCCAGGGAGTGGCTGGATCTGGTGCTATGTCAGGACGATTATCAAAAGTCTCAACTGCTGAAATACCACCGGCAGCGAGTTGATAAAGGCGAAGGCAGTCTGATATTTGGCTTATCCAGTTTTGCGGAAGGAGTCGATCTGCCGGGGAAGTATTGCACCCATGTGCTCATAGCGAAAATACCCTTTGCGGTTCCCAATGACCCTATCGAAATGACTCTGTCTGATTGGATCGAGCAGCAGGGCATGAATGCGTTCATGACGCTGGCAGTGCCTGATGCGGCATTCAGATTAGTTCAGGCCAGCGGTCGCCTGTTGCGAAGCGAGCAAGACAACGGCCAGATTACGCTTTTTGATGAGCGCATAGTGAATCGGAGGTATGGTAAGACGATACTGGAGTCGATGCCGCCGTATACGCGAGAAATATTCCAGCAAGATTTTGCATCCGCTCCAGACAATAACTAAAACCTGCCCTGTACCGTGTTTGACTAGAGTCCCGGCGCGGGACTGCTTTAGTGCTTGCCGGATTTTTTCTGATGATTGAAATAGTAGCCCACTGCAGCTCCCGCTGCGATTCCCAGGCCGGTTATCAATATCAGGTTATTCAGAGTCGCTCCCAGGCCAACGCCGAAAATCAGACCGGCTGTAATACACAGGGCGTAGGTACCGCGCTCGGCGGTCTTTTTCTTGGTTTTCTTCGACAAAATTATTCTCCTGTGTACAAGCACTAGCTCTCAGTAAAAACTACAGGCCTTCAGTGAATCCTGCGGACAGAGTATATCAATGTGCTAAGGCGTGAAAACTTCAAAGGATCGATTGGCACAGATTCTATCGTGTCAACAACTTCCATGCCCTCTACCACCTTGCCAATTACGGTGTGTTTGCCGGAGAGCCAAAATGCATCAACCAGGCTGATGAAAAATTCTGCGCCATTGCTGTCAGGGCCCTTGTTGGCAAGGGCCACCACGCCGCGGTCGACGCCGCGCCCGGGATTGTCAGTGTTGTATCGGTAGCCCTGATTTTCGTAGGCGCGCTTTACGGTCATCTGCTGTAACTGCTCCAGCACGTCCTCTTCCCGCGCCAGCAGATCGGCCTTGTCTTCGATGTTCATGCGGCGGTACAGGGGCTCCAGGATTTCGGTATCAAAATCGGCTTTGTCGCTAATATTCAGCATGTTGTTAAAAGAACCATCTGCGTTCAAGACTGGTAATTGGTGGAGACCGAGATAGTCCGCATTGATTTCGTCTCGCAGCGTGGTGGGGGTCGCTCCTATCGAATGGTAGACCTCGCTGCCGCTCTGGATAATAAAATCAGCTACGACCCGATGGAAGCGTAAGCCGTTGAAGTAACGTGGTTTGAATTCGATGCCGGACTCCGTATCAGTAATCTCAATTTCTCCCGCTGCCAGGGCTAGAAAGTTGGCGACATTCTGAGGCGCCTCATTGGGGAATAATTCAATGAAAATATTCCCCTGTGAAGTGCTGATTAACAGCAAGGGGTTGAGTGGGTCTTCCATCGCCAACTCGGCGCTAGCAGTATCGGTGTGGCCAATGCTGTGCCCCAGCAGAAAGCTCATCGCGAGCAAAATCTGGCAGAGATACCGGCGCGGGCATGGCTGAGATTTACTGGTAGTCATGGGATGTCATTGCAAGAGTTGATGGCCTGACGGCAGGTTTTTGGATATCCATATTGCCAGTTTATGCCGCATGTTTTGAACATTTTCATCGGCGCCGGCGAGTGGCTGAATCACCTGGTCTTTAACCAGTAACAGATATATCGCACGTACTTTCATGTCGGCATGGTCGGTAGCTTCAAATTTCCCGGCACCCCGTGCTTCAAAATAACGGGAGCCGACCCGTAAGGCTTCCTTCAGCAGTTCATGCTCATTTTTAATTTTTTTCATCTGCTCTGTTCTTAGCTTGTGATGGTCAGATCGGTTGCCCCTGAGGCGAAGATTGTATGGTTAAACTCGCCAATCTTGCAATAACCGCCGCTTATTGCTTCAAAGCACGCCTAGCGTATGAGTGCCTTATGTCCCGCTGAGAGCTAGGCCGCGTTATTCAGAGCTGCCCTGGATATCCTGGGGTTGATATCGGCTCAAATCATCCGGGGTGTCAATATCATTAAAAATTGCCAGATCATCGACCGGAATATAGCGTACTGCCTCAGGATTTTTCTTAATTACTGTACGCCCGCCGCTATCGCCATCGAGTTGGGCCAGTTGGGTAAACCATCGACTGCCGAAGCCAACTGGATTGCCGGCGCGAGACTGGTAGCTGGGGATGATGATGGAGTCTGCCGTGATTTGATCCGCCAGGGTTTGATAGGTACTGCTGGCAATAAAGGGCATATCCGCCAGGCACACCAGGCAGCCTGACCATTGTTGCGCGAACTCCATGCCGTAGGCCAGCGTAGCACCCATGCCAAGATCGGCGTGCTCAAACACCTTCAGGTTCAAGCCGTAGGGGGAGAGCAGGGGCAGCAATTCCGGGCGGGTAATAACAACGGTGTTCTCCAGGGCGGCGTTGATACGCTGCATGGTCTGAGCAATGACGGTACTGCCATCGGCGAGAGTTGCCAGCAGCTTGATGCCACCAAAACGCTTACTGAAGCCCGCTGCAAGAACAATGGCGCCCACAGATTTATCCATGGGCAACATCATAATCAATAATGGCGTAAAAAAAACAGTTAAAAACAGCGGCAAAAAAAAGCTGCCACAAGCAGCGACAGCTAACTTTGTCAACTATTGTTAACAACAAGGCAATGGCTCCTTAGTGAAGCGTTTTCGTACTCTTGCGCTCGGCTTCAGCCTCAGTTTGACTGACTTCAACGATGAAACTCTGCCTTTGCGGCGGTACTTTTTTAGTCCCTGAGCCGGAGCTGGCGGTCGTTACTTTTTTTGCCGCCGCACTGGCCCTATCAACCGCTTGCTGCGATGCGATTTGCGCCTTAATCTGCTCACCCAGATGCAGGCGGAGTCGGCTGACAACATTTGTCATCACTTCGATGGTCTGACTCAATTGGTCGAGTGTAAGTAAGGTGCGTTCCGGGTCATTGTTCGCGCTTTTATCGTCACTCATCACCAGGTTCCTCGATTGCATGTAATTACTGTTTTCTGGTCCAGGCTATGGTCTTAAGTTACTACCATGGCGTCCGATCCCAAAACTATCAGTCCCAAGAGAGGGCCCCACCAGTTTGATACTCGATCACCCGAGTCTCGAAAAAGTTTTTCTCTTTGCGTAAGTCCATTATCTCGGACATCCACGGGAATGGATTCTGGGCGTCGCTGAATTGTTCGGGTAGTCCAATCTGCACCAGACGACGGTTAGCAATAAATTGCAGGTACTCTTCCATCATCGCTGCATTCATACCCAGTACACCCCTGGGCATTGTGTCCCGGGCATATTCTATTTCGAGTTGCGTAGCCTGCAGAATCATCTGGGTCGCAGTTTCTTTCATTTTGTCATTCCATAATTTGGGGTTTTCCAACTTGATCTGATTGATCATGTCGATACCAAAATTCAGATGCATGGATTCGTCGCGCAAGATGTATTGGAACTGCTCTGAAGTGCCAGTCATCTTGTTGCGGCGACCCATTGATAGTATTTGAGTGAAACCGCAGTAGAAAAAGATACCTTCGAGGCAGCAATAGAAGGCAATTAAATTCTTTAACAAGTCCTGGTCGCTTTCCAGGGTGCCGGTGTTGAAATTGGGATCGCTGAGTTCCTGCGTATACCGCAGTCCCCACGAGGCTTTCTTCGCGACCGACGGTACTTCATGGTACATATTAAAGATTTCGCCCTCGTCCATGGCCAGAGATTCGATGCAATATTGATAGGCATGGGTATGGATCGCTTCCTCGAAGGCCTGACGCAGTATGTACTGGCGGCATTCAGGGTTGGTGATGAGGCGGTAAACGGCCATTACCAGGTTGTTTGCTACCAGGGAATCCGCTGTAGAGAAAAACCCAAGATTACGTTTAACGATGAGTCGTTCGTCGTCCGTAAGCCCGTTCGGGTTCTTCCATAACGCAATATCCGCATTCATATTAACTTCTTGCGGCATCCAGTGATTGGCGCAACCGTCGAGATACTTTTGCCAGGCCCAGTCGTACTTAAACGGCACTAACTGGTTAAGGTCGGCGCGGCAGTTAATCATGCGCTTCTCGTCCACCGTTACCCGCAGCGCCGAACCTTCCAGTTCTTCCAGGCCTGTTTCGACATTCAGTGTGGCCAGATCATTTATCGCCTGCTGTAAAGCAGCCGATTCTTTTTCGCTGGGCTTCGACGTCTCTACGGTTTTTGCAACGGTGCTGGTCTGTTGCGCCGGTGCAGCGGGCTCGGCTGCGGTTTCACTGTTGGTGGACATCTCTAATACAGCAGCTTGAGTGCCAGCGGGTGTCGCTATGTCTTCCTGGTCAAATTCATCCCATGACAGCATGGTAATTCCTCAAATTGTCTACAGTTCAGCTAGTTAATTTTTTGATACCTGCTGACGCTTACTGGCAGGCTTCACAATCCGGGTTATCGATTGAACAAGCCGCCGGGACTTCTGCCGGCGCATTTGCAACCTTGTTCAGACTGGTGTCGGTAATAGTCGATTTTTCGGTCGTGGTGGCAGCAAGTGCGCGTAAGTAATAAGTGGTTTTCAAGCCCCGCAACCAGGCCATGCGATACGTCACGTCCAGCTTTTTGCCGCTGGCTCCTGCCACGTAAAGATTCAGTGACTGCGCCTGGTCTATCCATTTCTGGCGACGGCTGGCGGCGTCAACCAACCAGCGTGGATCTATCTCGAATGCGGTGGCATAAATCTGTTTGATGTCCTGGGGCACGCGGTCGATTTTTTGTACACTGCCTTCGTAGTACTTGAGGTCATTGGCCATGACGCTGTCCCACAAATTCAGCTCCTTTAAATCCTGAATTAAATAAGGATTCACGACGGTGAACTCTCCGGAGAGATTGGATTTTACAAACAGGTTTTGATAAGTCGGCTCGATGGATTGAGATACGCCGGAGATGTTGGCAATAGTTGCAGTAGGTGCGATAGCCAGCACATTGGAATTACGCATTCCAGACTGTTGGATACGAGTCCGCAGACCATCCCAATCCAGGCGTTGGTCCATGTTGACGTCGAGGTAATCGGAGCCTCGCTCTTGCAAGAGTAATTTCAAAGAATCAATTGGCAAGATGCCTTGATCCCATAGCGAGCCGTCATAGGATTCATAACGCCCGCGTTCATCGGCCAGCTCGGATGAGGCATTGATAGCGTAGTAGCTGATTATTTCCATGGAGAGGTCGGCAAACTCCACCGCCGCATCGGAGGCATAAGACAGGCGTTGAGTGTAGAGGGAATCCTGAAAACCCATAATACCCATGCCGATCGGCCGGTGCCGCAGGTTGGAATTCTTGGCCTGGGGCACGGAGTAGTAGTTAATATCAATGACGTTATCCAGCATGCGCACCGCTGTAGTAATGGTTTTCTTCAGCTTTTCCTTATCGAGGCCATCGGCAGTGACATGATTAACCAGATTTACTGAACCCAGGTTACACACAGCAATCTCATCCTTGCTGGTGTTCAGAGTTATCTCGGTGCACAGATTGGATGAGTGGATAGTGCCCACGTGTTGCTGTGGTGAGCGTATATTGCAGCTGTCTTTAAACGTGATCCATGGATGCCCGGTCTCGAACAACATGGAAATCATCTTGCGCCACAGATCGCTGGCTTTGACGGTCTTGTAGACTTCGATCTCGCCCGCCATGGCTTTGCGTTCATACTCAACGTAGGCGACTTCAAATTTCTTGCCATAGATTTCGTGCAAGTCCGGCGTATTGTTGGGTGAAAATAACGTCCAATCCTGATCATTAAAGACACGCTTCATGAACAGGTCGGGAATCCAGTTCGCGGTATTCATGTCGTGGGCACGGCGGCGTTCATCACCGGTGTTCTTGCGCAGTTCCAGAAACTCTTCGATGTCCAGGTGCCAGGTTTCCAAATAAGAGCACACGGCGCCTTTGCGCTTGCCACCCTGGTTGACGGCGACCGCGGTGTCGTTAACCACTTTAAGGAATGGCACGATGCCCTGGGATTTGCCGTTGGTACCTTTGATGTGGGCGCCGAGTGCACGTACAGGCGTCCAGTCATTACCCAGACCACCGGCCCATTTTGACAACATCGCATTGTCTCTGATCGCAGAGTAGATGCCGTGTAAATCGTCCGGGACTGTAGTAAGGAAACAGGATGACAGTTGCGGGCGCAGCGTGCCCGAGTTGAACAGCTGCGGTGTGGACACCATGTAGTCGAAACTGGAGATCAGATTATAGAATTCGATGGCTCGTTGTTCTCGGTTTTCTTCATTCGACGCCAGCCCCATCGCCACCCGCATGTAAAATACCTGTGGTAACTCGAAACGAGTGCCGTCGCTGTGAATGAAGTAGCGGTCATACAATGTTTGCAATCCAAGGTAGGTAAATTGCTGGTCGCGCTCCGCTTTCAGGGCCTCGCCTAACATGGCGAGATCATATTCGAGCAGATGCGGGGAAAGCAGTTCCAGTTCGACGCCTTTTTCTATGTAGGGTTTCAGTGTCGCCGCATAACGGTAGTGCATCTCGGATTGGGTTGCCGCGTTGGTAATGCCAAGAAAACCCAGTGCTTCAGAGCGTAGTGTATCCATCAATAAACG
>CAVOFA010000058.1:0-17809 GCA_963694865.1 Gammaproteobacteria bacterium | reverse complement strand
TTTCAGCTATTTCCATTGCTAATTGTCAGGACCGCTGTTTTCTGCGATAAAGAGTACTTTTCGCCAAGGGTAGAATCCATGAAAGCAGTAAGAGTGAACGAGTTCGGTGGTCCCGAGGTCATGTCCTACGAGGAAGTTGACATGCCTGAAGCAGGCGCTACCGATGTGCTTGTCAAAATAGAAGCGGCTGGGATCAACTATATTGATACGTACCAACGATCCGGGCTCTACCAGATACCACTACCCAGTACACTGGGACTGGAAGCTGCCGGCACAGTCGAGGATACAGGTACTGACGTCACCCGCTTCAGCAAGGGCGACCGGGTCGCTTATACCAGTGTGCCTGGAGCCTATGCGAGCCGGTAGGGCATATTGCGGGCTGGAAAAGGTTAACTAGCAAAAGACACCATGATTGTGGGTAATTCATAATCAATGTGTGAGCAACTAGCTGGTTTATAGTAATTTCCAGCCGCCTCAACGCTGGTAATTGGTTGCCGTATTTCGATTACTTAGGGTAAAGTGGCTAAGAAAAGGGCGTTTGTTCTTCTTACTAGACACAATTGTTTTAAAGGACCGCTGTTGGCCGGAAGCTGCCTGTCGCAGAATTGAAATGCCGCAGTAACTGTAGGTCCGCTTTGTACCCGTAAGCAGACATTAGAGAAATGCTGGAAAAATCGGTTTAGAGAGAATGTGGTGCTGGGACTTACCCTCCCCCCCCCCCCTGAATCTGGTTTTGGAAAGAGAAAATGTCAATTAGAGCGTTCATCCAGACAATAGCCAAAACACTGGTGACTTCGCTCCAATGTAACACTGAGTGTAACACTTTCGATATATTATTTTAAATAAATGTTATAAAACAATAAGTTACGGAAAGTATTCAAGTCCGGCTTTCGCACCAATTTGAGCCTTGACTCGAATTGATCAAAAACTCTGCAAATTGCAGAATTTTTTGGCTTTACAAGAATTGCTGCGTAAGCCCCGTAATCCCTTGACCTCAGCCCCGTCTCGTCCGTATAATTCGCGTCCCTTGTAGATTTGCTATCTTGGCTTGATTCGTTGAGATTTGTTTTTATAAAACAAGGGGATACATATAAAGATTGAATGTCAGGTTCGGTTACTAGGCAGCCGGATTCGATTGGGGCTCTGAAAATTTCAAGTACGGAGCCAGCCAGAGCAAGAATTGTTGATTTTGTTGCGGGGTGGAGCAGTCTGGCAGCTCGTCGGGCTCATAACCCGAAGGTCGTAGGTTCAAATCCTGCCCCCGCTACCAAAATTGAGTTGCTGCCAGTAGCCAGTCCAGCCCGAAGCGGGCTCGATTCTATACCAGGGCGGCGTAGCCGGGAAGGTCATAGGTTCAAAACCTGCCCTGCTACCAATTTTTTTGTGGCATGGAGTCTATCCAAGGACGCTATGCCGGTACGCACATTGCTTTGTACGCACCTGATTCAGGATCGTCACAAAGAATTTGAGAGTGGGCCTTTGGCCCATTTTTTGTATCTACAGGATTCGTCCTGAGTTCTTGAAATTAGTAATGCACAACAGGTGTTGCAATAACTAGTGCTGCACATTGAGTACAGTGAAAAGTAGCGTTAGGCCGTTAACAGAATTGTTCGAACCGACGATCGAGGCGTTGCAGCTCGAACTGTGGGGCGTCGAGCACATTCAACAGGGAAAATATTCTCTGTTGAGAATTTACATCGATGCTGACCAGGGCATCACGGCCGATGACTGCGCCAACGTCAGTCGACAGCTTGGGGCCTTGCTCGATGTAGAAGATCCAATCGCCGGGGAGTACACACTCGAGGTGTCATCTCCAGGATTAGACAGGCCACTGTTTACAGCGAAGCAGTTCGAACAATTTGTCGGCAGTGAAGTAAGTTTACGAATGCGCAGTGCGATAGAGGGCAGGCGAAAGTTCCAGGGAAGTATTGTTAAGCTTGATGGAGACAATATTTTTTTGCACGTTGACGGCGAGGATTACGAATTGCCGCATGCAGATATTGATAAGGCGAATATAGTTTACGCAGACTGATATCGACTTCATGCACTGAAGTAAATGGCAGTAAAGAGGATTGAGTAAGGTGACACGATTATGATGAGCAGTGACATATTAATGGTTGCTGATGCGGTCTCGAATGAAAAGGGCGTATCACGCAGTGTTATTTTCGAAGCGATTGAGTCAGCGCTCGCCACGGCGACCAAAAAGTTACACGATCGAGACGAGATTGACTGCCGCGTAGCAGTCGACCGGGACACTGGCGAGTATGAAACCTTCAGGGTATGGACTGTCGTAGAAGAGGAAGAATATCTGATAGAAGGGTCGCAATTCACCCTCGAACAGGCTGGCGAAAAAGATGACTCACTTGCTATTGGTGACACCTACGAAGAAAAAATCGACAACGTTGAATTTGGCCGCATTGCTGCGCAAACCGCAAAGCAGGTAATCGTACAAAAAGTTCGAGAAGCAGAGCGTGAAATCGTAATCGGTGAATATCAGGACCGAATCGGTACCCTGGTTGCCGGCACTGTTAAAAAGGTAACTCGCGATAATATTATAGTAGATCTGGGGGGTAACGCTGAAGCCTTGCTGCCTCGCGATCAAATGATTCCCCGTGAAACCTTTCGCGTCAATGATCGTCTACGTGCACTACTAACAGACGTTCGCTCTGAGCAGCGAGGACCCCAGTTGTTTCTGTCAAGAACATCTCCGGATATGTTGATGGAATTGTACAAGATTGAAGTGCCGGAGATCGCTGAAGAAATTATTGAGATTAAAGCGGCGGCGCGTGACCCAGGTTCTAGAGCCAAGATTGTCGTAAGAACAAATGATGGCCGCATCGACCCGGTGGGTGCATGCGTCGGCATGCGCGGCTCTCGCGTGCAAGTGGTTTCGAACGAACTGGCGAATGAACGCATCGATATAATTTTGTGGGACGACAACCCCGCACAGTTGGTTATCAATTCAATGTCGCCGGCAGAGGTTGCCTCTATTATCGTCGATGAAGATAGTCACACTATGGACATTGCTGTGGAAGAAGACAACCTGGCTCAGGCTATTGGCAGGAATGGGCAAAATGTACGCCTGTCCAGTGAGCTTACCGGTTGGACTATCAACGTGATGAGCGAGGAAGAGGCTGCAGAGAAACAACAGCAGGAAGCCAGCAGCTTTATCGAAGTATTTATGGAAAAACTCGGAGTCGATGAAGATGTTTCCGAGGTGCTAGTGCAGGAGGGTTTTACTTCTCTGGAAGAAATAGCCTATGTGCCGCTTGATGAGTTGTTGGCCATCGATGGCTTTGATGAAGAAATTGTCGAGGAACTCAGGAGTCGCGCCAAAGACGCGTTGCTGATACAGGCAATAGCATCCGAAGAGGATTTGTCATCGGCAAACATAGCCGATGATTTGCTGAATATGGAAGGCATGGACGGTAAATTGGCATTGGATCTTTCCAAAAAAGATATTCTTAATATGGAAAGTCTGGCCGAACTGGCCGTCGATGAATTAATGGAAGTCGAAGGTATGGATGAAGAGCGGGCAGGCAAGTTAATCATGACGGCTCGTGCCCCCTGGTTTGAGCAGGTGGTTTGAGTAGATAGTTTGGATAGATGATTTCAATAGATAGTTGAGTGAAAAGTATAGCGTGCTGCTAAGCACGCTGGTAAGTAGGGAAATGGGAGTAGTTTGAATGGCAGATGCAACAATAAGTGAACTCGCCGAAGTGGTCGGAGTATCGGTGGACAAGTTGCTGTCTCAAGTTGAAGAGGCGGGCTTGCCTCATACTAAAGCCAAAGAGTCGATTTCCAATGACGACAAGAATACTTTGCTTCTGTTCCTGCGCCGCAGTCATGGCGACAAGAAAGCGACCGATGGTGCGCCCAGAAAAATCACGCTCAAGCGGAAGACAATTGCGACGCTGAAGTCGGCATCAACTCATGGTCGTGGTAAAACGGTTGCTGTGGAAGTACGAAAGAAACGCACGTACGTGAAGCGGAGCACTATCGTCGGTGAGTCGGTGGAGCCGGAAGCAGAAGAGAAATTGGAAGAAGAAGTAGCTGCAACGACTGTCGCAGAAACGAAAGATTCTGCAACGGTTGAGGCTGCGGCAGATCAGGCTAAGCCAGAAGCAGCCGCTTCAACAAAAACTGAGGCAGAGGTAGCAGCCAAATCCGAGAAAAAACCGACACAGGATGCAGGTTCGTCTGAGGACGATCGCACCACCAAGGCTGGTGTCAAGCGTAAGACGCAGGCAAAGGGCGCTGAAGAGACGGTTGCAAAGAAGAAGACGCACCTGAGAAACAAGGCCAAGGCCCAGACTCCTAAACGTCAGGCGAAAACTATTCATGTAAATGATGACTTTGTGCTTGAGGGTGATGATTTCGACGAAATCGGAGGACGTGGACGACGCGCCAGCGGTCGCAGAGGCAAGGCCAGGATTGCGGCTCAGCAACATGCCTTCGAAAAGCCAACAGAATTTATAACTCGCGAAATTATTATTGCAGAGGCCAACAGTGTCGCCGAGCTGGCGCAAAAAATGTCGGTAAAGTCTGCGGAAATAGTTAAAATCTTGCTCAATATGGGCGTCATGGCGACCATTAATCAGGTTTTGGATCAGGACACCTCGACCTTGTTGATCGAAGAGATGGGACATAAATCCAGATTTATCTCCGAAGACGTAGTTGAAGAACAACTTGCCGATTCACTGGCGGCGGATACCGGCGATCAAAAAGTGACGAGAGCGCCAGTTGTAACCGTTATGGGGCATGTCGACCACGGCAAAACTTCACTCCTCGACTACATCAGAAAGAGCACCGTAGCATCCCATGAGGCTGGTGGAATTACCCAGCATATTGGTGCGTACCACGTAGAAACTGAACAGGGCATGATCAGTTTCCTTGATACTCCAGGCCACGCCGCATTCACGGCGATGCGTTCCCGGGGTGCCAAGGCTACCGACGTTATCATCCTGGTGGTTGCGGCCGACGACGGTGTCAAGCCGCAAACCGAGGAGGCGGTGCAGCATGCCAAGGCAGCCGGAGTGTCTCTGGTGGTGGCCATTAACAAGATCGACAAGGAAGGCATTGATCCCGAGCGAGTCAAAAATGAGCTGTCCGCGATGGAAGTGATTCCTGATGACTGGGGCGGCGATACCCAATTCATCGAAGTGTCTGCTATAACCGGACAAGGCGTCGAACAGTTACTGGAAGCGGTGCTGTTGCAGGCTGAATTGCTGGAATTGACAGCCTTTACCGATGTTCCCGGCCATGGCGTCGTCATCGAGTCTCGCCTCGACAAAGGTCGCGGTCCAGTGGCATCTGTACTGGTACAGAACGGGACGCTGCGCACTGGTGATATTGTTTTGGCCGGTCATGAGTACGGCAAGGCGCGTGCATTGCTGGATGAAAACGGCAGCACCATCAAGACAGCCGGCCCTTCAATACCTGTGGAAATACTGGGCCTGAATGGTGTGCCGGAGGCAGGCGACGATTTTCAGGTTGTGGTGGATGAAAAGAAAGCCAGGGAAGTTGCTGAGCTACGACGTACGCGCCACAAAGACAGTCTACAGGCCAAGCAGCAATCTAATATGATTGAAGCCATGTTCGAAGGACTCGGTAAGGATGAGGTAAAAGTATTCAATATCATTCTAAAGACCGATGTACGTGGGTCACTGGAAGCTATTAGCGGGTCCCTGTTAAAGCTTAACACTGATGAAGTTCAGGTTAATGTTGTAGCTTCAGGAGTTGGCGGTATTTCGGAAACCGACGTCCACCTGGCAGCCACATCCAAGGCTATGATTATTGGTTTCAATGTCCGGGCAGACAAATCTGCGCGGGATATTATTGAGAACGAAGGCCTGCAGCTACGCTACTACAATGTCATCTATAACGTAATCGACGATGTCACCGCCATCATGGGCGGAATGTTGTCCCCGGAAATACGAGAAGAAATTGTTGGAGTCGCCGAGGTGCGAGACGTCTTCAATTCGCCCAAATTCGGTCAGATTGCGGGCAGCATGGTGATAGAGGGAACTGTTTATCGCAGCAAGCCAATTCGTGTCCTGCGCGACGACGTAGTGATCTACGAAGGCGAGCTGGAATCATTACGGCGCTTCAAGGATGATGCCAGCGAAGTTCGCAACGGTATGGAATGTGGTATCGGCGTGCGCAATTACAAAGATGTGAAAGTCGGAGACAAGATCGAAGTTTATGAAACAACGGAAGTAGCCCGCAGTCTTTGACAGACTGAGGATAAGGTGTGAATCGTGTCAGAAATGTCCGCCAGAGCACAACGGGTCGCCGATCAGATTCAGCGAGAAATCGCCATGCTGATTCAAACGGAGGTCAATGATCCTCGCATTGGTATGGTTTCAGTGACGGCAGTCGAGGTCAGTAGAGATCTTTCCTATGCCAAGATCTATGTCACCGTATTGAATTCATTGTCCGATAGCGAAGTGGTGAATAGTTCAACACTTTCGGAGCCGGGCAAGTTGGACAAACTTGAGATTGATGAAAATCTCAAGGCATTGAATAAAACCACAGGATTTCTGAGATCCTTGTTGGCGAAACGATTAACACTGCGCTCTGTGCCAAAGCTGCGGTTTCATTATGACGGCAGTATAGAGCGGGGGCGTCATCTTTCTGAGTTGATAGACAGCGCCCTGGCGGCCGATCGGGATTTGCATTCTTGAACACTGTACTTCCGAACTATTTGTTCTCGCATAAAGCCTCACTAAAGGCTCTTCGAGGAACTTTTTCGTGAACAGACCGCGTCGCAAGAAGGGCCGAAATATTAATGGGATTGTGGTATTGAACAAGGCCAAAGGGCTCAGTTCCAATGCGGCACTACAGGAAGTTAAGCGGATTTACGGAGCTAACAAGGCCGGGCATACCGGTAGTCTCGATCCTCTGGCCACCGGCGTATTGCCGATATGCCTCGGTGAGGCCACTAAGGTTTCCCAGTTTCTGCTGGAGTCTGACAAGAAGTACCGGGTACGCATAAAGTTGGGTGTTCGTACAGACAGTGCGGACAGTGAAGGATCGGTTATTGAACGTTGCGAAGATTTTCTCGTTAAACCTGAAGATGTCGAAGCCGCGTTGCAGCAGTTCAGAGGAGAAATCGAGCAGATACCTCCCATGCATTCTTCGCTTAAGCTTAATGGAGTGCCCTTGTACAAGTTGGCGCGGAAGGGGCAAACGGTTACAAGAGAACCCCGTGCCATCACCGTCTACAGTATGGAGTTGATGGAATTCAGTGACGACGAGTTTGAGCTGGAGATAGCCTGTAGCAAGGGAACCTATATACGCACCATAGCCGATGATCTCGGTCAGCTGCTGGGCTGTGGTGGACATGTAATCGCCCTGCATAGAATGCAGGCCGGTGCGTTTACAGAGGCAGGCTGTGTCACCACAGAAACTCTGATAAACGAGAAAGAAAAATTTGGCCTGGAACGAATCGACGAGTATCTGGTGCCAATGGACAGGGCAATAAGTGATTTGCCCGAAGTCAATTTGCCGAGCATCACGGCCAGCTGCCTTAAGAACGGGCAGGCAGTACTGGTAAGACACTTACCGGCAGAAGGCTTGGTAAGATTGTACGAAGAAGATCAATTTATTGGCATCGGCAGTATTGATGATGACGGTAAGGTTGCTCCAAGGCGGTTGATTGTTAGCGCGTAGAGATTGCAGCTATAATAATTAGAGCGTCAATAAACACAGAATTAATAGGCAAAGAGACAATAGTCTGTAAGCGTTAAATAAATTATGAAATGGAAAGTATCAGCTAACTATCAATATGCGTGGTTATTCTGATTTTAAAGGGAAGTTGGTGTCGTCCGGCTTAAACACCTGGTTTAAGGAATTGACTTTAGAACCAGGAGAAACAGTTGGTAACGGCTTGGTCTAACCGCATATTATGGAGAAATGAAATGGCTTTATCAGCCCAACAGAAAGAGAAAATCATTAAGGAATACGCGACAGCTGAAGGTGACACCGGGTCCCCGGAAGTTCAGGTAGCCTTATTAACGGCTAACATCAATGAATTACAAGCTCACTTCAAAGAGCATATTCACGACCACCATTCACGACGCGGTCTTATTCGCATGGTGAACAGCAGAAGAAAGTTGCTTGACTATCTCAAGCGCAAAAGCGTTGACCGGTATGCCGCCTTGATCAAAGGACTTGGTCTACGTCGATAAAATCAATCACGAATACATAGCGTAGCGCCTGACGAGTTGGCATTGCGCATCATAAATAATTAGGAAAATATTATGTTTAACCCTGTAACTAAGACGTTTCAGTTCGGTGATCAGACGGTCACACTGGAAACGGGAAAGATAGCACGACAGGCAACTGGAGCAGTTGTCGTAACTATGGGTGCCACCAAGGTGCTGGCAACCGTGGTGGGCAGAAGGCAGGCAAATCCCAGCGCAGCCTTTTTTCCACTGACGGTTAACTATCAGGAAAAGACCTACGCTGTGGGCAAAATCCCCGGTGGTTTTTTCAAGCGTGAAGGACGACCTACAGAGAAAGAGACCTTAACTTCACGACTGATCGACCGACCAATTCGACCACTTTTTCCCAAAGGCTTCATGAATGAAGTGCAGGTAGTTTGTACGGTTGTCTCTGCCGACAAAGATGTAGATGCAGATATTGCCGGCTTGATCGGTGCCTCCGCAGCGCTCGCAATTTCGGGTATCCCCTTCGCCGAGCCCATCGCTGCGGCGCGGGTTGGATACGATGCAGAGACAGGCTATATACTGAACCCAAGCAACTCCAGGCTGGAAACCTCTTTACTGGATATGGTGGTTGCTGGTACTCAGTCGGCGGTATTAATGGTCGAATCCGAAGCCAAGCAACTCAGCGAAGATCAAATGTTGGGAGCGGTGCTCTTCGCCCATCAGGAGATGCAGGTTGCCGTTAGCGCAATTGCTGAGCTGAAGGCGGAAGTCGGTAAGCCGGCATGGGAGTGGGAGGCAGAAGCTGAAAATGCAGAGTTGAAGTCTGCAGTTGCTGATAAATTTGCAGCTGGTATCACCGAAGCGTACCAGATTTCGGAAAAGATGAAGCGTTATGACGCCATCGGCGAGTTGCAGGCACAAGCTGTTGAGCAATTGGTAAATGAAGAAGCTGGTGTTAGCGCAGGTGATGTTAAGGACACGTTTGCCAAGCTGGAGAAAAGCACGGTGCGTAACCGTATCCTCGACGGCGCGCCTCGTATCGATGGGCGTGACACCAAGACTGTTCGTGCTATCGAAGTGGAAGTTGGCGTGTTGCCGAAGGCCCATGGCTCGGCTCTGTTTACCCGTGGCGAGACCCAGGCACTGGTGGTAACCACCTTGGGTGCGTTGCGTGATTCCCAGCTAATCGAAGACCTCAAAGGCTCCAGGAAAGATCCTTTCATGCTGCACTACAATTTCCCTCCATACTCAGTGGGTGAAACCGGATTCATGAGTGGACCCAAGCGCCGGGAAATTGGTCACGGTCGCCTGGCCCGACGCGGTGTGACTGCTGTTATGCCGCCGACAGAGGAATTCCCCTATGCGATCCGCGTGGTATCTGAAATAACTGAATCTAATGGTTCCAGTTCTATGGCCAGCGTCTGCGGCAGTAGTTTGGCAATGATGGATGCCGGCGTTCCGCTTACAGCGCCAGTTGCAGGCATCGCCATGGGTCTGATCAAGGAAGGGGATCGCTTCGCGGTGCTTACCGATATCCTCGGTGATGAAGACCACCTCGGTGATATGGATTTTAAAGTGGCGGGCACCATTGCGGGTATAACTGCTCTGCAGATGGATATCAAGATTCAGGGCATTACCGAAGAGATTATGGAACTCGCCCTCGAGCAGGCTAACACCGCCAGGCTGCACATTCTCGATGAAATGAATAAAGTTATCGCGGTTTCCAGAGAGTCTGTGTCTGAGAATGCACCGGCAATGGCAATGATAAAAATCGATCCAGACAAGATTCGTGATGTTATCGGTAAAGGCGGCGCGGTCATTCGTGGCATCACCGAGCAAACCGGTGCGTCTGTGGATATTGATGATGACGGCAATGTTCGTATCTACGGTGAAGACGCAGATTCCAGAGACGCTGCCGTGGCAATGGTTAATGAAATTACGGCAGAAGCCGAGATTGGAAAACTCTATATGGGTAAGGTTGCTCGTATCGTTGACTTCGGTGCTTTCATCACAATAATTCCTGGCAAGGATGGTCTGGTGCATATTTCACAAATCGCCCAAGAGCGGGTTGAGAATGTGAACGACTATATGAAAGAAGGTGAGGAAGTGCTGGTAAAAGTCACCGATTTAGATGCCCGAGGTCGAATCAAACTGAGCATCAAGGAAATTACCGACGAGGAGAAAGCAGACTTCACTGAGTAAATTTTTGATGGTTTCGAAACACATTGCTTCGAAACACATTGTTTGAAAGTACAAAAACCCCGAGTAGTTACTCGGGTTTTTTTATGCTTGACTGATCGAGGAATTTTCGTTCCAGACAGTGATGTCCGAGTCAGCCCTGTTCTGTACTTCCTGACACAAGATTACTCAATTGAGCATTTGCGAGGCCCCCAAAATTGACCGGCAATGGATAGTCTTTACCTTGCTCGCCGTCGTCATGCAGTCTGTACGTACGGCGGGGCAGAAGCAGATCGTTGGATCGATCTCGATTCAGGCGGCGACCCTGGTGCGATTTCTATTTGGTTTGATCGCTTTTCCACAAAACATCAGCTGCTGTATTGGCAGTTTAATCGTGAATCAATTCGGCCCGGTATCCGGCCTCGCACAGCTTTTGCAGTATTTCCTTGCTTTGGGCGGCATCACGGGTTTCCACTGTCAGATAAAGGTCTGCTTCCTTCACGGGCACGCTGGAAAACATTCTCTGATGAGAAACTTCCATGATGTTGCCACCAAGCCTGCCAACCATTGCTGTCACTTCTGACAGCATGCCAGGGGAGTCATCGATCTTCACCAGGAACCTGACGATGCGACCTTT
Organism: Gammaproteobacteria bacterium; assembly: GCA_963694865.1. Taxonomy (GTDB): domain Bacteria; phylum Pseudomonadota; class Gammaproteobacteria; order Pseudomonadales; family Pseudohongiellaceae; genus UBA9145. Next base: position 6,820 of record CAVOFA010000058.1, on the reverse strand, counting down.
TTTCACCAAGCGGCGCATCAGTACCGACGCCAGTATCCGGGTATCTATATTTGCACCAGAGAGAATTAATGCGGTTTTCTTCCCTTTAAATAAATCAGTGTGTGAGAGTACCGCTGCCAGCGCCGCCGCACCGGCACCCTCGCTGACAGTTTTCTCAATGTTTATGTAGAGGTTCACCGCTTCTTCTATAGCTTCTTCAGTCACCAATACGACATCATCGACCAGCCGTGTTATGACTTCCATCGTCAGCTCCCCGGGATGCTTCACGGCGATGCCTTCGGCGATGGTGCTACCCCCGCGTTGCTTGCTCTTGCTGTCGTCGGGATGGATAGTATCGTATACACCGGGATAGCCGGCCACCTCCACGCCAATGATCTTGATATCGGGCTTTAAGGCCTTCGCCGCAGTCGCTACCCCGGCGATCAGGCCGCCGCCGCCCACGGGGACCACAATAATATCCAGATCGGGTTGTGCCGCCAGCATTTCCAGCGCCACCGTGCCTTGACCCGCCATGATGTGTTCGTCGTTGTAAGGGTGGACGAAGTTGAGTTTTTCAGACTGCGCCAGAAACACAGCGTGGCTCGAGGCATCTTCCAGAGTGTTTCCTTGCAGGACCACCCGAGCCTGAAAATTGCGTGTGTCTTCGACTTTTAGATTGGGGGTATTCGTCGGCATCACGATGGTAGCTGGTATGCCCAGGCGCTGAGCGTGGTAGGCGACCGACTTCGCGTGATTACCTGCCGACATAGCGATGACGCCCGACTTTCTTTCTGCCTTCGTTAATTGCAACAGCTTATTCAGAGCACCACGGTCCTTAAAGGACGCGGTAAATTGCAGGTTCTCAAATTTAATATACAGCTGTGCACCTGCGATCGCAGACAAGGTGTGAGATTTTTCAAAGCGCGTATTAATGATCGCAGGGCTAATGCGGTCGGCGGCCTGTTGAATCTGTTCCAAAGATATTGGCATAGAGGCAGTTTATAGGATTGGCACGGTAGTTGAATGATATTCTACTTTATTACCCTAACAAACTGTGTGGACAGCGAAAAGGGCCGGGTCTAAGATTCGGCCGTAGAGAGCGAGTTGGTAGTTCCGATCGCTCCTATGGGTGTGCTTGCCTTTCCAGTTCGGTACGAAGTTGATAGGCTGTTTCCCGGTATTCTGGCAATCCAAGTCATATACCAAAGAGGTCCATTAGCTTGCTATCCAGCTTGACGGCTGTGCAGGTAGGTAATAGTGTTCCATTAGGTCAGTGTCGGCTGACTAGAGAGATTTTATGTCGGAAAGCATCGAAGACTGGATTACGAAAATAGGCGACCGTGACCTGCCTATTTTTAAGTATACGGCGACCGAAATTTCACGAGGGGTGGCTGACGACGATACGTCTACGGCCCAGCTTACAAAAATTATTTTACACGATACCAGTTTAACGTCGCGAATCTTGCGCATAGCTAATAGTGCTATGTACAACCCGGGACTTTATTCCGTTAGCACCATAAGCCGTGCCATCTTGATTCTGGGCTTCGAGATGGTGAAAAGCATCAGCATGTCGCTGGCAATATTAGACTCGCTGCTGAAAACCCGTTCCCGAGAGCAGGTGGGTAAGCTCATGGCCAAGTCCTTCCACGCTGTCACCCTGGCGCAGGAATTGGCGAGCCGCCGTAAGGATGAAGCTAGCGAGGAAGTGTTTGTCGCCGCACTGTTGTCAGGAATCGGAGAAATAGCCTTCTGGTGTGTTGCCGAAGATGTCGGTGAAGAAATTTTAGTACTGGCTGCCGAGCAAGACTGTTCGATCGAAGCAGCACAGGAACAGGTGTTGGGATTCACTTTCGATGAACTCACCGTTGCTCTAACCAAAGACTGGTCGATGGATGATTTGTTTCATAGCAGTATTCACAAGCCTGCTCTGGGTAACCCCAGAATACAGGACATTACCTTGAGCAGAGAGCTTGCTGACAGTGCAACCGCAGGCTGGGATGATGGCGGCACGCAAACCGTTATTCAAAAAATATCTAAACATATTAAGCTCAGTGAGCACGAGACCGAAGAGTTTCTGCGTCAGCAGGCGTTAGACGCGGCTGAAACTATCAGGGCATACGGAGCCGTAGAAATTATTGCCTATCTTCCTGTTCCTGATGACGCAAAAATCTGTGAAGATACAGATGAGTTAGCTACTGAGATATACCCCGAACCTGATCCACTACTGCGATTGGGTATTCTTAAAGATTTGGGCAGCATGATGGAATCGGCTTCGGCTCCCACTGTGATTTTGGAAATAGTACTCGAAGGAATTAACCGTGGTATTGGGATGGATCGTTGCTTGTTCGCATTATTGTCTCCCGATAGAACCAGCATTGTCGGTAAGTTCGCCATTGGAAACTATATTGAAGCGCTTAGTGATCATTTTAAATTTTCGATCAATACAAAGAATATATTCAGCAGGGTAATTTCCGGTGGCCGGCCCATGTGGGTTCGCAACTCCCGCGCCCATGAATACGCTGAACTTTTCACCGAAGAAATTAATAAGGCCTTGAAATCTGACTCTTGTTTACTCTACCCGGTAGTCATTAATGGTAAATCGATAGGCATGATCTATGCTGACCGCCAACCCAGCAAACGGCTGATAGATGGAGAAATGTTTTCGAGTTTTACTTACTTTGGCCAGCAGGCGTGCATGGCGATTGAATATATATCGAGACGAAAATAGCAAGGCTGGGCGCAGTTGTTTCGGGGCGCATAGCGCTATTAACAACAGCAGTAGGGCACAGCCCTACTGCCCTATTTACTCCAAGAGGGTTAGCAACCTCTCCAGTGCTTTGATATTCTCTTCAATAATTAGCAATGAGTCTGGCATAGCATGCTGACCAGCCTGTCTAAGAAGCGCAATGCCACTTTGCCAGTCTTCTCGGTCTGTTGCCATTTGCGCATGCGCCGTTAGCGCTTCTAAGGCTACTTCTTCTTCACTTTCTGCCCGCTGAAAGAAAATATCCGCTCTCTCAAAGTCCTGTTGCTGCCTGTAGTAGTTAGCAAGCGAAAGCAATGCATCTCCATTAGTTGGATCGGCTTGAATGACTTCTCGCAGTAACCCTGCCCCGTCAGCAGTTTGTCCCGAATCCATTAGAACTCTTGCCTGCAAAATTTCTAAAGACCTTCGATCATTTGGGTTCAATCTTCCCGTATAGGTACTGATAACTTTATCGAGATAGTCTCCGGTGAGTCGCACCTCACCAAACCTGGAAAGATAATTAAATGCATCTATTACATCAGCAAAAGGAGGTCTCCCCATTGTTAAGGCGTTGCCGTAAGCATCGGCCGCTGTTTCGGGCATTTCCTTATTTATATAGATACTACCCAAAAGGCTGTAGCTTGAAGAATTGAGGAACCCCTTCCTTCGAGCAATGTCTAAGCCAACTAATGCACCATCTGTTGATGATCGCCCTAATAGAGCCTCCCATGATCGGCATAACGGCGCCACTTTTCAGCGCCGATTAGTGGGTCTCAGACGGCTCTCTTTTTAGCGGTTTTTACCCGCTTTTGTAAACACTTATTTTCCCTCTTCAGTAAGTGATCTTGGTGTGCGGTAACTTTCTCCATCGAGTATTATCCGATAGGCACCATGCCGAAGCCGATCCAGCGTCGCGGCGCCCAGTAACTTGTTTGGAAAGGCATCACCCCATTCCCCGAAGTCGAGATTGGCGGCGAGCGGCAAGGTTTCTTCTTCTGCAGCGTGGAAGGAAACTGCGGGTAGGCAGCTAACTACAACAAGAATTAAAAGTGCAGTGGGGCTTCCAAAACGAGCGCGTAGTTTTTTATTCATATCGTTACCCAATGGTGTCTATTAGCATAATAAAAGCTATCTCTATTTGAGTCCAGACGTCCGTTGCCATGCAGTCGCGTCCTGGCCCAAGCAGCATTTCTAAATGGTCAGGCTGTGTGATTATATCTGGAATAATCGATTAAATTTAATTGCCAGTCCACGGTTGCGCAATTCAAAGCTGTTGGGGTCGCCGAAGGGGTTGGTATCTCGGTCGTCACTGTAGACGACGAAGAGTTCGCTACCTGGCGCCCACTCCCACCTGAACCGGAAGTTGGTGCTGAAAGACTTCGAGTTTGAATCGTATTGAACCAGGCCGCTGACGTACATCCGTGGTGACAACGTATAGGTAACGCGCAGTCTGCCCAGTTCAGTTCTAAAATCGCCTTCTGGAAGCTCTACCTTGTTAATCGAGTAACTGGGCTCTAGAGAGAGTTGTGGCGACAATTCGATACGCCCGCTGCTGATTCCAATTGACGTATTTTTGCCGCTCCAGAACTCACCGACTCTAAGCGAGAGTTGCCCGCTTATCTTTCTTTGTGACCCTAGTCTGTAGGATGTCTGGTAGCTCGTGAAATCATATTTTCCAGGCTGCAGTTTGACACCCTTTGCAATTCCAAATGACCGGGTAAGCATTTCAAATTCGTCGCTGATGGACAGGTTGAACCTATCACTGTTCTCAAATTCGGTGGTGAAGCTGAGTCTGTGCTGGCGAGTCTCCAATTTGTCAGTGCTTGCTGACCAGAAGGACTTTGTGTCTGCCTGGAAGATGAAGCGACGTATCAAATCGATGGATGCAGGCCGTGGACTGAATCGGGCAGACCCTGAATACTGTTCGAAATTGTTTCTACGCTTGAAACCGATCTCGGGATTGAAGTTGTCTTCAACTACCAGGTAACCAGAAGTCAAACCGTAGCGGTCACCGTTATAGTCAAAATTGGCCATGTAACTCTTGTCTTCGCCATTGAGATCGGGACTATCTGTTTTGGCAAGGTAAGTATCGATAGAGAAGTCATCAAGAAAGTCGAATGAACCATCAAAGCCGTATAACTGGTTCGATCCGTCACCGACGAGGGACTCAGATCGATCGGTAAAGATGGCACCGATGGTGCTACGGCTGAATACGTCTCGTTTTACTCTAAGCACCGAAAATCCAGTGGATTCAATATTTGAGAAATCATCACCATCGGTGTTTATATTGAGAGCGCCGATATCGAAGTTACCGATTTTTCCCGTCACTCGCGCTCCGGCGTCGATAGGGACTATCTGTCCCTGCTCTAAACCGATTCTGCGGCTGAAGAACATTGTTGGAATATCAAGATTGCGAGGCTGCGAGAAATCGAAGTTACCTTCACCTTCCAGAAAGAACTCCCGTTTCTCGGGAAAGAACAGGTTGAAACGTGTCAGATTTACCTGCCGTTCATCCGCTTCCACCTGCGCAAAGTCGGTGTTGTAAGTAAAGTCAGCCGTAAGATTGTTGGTGATTCCTACCTTTACGTCGACACCAAATTCTCCCTCTGCTTCATTGTTAATCTGAGGCGTTGTCACACGGTTCGTCGTCACATTACCGAGCCCGTAGGGTTTTATTTCGAGATTGAAATTACGCGGCGGCACTTCGAGATTCTCCAGCGTACCTGCTTCGGAGATACGCCACATTCCTGCAACCAGACTATTACCAAGTGCAACGGAAATCGGTAGCGCTGTCAGGTAGGAAACTTCGTTGAGGCGCCGGATGATGCGTCTGAATTGTATTCCCCAGGTTTGCTCCGAGCCCGGTTCGTAGCGTAGAGAACGAAAAGGGATCTGCATTTCGACAGTCCAGCCACCATCGAACCGGCCTACTCGTGAATCCCACACGATATTCCAGTCGAAATTTACACCGCGACCCCGGTCGCCCTCATTGGCAATAGCGAAATCGGAGAAGCCTCCTATCGGTGTGACCAGAAAAGCAGCGCCGTTGCGGCGGTCGAGATACGTGTCGAGCATTACCGAGAAAGAATCGTTGGTGCGTAACTGAATGGTGTCACGGCGCATCTCGTTGGCAACCCAATCGCTCTCGGGAACCGATTCATAATTGCGTGCAGCAATATAGAGGTTATCGTCATCAAAGAAGACCCAGGCTTCTGTCTTCTCGCTGGCTGGTGCGCCCTCATCAGGTATTTGCTGAATAAAATCGGAGATAGGTGTGAGTTCCCGGTACACCGCCTCACCGAGAATACCGTCTATAGTTACTTCGCCGTCATACCGGGTTGCCTGAATTGAAAGCCTGCCATCGGCCGCGCGACCCACTACAACTTCTTGAGATAAGCTGATGTTTGCTGGCAGTAGCAAAGCAATGACTGTGGCGCAATTGAGTAGCGATGCGCACCAGTGTTGCGGCAGAAGGTTGCACCATCTTAAGGGCATAGTCATATCCGGTGGCTAGCGTGGGTACTGACAAATTAATTACCATTCTGCGACAATTCGGCCCATGAAAAAAGCAGAAACATATAAACACCACCGATTTCCACCAGAAATAATTCAATATGCCGTATGAATTTACTCTGAATTCAACTTAAGTCACAGAGATGTCGAGGATTTATTGGGCGGGGGGAGTTGGTCTAATAATATAACTGGTTGATATATATACTTAAAATTAGGTTCAGTTATTAATGGTGTTACAAGAGATGTTACTAAGATTTCCTACTTGAAAAACATCTGAACCCCCGTCCAACTATGTTTTTCTACCTCCAAAATTGAAGAAAAATAGTTTTTCAGGCTATGAAAGTGTTTAGCATTTATTGGGAAACCCAGTCCTTGATTTGCTTGCTGCCGTTTTTCTCGACACATGCACTGGTGATTGAACACTACTGAGGCTGAAGGCTTATATTATCGGTTTCCTGTACGTCGTCAAACCATCTTGGACAAAGTTAGCTCTGATCTAAGAGGCACATTAGCCCATCCGGGTTAATAACTTAGTCTGTTTATCGTAGTGCATTTTCCGGCGCATAGCCAAGGTGGCGATTT
>CAVOFA010000057.1:0-17928 GCA_963694865.1 Gammaproteobacteria bacterium | reverse complement strand
ATACCCCTGTCTTCGAAATCGCTGGCACGAAATAAATGATGATCGGGAAAACTGATTTTTTCCAGCTGATAGGGAAGCTTGTCCAGAGATTGGTAAAAGCGCTGCGGGTTTCCAATAGCAGACACAACCTGAATTTTACTGCCCATATTAAAAGGTGCGCCCGCGAAGGGTTTTTTTTCACCGTTACTAAGGTTAATCAAAAACCGGGGTAGCAGATGCATTGTACTGGTGGCGTTCAACTCATCTAACTCGGCGGCAGCATCGCCATTGATTACCACGTAATCGACAGTGCGCAAACGCGCAACAGGTTCTCGCAGGGGTCCAGCAGGTAGGCACTGGCGATTACCAAAAAGCCTTAGTCCATCGACGACTGCGATTTCTATATCTCGATGCAAGCGATAATGTTGCAGGCCGTCGTCGCTTAGAATCACCTCGACGTCTTCATTGTCCAGCAGGTAGCGCAGGGCTGACTCACGATTGGGATCTACCACCACCGGGCAGTTGGTTTTCTGCGCCATCAGTAGCGCCTCATCACCACAGTCTTCGACGGCGGTGGTGGTGGTTACGGGCAGTGGGTAATTGCCGCTGCTGCCACCATAGCCCCGGCTGATTATTCCCGGCTTGATGCCCTGTTGTTTAAAATACTCTGCCAGGGCCATCAGTACCGGCGTCTTGCCAGTGCCACCGACAGTGATATTGCCGACAACGATTACCGGGACACTGTGCGACTGGGGGCGAGCTGCCCTTTGTTGAATTTTGCGGCGGCAATAGCCAAGGCTTTGGAAAATCCAGGCCAGAGGTCGTAGCACAACCAGCCACGGCGCTTGCTTATACCATGCCTGTTCGAGCCAGTTCATGGCTTCGATACCGTGTCATTCTCTGAGAATTGAATCTTGTGAAGCCTCGCATAGTGTCCGTTGCTGGAGAGTAATTCTGAGTGAGTGCCTGACTCCACAATCCTGCCCTTCTCCATAACAAGTATCATATCCGCAGTTTCTATGGTCGACAGCCGATGCGCGATAACGAAAGTAGTGCGACCCTTGATGAGAGTTTTCAATGCTTCCTGTATATACAATTCTGATTCCGAGTCCAGGGCCGAGGTGGCTTCATCAAATATGAGAATAGGTGCGTCTTTTAATAACGCCCGGGCAATAGCGATACGCTGTCTTTGCCCGCCAGAAAGGTGACTGGCATCATCGCCTACCTGGGTATCGAGTCCTTCGTGAAGCTGATCGATAAACTCCATGGCATGCGCATTCTTGGCCGCTTCGGTAATTTTCTCCCGGCTAATCGACTCGTCACCGTAGGCGATATTTTCAGCAATTGAGCCATTGAACAGCACCACTTTCTGCGATACCAGGGAAATGTGATGGCGTAAATAGTGCAGACTGTAATCCTGTATCGGCACACCATCGAGGCTAATTGTGCCTTTGTCCTGCTCGTAAAAACGAGGAATCAAACTCACCAGACTGGATTTCCCACTTCCCGACTTGCCCACCAGGGCTATGGTCTGCCCAGATTTGGCAACAAAATTTATGTCGATGAGAGCGGCAGCATCCTCGTTGTAGGAAAACCCGATATTTTTAAATTCTATGCGGCCTTCCGCCCGCTCCGACACGTAACTGCCCTGGTCCTTTTCCGGTTCCTGATCTATTAGAGAGAAAATACTAAAAGCTGCCGACAAGCCTCGTTGAATAACGGAATTGATCTGTGACAGTTGCCGTATCGGTTTTGCTAACAACCCGGCAGCACCGAGAAAGGCTACAAAGTCCCCCGGCGTTTTATCGGCGAAGAATTCCGGTGACAACGCCGTCCATACCAGGATTGCCAGCGCGAAACTTACGATCAGTTGTATTATTGGAGTGCTGGCACTACGCGTAAACGCCATCTTCATATTCTGACGACGATTCCTTTCGCTGGCGACGAGCAACTTCCTGCTGACGAAATCCGCCGCATTAAAGACTCGAATGACCCGATGCCCCTTGATCGACTCATTGGTAATCTGGGTGACATCACCCATCGAGTCTTGCATCTGGGTGCTGTAACGGCGGAAGCGCTTGGAGGCAATGGCCACGATCTTGGCAACGAAGGGTGCGATGAACAGGAACGTTAAACTTAGCTTCCAGTCCGTAACCATTAGAAAACTGAGTAAGCCTATCACCACGAAGCCTTCCCGAATCGTGACTGCCGCGGCACTACTCGCGGCGCCGGCGATCTGATTCACATCGTAAGTGAGTTTCGACACCAGGCGACCGGAGGTATTTTTGTCGAAATAAGTAGAGGGTAATTTGATCAGGTGATCGATCAATTCGCAGCGCAGCACGTGGATTACATGATTGGATATACTGGCGAGAGAATAGCTGCCCATAAATCCGCCAATGCCTCTAACTAACACAATCCCTATACAAATAAGAGGACTCAGCAGGCGGACTTCGCCATAGCTTTCTGTGGTAATTGCATCGACCGTCCAACCCAGCCACCAGGTTGTTGCCGGCGTGGTAAGAGCAAACACCAGATAACCCATAACACTAAAGAGGATAGCCAGTCGGTGGGGTAAGGCGTATGCGAGCAGGCGTCGATACAAGACCCACCCGTTCTGATTGAGATTACTGTTATTTGTTTTTGTCATAGCAAATTTAGTTGGGGTCTATCACTTACTCTTCAGTAACCGTCGGTCGCTGGGTTGCGATGTTCATCCTGCGGAACCCTGACTGGCCGATTCCGTCCATGGCTGTTATCACCGCCTGGTGAGTGGCTTCTGCGTCGGCAATTAACAACACCGGCAGAGTGGTGTCTCCCGCGGACTCCAGTTCCAGCCCACGCATCAGGGTATCGATCCTATTGTTTACCAGGGCTCGACCGTTAATGAGATAATTGCCTTCCCGGGTGACCAGAATTTCGATTTGAGCAAGCGGGGCTTCCGCCAACTCCGCATTTGCTTCTGGCAAGTTTACCAGTAAACGGGTCTCGCGACTGAATGTGGTTGTGACCATGAAAAAAATTAGCAGTAGAAACACCACATCTATTAAAGGCGTAATGTTTATCGCCAGCTCTTCTCGAACTCGGCGTTGAAACTTCACAGTAATGTCGTCGCTTGGGGAATAGAAACAGGCACCGCTTTATTTCACCTCCACCTTCCTGTCGCTGTGCAGTGCATCGACAAGTTTGATAGATTCCTGCTCCAGATTTAGCACCAGCGAGTCAACCCGGCGCGTAAAGTAGCGATGGAACATAAAGGTGGGGATAGCTACCGACAGTCCGGCTGCCGTCGAAATTAACGCCTCCGAGATACCTCCGGCCAGCGCGTTGGCGTTACCGGTACCCTGTAACATGATTTCATTAAATACCCTGATCATACCAACCACAGTACCCAACAAACCGAGCAAGGGTGTGATAGCGGCTATGGTGCCGAGCGTGCTCAGATAGCGTTCCATGTCATGAATAACCTGGGCCGCGGTCTGTTCGATACTCTCTCTCATTCCCGCGCGACCGTATTTGGAATTTAACAGGCCCGCCGCCAGAATTTGGCCCAGAGGCGACGACAGACGTAATTCCCGTAATTTACTGGAGTCCAGCTGATTGTTCTTTAGCCAGGTCCACACCTGGGCGAGCACGTACTTGGGCGTGATTCGTGCTGCACTCAGTGTCCAGAAACGCTCTATGATTATAGCGATCGCAATAATGGAGCACAAAATGATGGGCAACATTAACCAGCCACCGGCTCTTACAATTTCTACCACGCGTTTCCTCCCTCTCAACAGGCGCGTCACTGTACCATAATCGCGCTATATCGGGGCAGTGCTGCCACAGCAAGCATTCCTACAACACTACTCATACCACCTTGAAAGTATCGGCAATTCCAACATTTGCCTGACTACATAAATCCCTGCCCGAGGTGCTGGAACTCACATTCACAGAGCCAATCATGACGGGATTTATCGCCAGTAGCGTCGCTGCTGACGGCGGTATAGAGACGTCTCTATTGCCCCGGATTGCCTGTCAATAGTAAAACTTATCATGCCGCTGGCACTGGTGTGTAGAGTCTCTGTTCCTCCTAGTCTATAGCGAGTTTCGATTTCCGGATGCGGGTGACCAAAACTGTTGCGGTAGCCGCTCGAAAACACCACCATCTCAGGATTAACCATTTTCAGGAATGGATAGCTGGAAGAGGTCTTGCTGCCATGATGAGGCGCGGCGAGAATCGTGCTTTGTAGCTCGTCGCCATAGCGCCTGGCTAATTGATATTCAGTCAGGCGCTCAATATCACCGGGCAACAGCACCCTGTGCTTGCCGACGGTAATCTGTAGCACACAGGAATTGTCATTAGCCGACACCGCACTGGAATACCTCCCCAGGAAGCGAAACCCGACCTCATCCCAGCTCCAGTCCCGATATTCATGACAGGGGGCTATTGGCAGGGCTGAGGATAAGGGCTGCGGTAGGCGCGAAGCACTGCTGGTAATGGCGACCACCTCGGTGTTGCTAATTAGGCCACTTAAACCTCCCGCGTGGTCATTGTCACCGTGACTGATCACCACCAGGTCCACGTGCCTGACGCCCAACTGGTTCAGAAATGGGGCAACCACAGCGCTGCCGATGTTGAAATCCGCACTCAGATTCGCTCCCGCATCGTAAACCAGCACATGTTGGGGAGTTTGTATAACTACGGCGAGCCCCTGACCTACATCCAAAAAATACAGCTGCAAGCTGGGCGCGTCGAAATTCCCCGGTAAGGGCAGCCACAACGGCAGACTCTGTGGCAATGCCAACCACCGACTCGGCATGCCCCGTGGCAGCAGCAACAACACAGTTGCAATACCCACAGCGACAAGCATTGCCGAGCTTAGCCCGGTAAACTTAGCTACCGCCCCGCTTTCAAACAACCCCATTGCCCCCGCAATGAGCAGGAACAAAGCGTTAAGTATCATGTCAGCAGCGGCCACAACTATCTGAGCCATTGTTTCATTTATCAACAGCGCAGTTACCGCAAGCAAACACAGGGGAACAACCATTAGCGCCACCAACGGTATCGCAAAAATATTGATAAGCGGTGATAGCAGCGGTAGTTGCTGCGTCCAGAATAGCAGCGGCGTTGCCAGTGCCACGAACACGATCAGCTGTGGTTTAACGTAGTGATGAATAATATGATCCCGGGCCCTGGCTGCAGTGGTCTCATCCTTATCCCGTGCCGGCAAATTTACACACAGCAATAGTGCAGCAACCGCAGCGAAGGAAAACCAAAAACCCATGCTGACGACGGCGAGGGGATTAACCGTCAACACCAGTGTCAGCGCCAGCAAGTACCTGAAGGAAATTGCTAACGGACGGCTACTCAGATAGGCAAGCATGAACACCACGATCATTATCAGTGCCCGCTGTGTCGGCAAGGTGAATCCGGCCAGAAAGCTGTAAGCAAGCGCTGCCAGAATCGACAGCATTGCCGCTATCTTTTGCGCCGGTATCAATAACATACTCGCCGGCCATAGCCGCATTAGCTTATCGGCAAGCCAAAATACCACTAGCGCAATCAGGCCTATATGCAAACCCGAGATAACAAAGAGATGATTGACCCCGGCGTCGCTAAGTTGCTGCCAGGTTTCCCGGGATATTTCACTTCTGTCGCCCAGTATCAGGGCAAGAATAATACCGCCATGATCCAGACCCGCGAACGCCGTCTGCACACGGTCTCGAAGCCTTGACCGCAGAGAGTTGACCGAGAGTGATTGCGTACACAAGATCTGATTGTCGGTACTGTCCCTGACATAACCTTTGGCGGCAATCGATTGTTGGAACAGCCAGGCTTCATAGTCAAAAGACGCCGGGTTCGCAAAACCATGGGGTTTGTTCAAACGCACCAGGAATTGCCAATGCTGGCCCGCCCGGATCGAATCGTCCCCGTAATAATTAAGCAACACTAACCGCTGCGAGAAACCTCGGTCACTTTGCAGAATACGAAATTTAAATTGCTGGGAAATATCATTAGGCACCGGCAGCGACACAACCACCCCTGTCACTACTATATCCTCACCTTCCAAAGCGGCGGGCAATTGCTGTAGCAAAATTGAGTTCGCCCACAGCATATGCCAGAGAAAACCCAGGGCCAGACAAAAACCTGTGGCCGCTATTCGAAATGCTTTGGCAGGGAAAACAGAAAAACCACAAGTCTGCGCCACAAGCACCGCAACGGAGGCTATCGCGAAGCTGGCAACACTCGCAATCCACGGATGCTGGTAAAGGTCGAAGGGCCTGATTTCGCCGACAAAACTGCCAGCAAAGATACCCAGGCAATAGCAAACAAGCGCTAACCGCACTGACCTGTCCCAATCCATTGAAGTCTTTAAAGCTAGTGAATGCTCGCCGGAATTGCCAGTTTGGCGCTAATTTACTCTGTACGCAGTGCTTCGGCAGGCTGCACCGCCGCCGCTTTTCGAGCGGGGTACACGGTGGCCAGTAATGACAGCAACAACACCCCCAGCGTTACCATCAGCACATCCGCAAGACTCAGTTGCGAGGGCAGAAAATCAATCGGGTAGATTTCTGCATTGAGCAGTTGAATTGAAAAGCGTGCTTCAATAGCGGTGGCGATGTCGCTGATTTTCAATGAGCCCACGACGCCCAGGCAGACGCCAATGAATATTCCGATAGCACCTATCAGACAACCCTGCCACATAAATATCCGATTGATCATGGCCGGGCTTGCACCCAGGGTTCGCAATATTGCGATGTCACCGCGCTTGTCTCTTACAATCATGATCAGACTGACAACCAGATTGAAGGCGGCTACACCGATTAATAACCAGAGCATGAAGCTGATTATCGAGCGCGAGAATTTTATATTGTTATAGATACTTCCAAGTGAGGATGTCCAGCTTTGGGTTGAGAGGTATCTTGGCAGCCCGCTGGCTAGTTCCACGCGTATCTGATCAGCATTGAGTACATCACTGGTTCGAACTCTTAAACCATTATAGGGCGACCGTATCCTGAACAGCGCCCGGGCAGAAGGCAAATTAATCAACGCCAATTCACCGTCCAGTTCCAGGCTACCAACTTTGAAAATGGCGACTACTTCAAAGCTTTTAAAAGTCGCCAATGGCGTTACTGGATTTATCGTTACTGCCGCCGAAAAAACATCTACCCTGTCGCCAACTGTAACCGCAAGATGAGACGCGAGGGTAGCTCCGAGAACAATGCCCCAGCGCTTGCTCTGTAGTGCCTCCAAACTCCCAGCCCGAACAAATCTACCAATGGAAGAAACTGCTGCTTCGGACTCTGAATTAATGCCGCTGATGAGCACTGCCTTGTTACCACTGGCGGTAGCAACAACTCCTGCCACATCAATAACCGGCGCGACTGCAGTTACCAGTGGATGCTGTTCGGCGCTCACGCGAATCTGCTCCCACTCTTCAACTGACAGATTTTCTCTGGTAGAAATAGTGATATGGGGCACCACCCCGAGCACGTTCTCCCGCATCTCGCGATCGAAGCCATTCATTACTGAGAGTACAATAATGAGAATGGCAACACCCAGAGCGAGGCCAAAAACTGATATAACGGACATAAACGAAACCAGATGGCTGCGCTTTCCTACGCTCAAATAGCGAAAGGCAATCAGGCGAGGGACGTTGGTTTTACTCGCTTTCATGTAGCATTCCATCCTGCAATGTCAATTTGCGCTGCATGGAGTCAGCCAGACGTTCATCGTGAGTGACAATAATAAAACTGATGGCAAGGCTGCTGTTAAGCTTACTCATCAGGTCTTGAATTTCCTCCGCAGTTTTTCTGTCCAGGTTGCCGGTGGGTTCATCCAGCAGCACACAACTTGGTTCGGCGACCAGGGCCCGGGCAATAGCGACACGCTGCCTCTCGCCACCGGACAACTCCGAGGGCTTATGCTCAAGCCTGGCCTCCAGGCCAACGCGAGACAATAACTTGCCGGCTCGGTCCGCCGCCGATGCCACGCTCAAACCGGCTATTAGCAGTGGCATACAGACATTTTCCAAGGCCGTAAACTCACCCAACAAATGGTGAAATTGGAAAACAAACCCCAGGTACTGGTTGCGCAACAACCCGCGCTCGGTCTCATTCACCAGCGCCAGGTTTTTGCCGGCGACATAAACCGAACCACTGCTAGGCAAGTCCAATCCTCCCAGCAGATTCAGCAAAGTTGTCTTGCCCGAACCTGAACTGCCGACGATCGCAATTTGATCCCCGGCGAAGACCTCAAGATTGATATCCTTGAGTACTTCAACCTCTTGCGGACCCTGGGAATACACCTTACCCAGGTGTTCGCAGGTCAATGCTGCAGCGTCTGAATTCATTGCTATTGCTACTTCCGGTTTTGGTGACATTTCATTAGATGGCTATTACTCATAACGCAGGACTTCAGCCGGTTGTATCTTGCTGGCACGATAGGCCGGATACAGTGTTGCCAGGAAGGAGATGACTAAGGCTGCGGCACACACCAACAGCACTTCGCTCCCGTTCACCTGGGTTTGCAAATGCGAAATAAGATAGATGTTGGCATCGACAAAAATCGAGTTAATTACCCGTTCGATGGCAAGGCTGATAGCGGTTATATTGTGTGCCAGTAGCACTCCCAGTGCCGCGCCAATCAGAGTTCCTATCACTCCAGCTATGAAGCCCTGAATGATAAACACCTGCATTATGGTGCTCCTGCTCGCACCCATGGTTCGCAAGATTGCGATATCCGCGCCCTTGTCAGAAACCACCATCACTAATGTGGATACGATATTAACGGCGCCGATGACGACGATCATGATCAACATAAACGAGGTAAGTATCTTCTCCATGTTTAGCGCATTAAACAGACTGGCTTGAGCAACATTCCACGGTATCAGCGTTACCTCGAGCTCTGATGCGAACGCAGAGGCGACTATGGCTTGGGCGTTAAATATATCATTGACCCTGAGCCTGAGTTTTAATGCTACCCCGGGGTCTGCCTGAAAAAGCCTTTGGCCCTGCTGCATGTTAATCAGCGCAGTATTGCTGCTGTCATAAATCCCAAAATCTGCAAAACCCACCACTTCAAAAGCCTGTGAATCTGCCAGCGATCTTGCCAATAAGCTTTCCAGCGCAATCGCGCTCACCTCTCCGGTGTTGTATATACCGAGACTGCCAGCAAGTTGAGTTCCGAGGATTATTCCGTTTTCAGTAGCAGCCAAAGACTCTAACAACTGCCGGTATCTTGGACCCTGATTATCGACCACATCCACTTCCAGCAGAGGATCGATACCACGCAGCCGAACAAAACTATTCTGGCCCTGATAGCGTAAAGTTACCTCACCTTCAATATAGGGCGCCGCGGCGATAATATCTTCCGCTGCTGCAGCCAATCGCAGATAGCGCGGCAACTGTTCTCGCAGCGAGGCACTCGAAAGTGTGACATGAGGCACAGACTTCAGAGCTTCGTTACGCAGCGTGGTGATAGATCCATTCATCACCGACAAGGCGACAATCAAAATCAGCACACCAAGACTGATCCCCAGCATTGAAATCAGAGACACAAAGGACAAGAGCAAATTGTGCTTGCGGGCCAGGGAGTAGCGTATGCCTATAAATAATGAGAATGGCCTGATCACGGGGAGGGCCTGGCTGAGTGCTTACAACTGATCGGCGTGACGCTGTATAAGCCTTTGTACGGTTTTAAAACTAATAGGCATTATTGGAGTCGATACTTCGCTTGAAATCGCGCGCAAGGATTTTCCCTGCTTCTTCAAATGCATGATTTTTTCCAACACTCGCTGTTCTATGGAGTTTTCAATTAAGCGTCCATTTTCATGAATCATATACCCGAACGGTCGGCTACCACCCAGATAGCGCCCCTGCTTGCGTTGTCGTTGCTTGACTCCTTTCATACGTTCCGCAGATTTTCTTTTTTCAAGCGCCGAAAAAACTGCAGCAATCTTACTGAAGCTGACGCTGAAGTCCGTGCGGGTAATATCGCCACCCAACTCGACAATGTGCAACTGCACAAACTTGTCCCTGAGTTTTGCAATCAATTTTAATGCCTCATCGCTGGAACTGACGATGCGCTCCAGTTTACTGCAAAGGATGACATCACCTGCTGCCACCATATTAACCAGGCGTTTGCCATTCTCCCGCTTGTTAAAATCAAGATTCAAGCTGCAATTTCGATCTTTCAAGGTTTCAGTCATGAACCAGCGCTGGCTCAGGCAATAGGTCTGCATAGCCAGAGCCTCAGGCTCCAGTATTGCGTTGAATGCGTCCTGGTCCAGCGTAGATTCCAGTTCGGAAGTCCGGCAGTAGGAATAAATCGTCATGTTTGCATGCCCCGGTCAAAGTGCCACCCGCCCCACAAACGGATGCTGCTGGCACTATATCTTGTGTTTCTTATTTTGTGCCAGCAGCTCCTGAAACTGTGTCTGTGTACTGGCAAAGCCACGTGCGGGCTCAATCTAAGCATAGGGAAATTGTTTAATCAAGCTGTGTCGATGACACGGAAAGAGACAACTGATACTGGATTTACAACTACAGGGACTTGATGCAGGTTATTGTTTTTACGCGAATTTCACAGGCCTGAGAGCTCTTCTATTTGAGTTAAATAGGCTTTACTGCTATATTGCCTCGCCATACGCTACTGGAATCATCGAAAGTAACGTGGATTGGCGATAATCGGGCAGCAATACCGAACCGTAGCCGATGCAGTATCTGGACAAGTACCGCACTCTACTTTATGGTGCCTGGCTTGACGAGACACTGGTGTACAGGCCATATAGGCCCCGAGGCAGGATTGCGACTCCGTAAGACTAGCTCAACTGCTAGCAAGAAGTTCCACGCCCTGCCATCTCATTAAACAGATAATAGTGCGTCATGTGTTTAACAGGAAGCATGACGGAACAGGCTGTAAAACAGCCTGGATTGACCAAGACTAATTAAATTCAGGATTTATATTCGAAAACCCGGCCAGGAATGTCTGGCGGGAAGATAAAAACGCCATTAGGCACAAAGTTAAATGAAAACAGTAAGATACACGCGATACACAGAGCCTTTATCGGGTCAATTCAGCAATAAAACTTGCATCTCTTACCTGGAATGCTCTGTTTTGCTGATGTATTGCGAATACCGCGCTTTATTTTCCAACTTTAGTTGCCTCTCGGTCTGAGCCTGTCTCAGACTTGCTGAATGCTTGACATGAGTTCGTCGTCGAGTCCTTTTCAGGCGTGAATAGCCCCTCCTGAGTTTGCTTATCTAGTTAATCTATTTACATAGAAAGTGAACTTATTATGAAAAGAATGTTAATCAACGCGACCCAGGAAGAAGAACTCAGGGTTGCTCTAGTCGACGGTCAAAAACTCTACGACCTGGACATCGAACACCGTACCCGCATCCAGAAGAAGGCCAACATCTACAAAGGCCGGATAACTCGAGTAGAACCCAGCCTGGAAGCCGCATTTGTCGACTTTGGTGCCGAGCGTCATGGTTTTCTGCCAATAAAAGAGATTTCCCGGCAGTACTATGCCGATGGCGCTGACAAATCCAAACTGAAAGAACTGATCCCTGAAGGCACCGAGGTAATTGTCCAGGTAGAAAAAGAAGAGCGTGGCAACAAAGGTGCTGCCCTCACCACCTACATCAGCCTTGCGGGACGTTATCTGGTGCTAATGCCAAATAACCCCAAAGCCGGGGGCATTTCTCGTCGCATCGAAGGCGATGAGCGTTCCGAGTTACGCGATGCGCTGCGCAGCCTGACGATTCCCGACGGCATGGGCATGATTGTTCGCACCGCTGGAGTCGGCAAGGATGAACAGGAACTGCAGTGGGACCTTGACTATCTGCTCGCCCTCTGGAAATCGATACAGGATGCGTCGACTGAGAAGTCAGCACCATTTCTTATCTATCAGGAAAGCAATGTCATCATTCGGACTATCCGTGACTATTTGCGCCAGGATATTGGCGAAGTGCTGTTCGATACCACGGAGTCTTACGAAGAAGCCATCACCTTTATCAAGCAGGTGATGCCGCAGTACGAGAGTAGCATTAAGCTGTATGACGATAAGCTACCGCTGTTCAATCGCTATCAGATTGAGAGTCAGATCGAGAGTGCCTTCGAACGAGAAGTAAAACTGCCATCAGGCGGTTCCGTGGTAATCGACCCCACCGAAGCCTTGATTTCTATCGATATCAATTCCTCCCGCGCAACCCGCGGCGCAGATATCGAGGAAACCGCGCTTAATACCAATCTTGAAGCGGCAGATGAGGTCGCTAGGCAATTGCGCCTGCGAGATATGGGCGGACTTGTAGTCATCGATTTTATCGACATGAGCTCCAATAGCAATCAGCGGAAAGTGGAAAACCGCATGCGCGACGCCCTGGAGCCAGACCGTGCCAGAGTGCAGGTCGGTAGAATTTCCCGTTTCGGTCTACTGGAAATGTCCAGACAACGACTGCGACCATCGCTGGGTGAGACCAGTGCCATTGTCTGCCCTCGCTGTAGCGGCCAGGGCACAATTCGTGATGTCGAGTCGCTCTCACTCTCAATCTTGAGAATCCTGCAGGAAGAGGCTAATAAGCAGAAGTGCCAGGAAGTAAAAGCTACGGTGCCGTTGATTGTGTCCTCTTACTTGCTGAACGAGAAGCGTCTCGCGGTCACAGAAATAGAAGAGCAGAGTAAAACCAAGCTGGTTATCGTTTCGAACCCCGATATGCAGACACCGCATTACGAGATTACGGCGCTCGACCAACAGGCTGAACGCTATGAGGTAGAAGCCACCTCAGTGCCGGAGCCAGCGGTAAATGCCAAGCCCCAGGCAGAAAAACAAGCAGCGGCAGCAGTACAACGGCCCTCGGTCAATAATGCTCCGGCGGAACGCACACCACCACCAAAAAAGGGTCTGTTGGCGTCTTTCTTCGCAGCTATTGCCAGCCTGTTTAGCCCCTCCCCCAAGCAAAGCGCCAAGCCCGAGCAGCAGCGGCAACAGCCTAACCGAAATCGAAATCATCAATCCTCAAGCAGCCAACGCAATCAACGATCTCGCAGTAATACCAGCGGCAGGAGTGAGCGCGGCAAGCAAGACGGCCAACCGCGACGCAAACAGGCAACCGGCAAGCCTGCTGGCGAGAGCACTACCCGCGACAAATCTGCTGAAGAGCGCAAACAATCTCGTGGCAATCAATCGCAATCCAGAAACCAGGGGCGATCCCAGGGTCAGGGTCAGGGCCAGGGACAAAACCAGGAGAAGTCTGAGCAAAAATCACAGCGAAGACCTGCCAGCAAGCGCCCCAAAAATACCAATCAGCGTCGCCGCGGACCCAGACCAGTGAGCAGCGAAGCCAATAGTACTCAGGCCGAGGCGAAATCCCCGGTAGCAACTGGCAGTGTGGAATCGCAGCAGGCTGTTAGCAGCGAAGCAGTAAATGCCCCCGCTCCAGCCCAAACCAGCGCATTAAATAAAGCGCCCGATGCAGCACCAGTTGCGGTCAGCCAAGCAACTGCACAGCCGCAAAGCACGCCAGCAGAAGCTGCGAGACAAGCGCCTCAGGCGGTGACATCAGCAGAGCAACCGAGCAAGCCTGAAACTGTCAACGCGGCAAACACAGATTCGACGCCGGCAACTTCGAAACACAATAAGGAAGAACCAGTCGCAAGCAGTACCGCGCCCTCCATCACGCCTGCTGCAGCGAGCACGGAAAAGAAGGCCGAAGCCCCGAGCACTGATATAAAAACTCTGAACGACGCGGTTGCAGACGCTGTTGCCAGTTCAGCGCCCGCCGCACCGAAGAAAAGAAAGCCCGCGGCCAAAGTCAGGCGGCCCAGGACCGACAGTGCTGCAACTACGGGGAGTAAAACACCGGCAGCAATTGAAACAGCGACGCCGGCTGTAGCAAAAGTGGCAAAGCCGGCGCCGACAAGCGCAGCTCCTGCAGAGGTTAAAAGTACGCCGGTTGCAGCCGCTGTGGAAAAAGCCGAGAAGCCTGCAGTTGCAAAGGAGCGTCCCCCGCAAGCCAGCGCTGACAAGCCCGGCACAGGCAGCTCTGCCAGCAGAGCGTCTAACGACCCAAGAGAAGTTAAGTGCCAACAACAGGCGGAGCAAAAAAGCGGCGAATAGCTGCTCCACTATCTTTAACTAAAATCATGGCCTGCAGCTATAACCAAGACAAAAAAAAGCCCGGCGTGTCCGGGCTTTTTGGTCTTGCTTGCAGCCTGATGACGCTTAAAGCGCTGCTTCAAGCTCAGGCAAGGCCTTGAAAAGATCCGCCACCAGGCCGTAATCCGCCACCTGAAATATTGGTGCTTCCTCGTCTTTGTTGATGGCGACGATCACCTTGCTGTCCTTCATGCCGGCGAGGTGTTGAATGGCTCCGGATATGCCGACAGCAATATAAAGATCTGGGGCGACTATTTTTCCGGTCTGACCTACCTGCATATCATTGGACACAAAGCCCGCATCCACGGCTGCTCGTGACGCGCCGATGGCTGCACCCAATTTATCCGCAACTTTTTCCAGCAATAAGAAATTTTCGCCATTCTGCATGCCACGACCACCAGATATGATGATAGACGCGGATGTGAGCTCTGGCCGCTCAGAGACAGAGAGCTGCTCACTGACGTAACGGGCACAGCTCTGCTCTATAACAATATCCGAGCTCTCTATTGCTGCACTACCACCCTGCTCTGCTGCATCGAAGCCCGTAGCTCTTACGGTAATAACCTTTATCGCGTCAGCCGACTGCACCGTAGCCAGGGCGTTACCGGCATAGATAGGTCGGACGAAAGTATCCGCCGCTTTCACTTCCACTATCTCGGAAATCTGCGCCACATCCAACAAGGCCGCGACCCGCGGCGTCAGATTTTTACCGGTAGTTGTTGCTGCAGCGAGTATATGAGAATACGCCTTGCCAAGTTCCACTACCAAAGGGGCTATGTTCTCAGCCAGCTGATGCTCATAGGCACCGTTGTCCGCAACGATTACTCTGGCGACGCCGGCTACCTGCGCCGCCGCAGCGGCTACTTGCTGGCAACCGCAACCGGCAACCAGTACATCGATGTCCCCGCCTATGGCCGTAGCAGCGGCTATGACATTTAGACTTGCCGGCTTCAGTGATTCGTTATTGTGTTCCGCAATTACAAGTATTGACATAATTCTTACCTAAATGACCTTTGCTTCTGTCTTTAATTTGTTCACCAGCTCTGCTACCGATTCCACGATAATGCCAGCCGAGCGCTGTGCCGGAGCATCCACACTGAGAGTCTTCAACCTGGATCCAATGTCGACTTCAAGTTCGACAGCAGTCACGGTGTCTATCGGCTTTTTCTTTGCCTTCATAATATTGGGCAACGAAGCATAACGTGGTTCGTTAAGTCTCAGGTCTGTCGTTATCACCGCCGGCAGGCTCAGCCGCACGGTTTGTTCGCCGCCATCAATCTCGCGGGTTACTTCGATCTGATCCTCGCTTAACTCAGCCTTGCAGGCGAAAGTGCCCTGCGGCCAGTTACACAAGGCGGCCAACATTTGTCCAACCTGGTTGTTGTCGGTGTCGATCGATTGCTTACCCAAAATCACCAGCCCAATATCTTCCTTCTCTGTCAGTGCCTTTAGTATTTTGGCGACCGCAAGTGGTTCGACTTGCTCGTCTGTTGCAACCAAAATACCACGATCGCAACCCAGGGCGAGGGCGGTACGTATCTGTTCCTGACAGGCCTTAGGCCCAATAGAAACCGCGATTACTTCTTCAACAGCACCGGCTTCTTTCATGCGGATCGCTGCTTCGACGCCGATCTCACAGAAGGGATTCATGGCCATTTTGGCGTTGGTCAAGTCCACGCCAGTGCCATCGGATTTGACCCTTACCTTCACATTTGCGTCAACGACGCGTTTTATTGCAACAAGAACCTTCATGGATTCTCCTGAATACTTTGACTAAAGAGATTTCAATCAGCGGCCGAGGCTGCCGGCCGCCAGAAAAAAGGGGCATATCATGACGTTTTTGACCAGACAGGGCAACTTGCTGCGAAGCCGACAAAGCTATTAAAGCCCTGCCAATTTGAAAAACTCGCCACCACTCCAAACCCCCTGTTCACTGCCTGCATCCCCAAGCTTGCACTCCACCAATTCCACCAGGCGATAGAACACAGCCCGATTAATCAGTCCATTCAATCCACTGCGTACGTGCACGAACGGGTGAGGCTCGGCGGTCAACTCGTCTACTTCAATGCAGATTCCATGTTCCGCGCCTGCAATAAACACTTCGCCGGTATTGGTTTCAAATTGCAGGTTTTGAGATGAGCCACTGCCCTCGACCTCCATCGCTATGATTACATACGGACAATCTTCGACTTGAATTCTTACTTTTTCTATCGGTGTGACCAGGTAGTACTCACCATCATCGTCCAGGCGTAGAATGGAGGCAAACAAACGCACCATGGTCGGACGTCGAATCGGCCGATCCTGGTGATACCAGATCCCATCTTTAGCGATCCGCATATCCATATCGCCACAAAAAGGCGGATCCCAAAGATGAACTGGCGCCGGCCCCTTGGTCTTGATGCGCGCGACCAACTCAACCGGATCAATATTCGCTGCCTTGATTTTATTCGCACTCACAGTTTGTCCTAAGCTCCGCTATCGCGACTGCTCTCAACTCATCATAGTCTGGGCTGCAGATTGATCCAAGAAAAACAACAAGCCCTTGCTCGCACCCGGTTCGACTAGGGTTCGCAGAGGAGCAGGTGCTACACTTGATCACCCTTACAATTGACCCAAAGCCAGCACCCGTTTTGCTTCATGCCTGATACTGTATCCGCGAAGTCATTCGACGACATATTTAAAAACAGCACCCCACTGCTGGATGTGCGTGCGCCCATCGAGTTTCAGCGCGGCGCCTTTCAACACGCCACCAATCTTCCTCTGCTCACTGATGCGGAGCGCGAGGCAGCGGGCACACAGTATCGCAAACGGGGTAGAGCAGCGGCCATCGAACTCGGCAACACATTGGTAAACGCAGAAGTTAAACAGCAGCGGCTTTTAAGCTGGCAGCGCTATCTCGAGCAACAGCCATCCGCCCTGCTCTATTGCTTCCGCGGAGGATTGAGGTCGAAAACCGTACAACAGTGGTTAAGCCAGCAAGGTGTTTCTGTGCCTCGCATCGAAGGTGGCTATAAAGCCCTGCGACGATTCCTGATCAACAAACTGGATAGCATCAGCGCGAACACAGAGTTTTTACTCATTGCCGGCAAGACTGGATCGGGAAAAACCCATCTTCTCAATGGCCTGGCAAACAGCATAGATCTCGAAGGCATAGCGAATCACCGCGGTTCTGCTTTCGGCAGAAGAGCCAGACCGCAACCTTCTCAGAGTAATTTCGAGAACAATCTTGCCGCTGCATTTCTTAATTTATCCACGGCGGCGAAAACCAAAATATTTATTGAAGACGAGGCCCGGGGTATCGGCTCTGTAGGTATACCTCCGTCACTTTATACCAGGATGCTGGTGGCACCTATAGCGGTGGTTGAAGAGTCTGTAGATTCGAGGGTAGAAACTATTCTTAACGATTATATTCTTTCTAATTACCTGGAGTTCAATCAGGATGCAGGCGAAGATTTCCGCGTCGTATTTGAAAGTTTTCTACTATCCAGCCTCGAGCGGATTCAGAAAAGATTGGGAAGTGAAAACTACCAATCAATACGAGCGCTGATGCAAGACGCGCTGGCGAACCAGGACAATGATGCTGAGTTTCTGGCTCACAAACTCTGGATTAAATCACTGCTGCAGAACTACTATGACCCCATGTACAGCTACCAATTGGATAAAAAACTGCAGCGAGTTGTGTTTCGCGGGGATAAGCAGGAATTTCTGCGTTGGTCCGCCCCAATCAGCAATGCTGCCGCCAACTAGCAAGAGCAATGTCGATTACACGATTTGACATCAAGTCCCTGCTCACTGCGATCGA
>CAVOFA010000056.1:0-18529 GCA_963694865.1 Gammaproteobacteria bacterium | reverse complement strand
CCTGCATGGTGTCGACGAATGAGCGGATACGTTCACCGTGAGCTGAATCTTCTTCAGCCACCAACAGCGCGGCAATGCCGAATAACAAACCGAAGATGACAACGGCAATAATTGAAGTGCTGCGGGCTCCGGTCAAATCATAAAATATGTTCTGGGAAACGAAACTAACCAGCAAATCCGGAAGGCTCATATTCGACATACTGCCAACCCGGGACTCCAGTACTTCTGCTCGCGCCAGTTCTCTGGCACCGGCGGCAAGGTCGCCCGCGTTTAATCCGAAAATAGAAGCCATGGCAATGCCGATCAAGGCAGCAATAACGGTGGTGCCAATAAGAATACCGACCACGGTGCCACCGATCTTGCCGAGAGATTTAATTTCCTCGACCTTGAGCACGGCAGCTATCATGGTGATCAGGATCAGCGGCATGATTATCATGAACAGCAAGTTCACATAGGAATTCGCGACAATTCCTGTCCACTCCAGCGTCTGCGAAGTAACCACGTCGGTGTAACCGAAAACCCCCTGCAGATAAAAACCAAACAGCGTACCCACCACCAAGCCGGCCAACACGCGGCGTGAGAGGCCAAGCCCCTTGTTAGCCAGCTGAAACAGGAAACTCAGCAGGGCGGTAAATACAACAAGGTTGATGATCGCAAAGGTTGTCATTGTGTACTCCTCAAGACAGGCCTGCACCGGGTAATCGACTGAATAGAAGATGCAATAGTTACAGAATCTAAAAAGACAGTTTCCGGGCCATCTTCATTCGATTAATCGCTGAAGTAATAGCGAGAACTATCTATATTCCATCCTGGTTCCTAGACTAACACCAAGCTAATAAAAAGTGGGTAATCATTTCCTCAGGTCCCCGTGCTAATCTCATTTGCTGCAAGCGCCTACCCTCGGGGTCCGCAGCCTCACTTGGCTGGCAAGTGTCCAACCTTCACCCACAGCAGGGTTTCGGCTTCCACGTAAGGCCTGTGCTGGCTCATATGGGGTCTGCGAATCCAGCTACCAGCGGGATAGCGGCCGTGTTCGTCAATGAACTCCCCTTTTATGACGAATATTTCCTCACCCCCCGGGTGCACATGACGATGAAATTTTTCCCCGGCCGGCCAATGCACCAACGCCACCGACTCTGAGCCATAGGCATGCAGCGGTAGCACCTTTAGATTGCCTTGACCGATTTTCCAATCTGCGGTGTCAATTTCTATAGTGACATGGGCGTCGTCGCCAAGCTGAAACTGATGCAGCTTTACCAATATCACACACCCGGACTCGCTAAACGGAGCATGTCGGAAACCCTCGGGATTTCGAAAGTAAGTGCCCGCGGCGTAGTCCCCTGTCGCGTCAGAGAAAACCCCGTCCAGCACCAGGATTTCCTCGCCCAGAGGATGCCCATGTTCGGAAAAGCTGGCACCGGCGTCATAGCGCACGATGCTGGTGGCGTGTCCTCTTTCTGCCTCTTCCCGTGCCAGCGGTTTACGCCACACCCCCGGCCTGGGGCTGGCGATCCAATCAAGCTGATTGCTGTCAATCACAACAGAGCTCTCAAAATCCATATTCAACACGGTAGTTTACCCTACTGGTGGGGTGAAAGTTTACGAGAGGGTCTAAAAGGCGGAGCTGCACGTCTGCTCAAGCCAGGCTAGCGCAAGCTGCTCAGAGGTTTATTAAAAATCTTCAAAAGCAAGGTCGGCAAAGCCGCCATTGATCACGTGATCCCGGTATTGCAAATAGGCGCCGCGAGTAAACAGGTAGGCGTCACCGCTGATCAGATCATCAAAACCCAGTACGCTTGCCCGGAATTCTACGGTCTTTGCCGCCAACAAGCTATTGCGAGATTCAACATGCTCGACTGCTGGCAGCGGGTCTATCAACGTATCAACCCCGAGGCCGAACGAGTCCCGTACTGTACTGGGCCCGAACAATGGCAGGACTATGTCAGGTCCTGATCCCACGCCCCAGTGTGCGAGCGTCTTGCCAAAGTCCTGGGGGTTCTTCTTCAAATCAAACATCGAATCGGCCACATTCAATAATCCACCAACACCCAGAGTGCTGTTTACAGCGAAGCGAGTGAGATCCGACGCGGCCTGAACAAAGCGAAACGGCAACAGGTCGTTGAATGTAACTCGCACATCATCCAGATTACTAAAGAAATTCTTCACTCCTGTCTTTACGGGTTCGGGCGTCAGTTGCTGATAGCTTCCTGCCAGAGGTTTCACCAATACTCTGTCCAGCACGTGATTGAATTGATGCGTAACTCGGTTCACGCCTTCCAGGGGGTCACTCTCCACCGCAGCCTGTGCTGAGTAGCTGAAGAGAATCAGAATCAAAAAGATAGCCAATGCAATGTCGAGGGGAAACGACATCCTGCGCATTGGCATATCAAGGAGTAGCTGTAAGCGCATGGAACTGCTATTTACTCTGCATTTGGTCATTGTAATTGTCCATCTAATGCGTGTTGCGAATCCAGATTCAGACTTTTAGTCTCGTAGGTTCTCTACGACAGCTACATCTGTTATCTGAAGGGATATTTGTCTGTTACGAGTCCGGGAAACAGCATTAATAAATAATTGACCGGTCTAATATTTATAATTACAGAAAATTGTTTAGTGTGTGAAAAAGAATTTCATAAATACTTCCAGTGATTCACGACTCTTTTCCAGCTTCATCTTCATGACGGCACCCTGCCAGGAATTCATCAGGACCTGGGCCGCCTCGCAGGCTCTAAGGTGTCCCAAATTAAGTTCATTGGGTTGTAACTTCTCGATACATCCCGCCACCTGATCCACCGTCTGTTTCGAAAGCAAGCTGATCTTGCAACGTAATTTCTCATTCACATCGGCAATTTCCTGGGACAAATTTGCCATCAAACAACCCTGGCAATAGCCTATATCCGTAAAATGGCTGATGTTGTTTTCATAATAGGTTTTCAACTGCTGATACGGACTCAAGCTCGTATCTGCCAGTATCGCCTCCAGAGCCGCATAATTATGTCGGTGATAATGCTCGATCACCTGCAAGCCAAAATCTTCCTTGCTGTCAAAATAGTGGTAAAAAGAGCCCTTCGGTATCTCGGCCTGCTTCAAAATGTCATTCAAGCCAACGCAATTGAAGCTACTGCCTAAAAACAGCTGCTGCCCGACTTCGAGCAGGGATTTCCGGCACTGATTAAACTTGTCTTCATCACGGGTTCTAGCCATGGGTCGAATAATAGACTAGTCTATTATGAATTGCAAGCCCATTGTTAATTACGCTCTTAAAAAGGCAGTACTCCTCAAACCGCCGCCGATAGTGTTGCCTTAATCCGCAGTTCCGGAATCTACCGAAACCAATGGGAAAAAACTGAGACTGGCTTGTTAATCAGCAAAAGAGTGCTTTTTACCGACGGCTTTGTAAGCGATTAGTGCTGCCCTAGGACAGGCATGCCGAATTTTGCGATGTACTGCCTCGACTCAAAAAAGTAGTCCGTTATTATGCACAATTAGGTTAATCTTCCGCGTATACGTCCATTTAATGAACAAGCTTATCCAGAGTGTAATGAAAAGACTGATTGTTCTCGCACTGCTGCTAGCCCCGCTACCCACGTTGGCGGCAGACAGTGGCTGGCTCAGCGGCAGCTGTATTCGCGGCACCGGCACTTACCGCTGGCAAGCAGGCGACCGCTATGAAGGTCAATGCCTTAACAATAGCTTCCAGGGTCGCGGCACCTTGACGCTTTACAATGGTGATCGCTACGAGGGACAGTTTAGCGCCGACCAGAAAACCGGACAGGGCATATACTATTTTTCAATGGCGATCGCTATGAAGGCCAATTTCGTAATGGTCGCCAGAATGGTCAGGGTACGCTGTATCTCGCCAGCGGTGAACGCTACTCCGGGCAGTACCTGAATGATCGCAAGAGCGGTCGCGGCAGCTTCTTTTTCTTAAACGGAGATAGCTACGAAGGTCAGTGGCTTGACGATCGCATAGACGGACAGGGCAACTACATCTATGCCAATGGCGATCGCTATTCAGGCCAATGGCAAGAAGGCGCGCAGGACGGTCGGGGTACTTTTGAGTGGGCCAATGGCGATCGCTACGAGGGCATGTTCGACAACAATATACGGGACGGTCAGGGTACCTTTAACTGGGCCAACAGGAATCGCTATACCGGCGGCTGGCGCCAGGGTGAGCAGGACGGCTATGGCACCAAAGTGTGGGCTACCGGTGACCGTTACGAGGGCCAGTGGCGACACAATGTGATGAGTGGCCCGGGCAATTATTCCTTTGCCAATGGCAATCGCTTCAAAGGCAACTTTCGGGATGATCAGATCCATGGTGAGGGCACTTATTACTTCGCCAATGGCGATCGTTATATTGGCACCTGGATAAACGGCCTGAGAGAAGGACCCGGTGTATACTACGATGCCGGTGGCAACACCGAGGCCATGACTTTCAGAACGGGCAAACGGCTCAACTGAACTTGACTATGCAGCGGGATTAATGGCCGCAGTAACTCTTCAAATGATGATCCACAAGGCTTGCAGACTTTAACTCGGTGTTGGTTGAACAGACCTGCGCCCACATGACTGCGGGCACAACAAAGGAATAGCAGCATGCAGTACTATCCACCTGTTTTCTCTCTGTTAGTTTTACTGGCGACCGGCATGTCACCTAATACTGGCAACGCTGCCAAGGCTATAGAGGCGTCGCTGACTGCAGCGGAATTGGAGGCCAACCTCTGGCTCGACTCTCAGGAAGACAATATGCTCGATATGTTGGAGCGGCTGACCAACATCAATACCGGCAGTCTGAACAAGGCAGGTGTCGATGAATTAGCTACTATTTTTAGCCAGGAATTGCGCCAACTGGGGTTTTCGATTTCCACTCTGCCAGGGAGTGTTATCGAGATGCCGAGTTGTCCCGGCAGCGACTACTCCATTGATGTAGCCGATCATATCCTCGCCCAGAGGCAGGGCAGCGGTACCAGTCTGTTATTAATGGGACACCTGGATACTGTGTTCCCTCCAAGCAGCCCATTTCAAACTTTCCGCCGCGAGGGTGACACGGTGTACGGACCCGGTGTTGTCGATATGCAAGGTGGGTTGGTGGTGATGCTGTATGCATTGAAAGCTTTGGCCGAAGCCGGAGAACTGGAGGACAAAGCGATTACTATTCTGCTCAATAGCGATGAAGAAATAGGCTCCTTGTCCTCACGTAAGTTCCTCGAGGAGCAGGCCAAGCTACATGACTATGGCCTCGTCTACGAGTCATCGGGAAACGACACCCTGGTGCGCCAACGCAAGGGTCTGGGACTGGCAAGGTTTGTGATTCATGGCAAGGCATCTCACGCGGGCGGCGCTCATAAACAAGGCCGATCTGCAATCAAGGAACTGGCTTACAAGATTGTCGAGATAGAAAACATGACCGATTACGAGTCCGGTGTCACCGTGAATGTCGGCGTGGTAAGTGGCGGCGAAGCTCGCGATACCATCGCTCCCTGCGCAGAGGCTTTCGTCGATCTTCGATACCCGCAGCCGCAGCAGGGTCTGGACGCGGTCGATCAATTCGAAGACATCTTTGCTAATCTTTATAGCTACTCCGTGGATTCCGGTGAGATCACAACCGAGAGCTGGACCAACTTGCACCGGCCGCCAAAGATACCGACGCTGGAATCAGACCGTTTACTAGAGCAAACCCGCGCCATCGGTCGACTACTGGGGCAGAACCTGGGCGTGTACGATTCCGGCGGCGGCACCGATGGCTCACTAACACAGGCAGTGGGCCTACCTACTTTGGATTCTCTGGGCGTAGCCGGTAGTGGAGCCCACTCTAACCGGGAAGAAGCACGAGTGAGTTCGTTGCTGGAACGCGCGAAATTGAGCGCCGTGTTAATCCGTAGGCTGCACGCCGAATAAATAATTACATACGGAGCCGAGCGTAAACTGGCGGCCTGGCGCAAAGCAGAAAAGTACCGACCAGAAAACAAAAACATGCTGGCGAGTTACACCATTGCCGATCTCAATATCACTGATGGCCAGTTCGGCATGCTCTCCGGGCTTCGCTGGCGAGAAGAAAACCGGCATCGGTCTCTCGCTCTGCTTATATCGCTTCCAGTGCCTGCGCGACCTTGGTCACTGGGACGATTTCAATACCCTCGATTTTGTCTTTCGGCACATTCTGTTTTGGCACGATGGCGCGGGTAAATCCATGCTTGGCAGCTTCTCGCAATCGTTCCTGACCGCCCGGTACAGGACGTATCTCACCGGCCAGGCCGACCTCACCAAAGACCACCAGATCTTTCGGCAGCGACTTGTCCCTGAAGCTCGAAACGATAGCCAATAGCAATGCCAGGTCGGCACTGGTTTCAGTTACCTTCACACCTCCAACCACATTGACGAACACATCCTGATCCGCCATATAGAGCCCACCGTGGCGGTGCAGAACAGCCAGCAACATGGCCAGGCGATTCTGATCCAGGCCTACCGCTACCCGCCGTGGATTCCCCAGCGGACTGGCGTCCACCAGGGCCTGTATCTCCACCAATAACGGTCGCGTGCCTTCCCACAATACCATCACCAGGGAGCCGGGCGTATCCTCCTCGGTTCTGGCCAGGAAGATAGCCGAGGGATTTTTCACTTCCTTTAAGCCGGTTTCAGTCATGGCGAAGACACCCAACTCGTTAACCGCACCGAAGCGATTCTTCTGCCCCCGCAGAATTCGATACTTGGTGTCGTTGCCACCCTCCAGCATGATGAAGCAGTCGATCATGTGTTCCAGCACCTTGGGGCCAGCCAGATTGCCTTCCTTGGTAACGTGGCCAACCAGAAATAATACCGTGTTGGTTTGCTTGGCATACTGAATCAGATAGGCAGCACATTCCCTTACTTGGGATACGCTGCCTGGAGCAGAAGGGACATCGGTGCTGTGCATTACCTGAATCGAATCTACGACCAGCAGCTCTGGCTGGTGTTGTTGCGCCGCCTGGCAAATTTTCTCGACATTAGTCTCCGTGAGCAGTTGCAAATTATCCTGTGGAAGATTGAGGCGTTGGGCCCGCATACCCACTTGTTGCAGGGACTCTTCGCCGGTGACGTAAAGCGCGGTTCTGCCGCTGCCGGCCAGCACACACATTAACTGCAACAGCAAGGTACTCTTGCCGGCACCTGGGTTACCACCGATCAAGATCACCGATCCCGGGACCAGGCCGCCACCCAAGACCCGATCCATTTCGCCAATTGAACTGGAAAACCGCGGCAGCGATTGCAGGTCGATCTCCGATAATTTCTGCACATTGGATTGTTCGCCGCTGTAGCCCTGCCTGCGGAAATCGGCCTTGGTTGCGGGCGAGCTACTACTTCCCAGATTGATACGGGAGAGCGTATTCCAGGCCTTGCAGGATGCACACTGACCCTGCCACTTGCCATGTTCAGTACCGCAATCTGTGCAGACAAATGCTACTTTGGTTTTTGCCATAGAGTTAGCTCACAAGAAATTAGTCGTATTCAAAATCAACTCTCGCGGTAAGCTTGCAGAATAGCTCATAGGAAATCGTCTGCGCCTGCTTTGCGACCTCGTCGGCGCAAAGTCCGACTCCCCATAACACCACCTCATCTCCAAGCTGTACGCTATCCACTCCACTGATATCCACCGTGATCATGTCCATAGAAACCTGCCCAATCAGACGCGTACGCACTGAGCCCGCCTGTGTCTGTATCAGCACGGCAGTACCGTTTATGGCAGATCTGGGATAGCCATCGGCATAACCAATGGCAACCACTCCAACCCGAGTGTCGCGATCACAGGTGTAGGTAGCGCCGTAGCCAATCGAAGCGCCGGCGGCTACGGCATTAATCGCAATCAATCTGGAATATAAGGTCATCACCGGCAACAGACCCAGCTCTTCCCCGGTTGCAGTCGTCAATGGAGAAGCCCCGTACAACATGATGCCTGGACGCACGATATCATAATGCGTTGCCGGCAAGCCGAGAATGCCGGCGGATGCCGCCATGCTACAGACTATGGCCTTACCCGTAGCCTCTACGAGTTGATCCCTGACCTTGTTAAATTGTGTAATTTGCGCGCTGGTGAACTCCTGGCTAGTCGAATCTGTACTGTCATCGGCGCAGCTCAGATGGGACATCAGCACCAGCTCGACTTCAGGCAGTCGATGCAGTGCCTGGTATGCCTCGATGCAGTCAGCGCAGGAAAATCCCAGGCGATTCATGCCTGAGTTGTGTTTGACCCAAAGCCTGGGGACTCCCGGGAAGACGTCAGCGTCAAACAACTTTTGCAGTGCGCTTACCTGGTAGCGGGAATGTACTACCATCTCGATGCCGGCGCCAACGCATGCTGCCAACTCTTGTTCATCGGCAAAGCCCGGCAACAGCAGAATCGGAATATCGAATTCGAGCTTATCCAGCGCCAGCGCTTCGTCCACTGTGGCAACCGCAAACCCTGCTATTTGGGTATGAGAGCTTGTAAACGCCCGCGCTGCTTGCTCCATGCCATGACCATAGGCGTTGGCTTTAATGACCGGAAAAATTGTGGATTCGGGACAGAGCGAGTGAACCCTGGCCAGATTTTTTTGCAGTGCCTGCGTATCGATGCTTACCCAGGCTCTTTTGCGTGGCTCGTTCATTCCCTTGTCCTGAGCCCAACCTGCTTAACCTGGGCAGTGAATTCTAGTCGTGGGTGTAACTGTCATCATAACGAGGTTGGCCGTGGTTCTCGAAACGCGTGTACTGGCCCAGGAAGCTGAGTCGAACCGAGCCAATGGGGCCGTTTCTTTGTTTGCCAATGATAATTTCGGCGGTACCCTTGTCCGGTGAATCTTCGTTGTAAACTTCATCTCTGTAAATGAAAACGATGACATCGGCGTCCTGTTCAATGGCGCCTGACTCACGCAGGTCCGACATTACCGGGCGTTTATTGGGGCGCTGCTCCAGACCACGATTAAGCTGTGACAGGGCAATCACCGGACACTTGAAATCACGCGCCAATAACTTTAGCGACCGGGATATTTCCGAGATTTCCCCGACTCGATTTTCCGTGTTGCCTTTCAGCTGCATCAGTTGCAGATAATCGATAACTACCAGTCCGAGTCTCTTCTGCTCACGCTCAAGCTGGCGCTCGATCCGACGCAGCCTGGCTCTCATCTCCATGGGCGTAATTGCCGAGCTGTCGTCTATATACAAGGGCTTGTCCTTCAACTTTCCAACCGCATCATTGAAGCTAGGCCAGTCTTCGGCGCTCATCTGACCGGTACGCAATTTGGTTTGATCAATTCTGCCGATAGACGACAACATTCTGAAAATCAGGCTCTCAGCAGGCATTTCCAGGCTGAACACAACCACGGCGTCGTCGCTGTGCATAATCGAATTTTCAACCAGATTCATGGCGAAGGCAGTCTTGCCCATGGAGGGCCTGCCGGCGACGATTATCAAGTCAGATCTTTGCCAACCCGAAGTCTTTTTGTCCAGATCGGTAAAACCACTTGTTAGCCCTGTGAGTTCACCGTCCAGTGCTGACAACTCATCAATTCTGTCGACTGCCGCTCTAACCAGGGGAGTAATATGTACCGGCCCAATCTCCTTGGCACGCTCATCATTAATATTGAAAACCTGCTCTTCGGCATCATCGAGAACCTCCCCTGCTTTCTTACCACCGGTATTAAAACTGCTGTCGGCGATGTTGTAGGCGACAGAAATCAAACGCCGCAAGATGGCGCGTTCACGAATGATATCAGCGTAGGCCTGGATATTGGCGGTGCCACGGGCGTTGCCTGCAAGCTCACCCAGGTATTCCGGCCCGCCGGCAGTTTCCAGCTCATTGAGGTTGTTGAGAGATTCCACCAGGGTCAGCGCATCGATCGGGCTATTGGCCTCACTCTGCCGCATCATCGCCTGGAAGATCAACTGGTGTTCGGCACGATAGAAGTCTTCTGCGGCTAGCACATCGACGATGTCGTCCCAGACTGTGTTATCCAGCATCAGGCCACCCAACACGGCCTGTTCTGCGTCGACAGAATGCGGCGGCACCTTGAGAGAAGCTATGTTACTGGAGTCATCGCTATTGCTAAACGTATCGAAGGACATGGATTGGGTCTGTAATTTTTACACAAAAAAAGCACCAACTGAGTTAACAGATGGTGCTTCATGAAGGTAGGCAGGTCAAGCTGGTGACCCGCAAATTCGAAACTTAATTGTCGCTGCTGTCCGCTTCGACCTTAGCTTGTGCTGCCGCCTCTTCCGCTGCAGCTGCAGCTTCAGCTTCTTCGACCTTCTCTATCGCTTCGATGACACTGCCGTCATCACTCACACCAGCGGCTGACTTGAGTCCAACCACCGCGAGCGAAACCGTCGCATGAACGCCGCGACCCAGATCCAGCACAACCTCAGCCTCACCGAGTTCGCGAATGGCGCCGTTGGGTAACAGTACTTCGCTCTTGGCAATATCACTGCCGGCTATGGCATTCACAGCGTCTGCTATCTCGCGGGTACCCACAGAACCGAACAGATGTCCTTCGTCGCTGGCATTCACTTCGATAGTGACGCTGACACCGTTTACCAGTTCGGCGCGTTTTTGCGATGCTGCGAGCTTGGCATCGTGCGCTGCTAGCAGCTCAGATTTTCTGCCTTCGAAGTCTACCAAGTTCGATTTGGTAGCTGGAATAGCCTTGCCCTGCGGAAACAGGAAGTTTCTGGCATAGCCTGCCTTCACAGTGGCGGTGTCGCCTATCTCACCCAGCTTGCCTATTTTTTGAAGCAAAATTACGTTCATGATTTCTTCCTCGTCTCAAATCTCTGTCACACGGGATTCTGAATCCGTGCTCTAAAATTGTACCAACTGTCTACCAGTGCCAGCAGTACCAGTAATTGTGCAACCACCGGCAACATGAGAAATGCATAGAGCGCAGTCAACCACATTGTGGATAACTTCTTCCTCGCGACTACCGCGTGTATCAGGGCCAGGCCTGAAAACATCAATGGGAGTATCAAATACAAAACCCACGACTCTGGCACGAAAACACCAAAATTCGCCAGCAACATCAACCCCAGCAATAGCAGGGCTACATTCTTTTCTATACGCAGCCCATGGAATTCCTTTTGGAATCCACCCGGGTTATACAGGGCGGCCTGCATCCACCGAGACAGCATCAACAAGACGATGGCCAAAAACATATACATTGCGCCAAGAAAGCTGGTCAGTACGTCCCGCAGTTGTTCCAGCTCCAATCCCTGTACATTATTGGTGGCCAGGTATTCATCAAGCTGCAGAAATATCACATCCAGCACAGTCGGTTGCACCCGCAGGTAAATCTCCACACATACACCGATGACAATGGCTGCCAACAGAGTAAATTCCCAGGACTCTGTCACCCTTAACAGGTAGGCGAGTCCACTGATGCCTATTAACATGATCAGGGGACCCGGATCACCTAAAACGGCCCAACCAGCCACCGGTAATATTGCCCAAGCCAGCACATAGGCTGCTTCCTGCGTGCCCTTGCGCAGCATAATCAGGCCAACAATGACCGGATTAAGGAAATAGGCGATTGGAACCAGACCCAGAAGAATTACTGCCAGGAAGGCTTGCTTGCGTCCGGTCATCACGAATTTAGCAAGGCCACGCATGGTTCTACCTAATCAGCCGTGATGGCTGTCCGTGTAAGGAATCAGCGCCAGATATCTTGCTCTCTTAATCGCTGTTGCCAATTGTCTTTGATACCGAGCCTTGGTGCCAGTAACTCGACTGGGAACAATTTTCCCGGTTTCCGATACATAGGCCTTCAGCGTTTCCAAATCTTTGTAGTCGATTTGCTTGGTGCCTTCGGCGGTAAATTTGCAAAACTTACGTCTACGAAAATAACGAGCCATAATTTTATTCCTGATTTAATTGCTTGGAAGGAGAAATGCCCAACATCAGTCTTTGTCGGCGGCTTCGACAGCGGTCTCTTCGACGGCAGTTTCTTCGACGGCAGTTTCTTCGACGGCAGCCTCGCTCGCGTCATCTGCAACCGCAGAGTCTGAAGCTTCCACTTCCGGCTCGGCTTCCGCAGCAGCGGCAGCGGCTATACGGGCGCGGGCTTTCTCAGCCGCTTTATCTTCCAATCTGCGTTTCTGCTCAGCTCTCTGTCTGCGTTCTTTGCCCTCGCGCTCACCCTTGAGAATCAGTGATTCTTCGGTAATCGGCTCCTTCTCCTTGATGACAAGATTCCGTAGCACCGCGTCGTTATAGCGGAACAAGGTAGACAACTCTTCCAAAGCCTCAGCGCCGCACTCGATATTCATCAGTACGTAGTGTGCCTTGTGAATTTTATTTATAGGGTAGGCAAGCTGACGTCGCCCCCAATCTTCCAGGCGGTGAACTTTACCGCTGGTGTCTTTCATTAATTGGGTATAGCGCTCGATCATTCCGGGGACCTGCTCAGACTGGTCAGGATGTACAAGGAATACTACTTCATAGTGTCTCATAGAGACTCCTCTTGGTTAATAAGCCTTCCATTGCGCACTGTTAGGTGCCTGGTAAGACAAGGAGTTATGTGGGCCAGGACCGGGGTCCGCCAATAAAAGAGCGGGAATTCTAGAGAAAGTGCCTCGCAGATGCAAGTAAATGAGCAAGAAAATGCTAGAAAACCAAGGCAATAAAGGATTCGTGCTGACAGCTGAGCCCCTGGCCAGGCCTTATCGCTTGCCCGGGTGAAAATTCGTTAGATCTGGTTTCGCTGCCGCACTGCCTCGAAGAGGCAGACGCCAGTGGCGACCGAGACATTTAGACTACCAAGCTTGCCCGCCATGGGAATGGCAACGAGAAAATCGCAGTGCTCCCGGGTCAGCCGCCGCAAGCCGGCACCTTCTGCGCCCATTACCAGCGCCAAGGCACCTGTCAGATCCTGCTCAAAGATGCTTTTATCGGTTTCATCAGCGGTTCCTACGATCCAGATACCACGCTGCTGCAATGCATGCAGACAACGTGCAAGATTGCTTACGGCAATAAGATTGACAGTCTCTGCTGCACCGCTGGCAACCTTGTGCACGGTGGCATTGAGAGTCGCTGACTTGTCTTTGGGTACGATCACTGCATCCACACCCACCGCATCGGCCGTGCGCAGACAGGCACCGAGATTGTGCGGATCGGTGACGCCATCCAACACCAGTAACAAAGGATCTCTATCGAGAGCATCCAGTATGGCAATAAGTTCTTTCTCGGTTTTTGCTTTTATCGGATTTCGGCAGAGCGCGGCCACGCCCTGATGCACTCCCGGAAAGCGCTTATCCATTTCCCGTTTTGCCAGCTCTTCAATATCCACATCTGATTGCTGCGCCAACGACTTCAGCGAATTCAGACGCTCGTCATCGCGACCCTGCTGCACCACCAACTGCACGACATCGGCGCACTGCCGATTGAGCAACTCGGTGACTGCATGAAACCCAATGATCCATTCTTGCGGGCTGGCCATAGCCTAGCGTCGCCGACTCCTGGTGCTGGGAGCCCCTCCTCGCTTGCTCTTGTTGCCGCTCGCCGCAGTTTTGGGTTTCCTCGAGCCACTGTTTGCGGCAGGTCTGGCGGCTGTGGCTTTGTTGCCTGGTTTCCCGGTTTTGTTGCTACCTACTTTCGAGCCTGGCCTGGCATTCCCTTTCGGTTTCGGTTTCGGTTCCCCCGGTTTCCCTTTTGCTTCCGAGTTTCCCTTATCTCTTTTTTTGCTGTTCGTTTTTTTGAGTTCTTTGCCTTTCTTCTTGCGTTTTTTTGAACCGGTACTATCAGAAAGTCCTTTCCTGTTACCGGGTTTGCCTCGTCTGGGAGCTGGCTTGATGGCAGCAGTCATGCCCACCATCTGCAGATCAATTTTCTTTTCATCCAGGTTGACCCGCATGACTTTTACTTCCACGGTGTCGCCCAGACGATAAGACGTACGGCTGCGTTCACCCTCCAGGCAATGCCGCACAGGATCGAAATGGTAGTAGTCATTGCTGAGCTCGGTGATATGCACCAGGCCTTCAATATAGATGTCATTCAGTTCAACAAACAAACCAAAGCTGGTGACTGTAGCCACCGTACCCGAAAACTCATCGCCAATCTTGTCCTGCATGTATTCGCACTTCAACCAGTCCATGACGCTGTAGCCAGCGGCATCTGCGCGTCGCTCGGCCATAGAGCAATGTTCACCCAGGCCCTGCATCTCAGCCGCAGAGTAAGGGTAGATTTGTTTTTTTGATAAAGCAGCGGCATTGGCTTGCTTCTGCAAATGCCTGGATGATTTATTTCGTATCAGAAAGCGAATAGCTCGGTGGATTAGCAAATCCGGATAGCGGCGAATCGGCGATGTGAAATGGGTATAGGCGGGATAACCTAAACCAAAATGTCCGAGATTTTCAGGCTGATAAACCGCCTGCATCAGTGAGCGAATGAGCATTGTCTGCAAAAGGTGTTTGTCGGGACGGTTAGCAATTTGCAGCAAAACCTTTTTGTAGTCCGAGGGCTCGGGCTTGTCGCCACCAGGCAAGTACAAGGCTAACTCTCTCAGAAATCCCCGCAAATTACCCAACTTCTCCGGGTTCGGACCTTCGTGAACCCGGTATAGAGCTGGCAATTTGCTTGATTCTAGCAACTCTGCAGCAGCAACGTTTGCACACAGCATGCACTCTTCTATCAGCCTGTGAGCATCAGTTCGGTATACCGGCACAATCTCTCGAATCTTCTTGTTCTCGCCAAAGACGATACGGGTTTCCGTGGTATCGAAATCCATGGCACCGCTGCGATCTCTGGCACTGCGCAGGGCACGGTATAAAGAGTAAAGATCATCGAGATGCGATAAAAGTGACTCATGGCGCTTTCTAAGTATCGTCTGCAAACTTCTCGCTGCATCGCTTTCCGGTGTCTGCACAATGTCGGCAACTTCCGTGTACGTCATGCGACCGTGAGAGTGTATTACAGCCTCAAAAAAACAGTAATCAGTCATCTCTCCGGCAGCGGAAATTTTCATTTCACAAACCATGGTGAGTCTGTCCACAGCTGGCTTAAGTGAGCACAGGCCATTGGAGAGTTGCTCCGGCAACATGGGAATTACATGACCGGGAAAGTAAACCGACGTGGCGCGGTTTACGGCTTCCTCATCCAGCGCACTACCAATGCTGACGTAATGAGAAACATCGGCAATGGCAACATAGAGGATCCATCCTCCGTTTTTCTGCTGCCGTGCGTAAACTGCATCGTCAAAATCTTTAGCGTCTTCGCCGTCAATAGTGACGAAGGGAATATCGCGCATATCCTTGCGGCCAGCCAGGTCGTTTTCCTGCACCTGCCCTTTGAATTGATGCAATGCTTTGCTTACGGCGGCGGGCCATTCATGGGGAATATCATGACTGCGCAGCGCAATATCGATTTCCAGACCCGGTGTAGTGCTGTCCCCCAGGACTTCAACGATCTTCGCGATAGCCTTGCGTCTTCGCGATGGATACTCCGTGATCTCCGCAACCACGAACTGCCCATCTTCGGCATTGCCCGCAGCCTGGTCGGGAATCAATATCTCGTGACTGATGCGCTTGCTGTCGGGCACGACGATGCCAAAACCCTGCTCGTGATAGTAACGTCCAACAATTTGCTCGAAGCGTCGCTTCAGTATTTCAACCACGGCTCCTTCTTTGCGACCGCGACTATCAACCCCAGACACCCGAGCCAGCACCTGATCACCATCGAAGAGCTTCTCCATCTCACGGCCATTGAGGAATAAATCCCCGGAACCATCTTCCGGAATAAAGAAACCAAAGCCGTCCTTGTTACCCTGCACCTTGCCCTTGAGCAGGCCCATGTGGTCAGCAAGGCCGAAGACGCCGCGACGGTTGCTGATTATCTGCCCATCACGGCTCATGGCGACCAGGCGGCGACGCATCGCCTCGACCAGTTCCTCATCATGCAGCTTTAACTGCTTGCATAAGGCGCCGTGACTAATCGGTTCGCCCACCTGCTCCAGATGCTGGAGGATGAATCCCCGACTGGGAATGGGATTAGAGTATTTCTCCGCTTCACGCTTGGCGAAGGGATCCTTGGACTTGCGGCTCTTTGACATTAAAGGAAGGTATTGAGACTAGATAAAAGGCAAGTATACACCCGGTGGTATTCAATGTCTGCGGCAGACGACGCAATCCGAATCGATGCCAAGGGAGTTGACAGCTTCCGGTGCGCTAGATAAAGTTGCGCTCCGGTCGCCAGACCGGTTGCCTATCATGATATACCCTGATGGTGTTGTGGTAGACATTGAGCCCTAGCTCAACTATCTGCGATTAGGCTCGATAGCAGGTAAAATCCACTTTGATATGCTCAGGTGGTGTTGTGGTAGACATTGAGCCCTAGCTCAACAATCCGCAATTAGGCTCGATAGTAGGTAAAATCCACTTTGATATGCCCAGGTGGTGAAATTGGTAGACACGCTAGCTTCAGGTGCTAGTGATCGCAAGGTCGTGGAGGTTCAAGTCCTCTCCTGGGCACCAAATCGACATTCACCAGCATCCAATATCGTCTAAAACTCTCCGAAATACCTAGTATTACCCTATATTTATAGTCTATTACTGCACAGTGCCGTCTTGTAACATCTGATAGTTTATGTAACACTGGTTGTAACATCCTACAGACCTGAACGGGAATGTTGCCATGCCAAAGATCACAAAACCCCTTTCGTCAACAGAAGTAAGTCAAGCCAAACCTAAATCCCGAGAATACAACCTCGCTGACGGCAATGGCTTATACCTCAGAGTAAAACCCAGCGGCACCAAACTATGGCTATTCAACTACCAGAAGCCATTCACTAAACAGCGGTCAAATATAAGCCTGGGCACCCTGCCTCCTGTGAGCCTTGCACAAGCCCGTAAGCAGTGTGATAAAAACCGAAAGCTGCTAGCAAAGGACATTGACCCTAGAGAGCACAGGATTGCCGAGAAGAGCAAGAAAGCAGAGGCATATAGTAATACCTTTGAAAATGTGGCTCATAAATGGCTCAAGCTGAAAGAAGCCAAAGTCTCAGAAGTATATTACAAGAAAATTTCCAATCGCCTTGAAAAGTACATCTTCCCAAAATTAGGGAAAATGCCCATTCACAAAATCACTTCTGTAAATGCTATTGAGATCATATCTCCGTTAGCTGAGGATGGAAAACTAGAGACAGTTAAAAAGCTATGCCGTTGGGTTAATGAAATCATGGTATTTGCGGCCAATACCGGCGTTATCTACTCCAATCCCCTTTCAGGTATAGGCAAGGCTTTTAACGCACCAAAAGTTGTAAATCTACCCACATTGAAACCAGATCAATTGCCTGATTTGATGCAGAAACTCAGTGGGGCGAGCATCAAGATTGTCACAAGAAGTTTGATTGAGTGGCAACTCAACACTATGGTTAGGCCCGGCGAAGCTGCTGGCGCTCGATGGGAAGAAATCAACTTTGAAAAAAAACATTGGGAGATACCAGCAGAGCGAATGAAAAAGAGGCGAGCACATATAATCCCACTCTCAACCCAAGCCCTAGAACTATTGGAAGACCTACAACCGATCAGTGGGCATCGAGAGTATGTTTTCCCATCAGATAACAACCCAAGAAATCCCGCTAGTTCTCAAACAGCCAATATGGCTTTAAAACGAATGGGGCTAAAAGGCAAACTTGTATCGCACGACCTAAGAGCCTTAGCCAGCACGACCCTGAATGAGCAGGGCTTCGATCCTGATGTTATAGAAGCGGCATTGGCGCACGTAGATCAGAACGCTATCAGGGCCGCGTATAACCGCGCTGAGTACCTAGAACGTCGAAGAGTAATGATGCAGTGGTGGTCCTCTCACATAGAGGAAGCTACTACAGGCACGATGCCTAGCAAGGGCAAAAAGAGCAAGAAGCATTTGAAGGTTATTAATGGATAGTTAAACAAATCCCCAAGTCTAGCTCGACGCGGCGGCGAAGCCGGAGGCAAGAAGATGAATAAATCTGTTTCTAAGCCTAGTTGGTTTGATCTAAATAACTCTACTGACCTTGAAGCCAATCATACAGGACTAACGATTTTGGCTCGCTTGCTCTATATACGAGCCGGTCTGTTTGAAGATGTTTCCCAATGTGGCAACAACGTCAAGTATCAACAGATTATAGATGGTGATCCTCTATTTAACAGCGGGCGTTTACGTGTGATAAGCCCCCCAGTAGCGCGACCTAGCGTTAGGGCTCAATCTGGGCATGACCTTCTAAATGATTTCAATACACTGTCTGAAATTTTCTCAATACCTCTGCAAGAATTGAGCTTGAGTCAAATGGAAGAGTTGGGAATTATGGACTTAGATGTAAATTTAGTTCTTCAGAAAGAAAATCCCAACCAATGTATAAATTTGATTGCTAACTTGAAAGCACCTACTCAAAAACGACTAAAGGACTTTGAAAGTCTAATTTCACATGAAAAAGAAATGACCTTTCCCCTGAGTTAGTACCACTCGCAGGATGAGAAATTCATTTTAAGCTGCTCTTTCCGCAAACACCACTGGTGGCAAATAACCCAATGAGCTATGCGGTCGCAC
>CAVOFA010000055.1:0-18533 GCA_963694865.1 Gammaproteobacteria bacterium | reverse complement strand
GCCTGGATCACTCTGCGCCGCAGCTTGTCGTCGGCGTTCAATTGATAACCCTGAAACACGGCCAGATGGCCAGCGTCCAGGGCCTCAAAATAGGTATCCTCGAAACGCTCATTTTGGCAGTAACAGTCGTTGATCTTGCCGATGGAGGTAACGCCCATGCCAATCATGTCGGCGTCGGCGTGGGTGGAGTAGCCCCGGAAATTGCGCTGTAAAGTACCATCGTTTTTTGCCTGCACCAACTCATCGTCGGGTAAGGCAAAGTGATCCATACCAATATAGATGTATCCAGCCTGTTGCAGATAGTTAATAGTGAGCTCTAACAAACCGAGTTTGGTGACAGCATCGGGCAGGTCTTGTTGCTTTATCAGAGTCTGGGCTTTTACTCTATGGGGTAGATGGGCGTATCCATACACAGCCAACCGTTGCGGGCGCATCTCGACTATGGTGTCCAGAGTCCTGGTAAAGCTGGCGACGGTCTGATGGGGCAGACCGTAAATCAGATCCATACTGATGGACTGATAGCCTGATCGACGCGCGGCATCCACAACCGCCTTGGTCTGCGCTATCGATTGCTTGCGGTTTACCGCTGCCTGTACTGTTGCATCGAAATCCTGCCCCCCCCCAGGCTGATTCGGTTGAAGCCAAAATCACGCAAGATACTCACGGTGTTTTCCCGTACCGCCCTGGGGTCGATCTCAATTGAAAATTCGCGTTCATTCACCGGCGCCAGATTAAAATGCTCGCCAGTGACCTGCATCAACTGCTGCAGCTGCTCATCGCTCAAGAAGGTCGGCGTACCACCACCAAAGTGTAACTGGTTGACCTGGCGTTGGTCGCCAACCAGAGCGGCCTGCATGGCGACTTCCTTATGCAAATGTTGCAAATAAGGCACGGCTCGATCATGGGTATGGGTAATGATCTTATTGCAGGCGCAGTAGAAGCAGAGGGATTCACAAAAGGGGATGTGGTAGTAAAGCGACAAGGGACTGCCATCGGCATTACTCTGCTCCAGCTCATTGCTATAGTCCCGTTCGCTGAACTTCCCATCAAACTGCATGGCGGTAGGGTAGGAGGTGTAGCGCGGGCCGAAGGTATCATATTTCTTGAGCATTTCCGCGTCGAATTCAATGACTTGATAATTCCTGTTATTCACTGTGCTCTACTACCCTGTGCTTGGTTGTGTGCCGACAAAACTGAGTGATCGCAGA
Source organism: Gammaproteobacteria bacterium (assembly GCA_963694865.1). Lineage (GTDB taxonomy): Bacteria > Pseudomonadota > Gammaproteobacteria > Pseudomonadales > Pseudohongiellaceae > UBA9145. The sequence continues at coordinate 17,325 of CAVOFA010000055.1, read as the reverse complement.
GCGGATATTAACACTATTGAATGCGAGCAGAATAATTAATACAGAGGACTTATTGATGTATGTCCATTGCATCAGGCTTTGTTAAACCGGTTTATTGGTACTCGGGATATTGCGATTCGAGGTTCACAGTTTATGGCAACAATTACATTCTATGGTGCGGCGCGAGAAGTCACCGGGTCTTGCCATCTGTTGGAATCCCCCGCCTGTGGCCGCTTGTTGTTGGACTGCGGTATGCATCAGGGCGGCGATGCTGTCGATCGCATAGAGAAGGATAATTTCGAGTTCGATCCAGGCAGTATCGATAGCCTGGTTCTGTCCCACGCTCACCTGGACCACAGCGGTTTATTGCCGAAACTGGTGCACCAGGGCTATTGCGGTCCGATTTACTGCACATCGGCCACGGCGGAGTTGCTTGAAGTTATGCTCGATGACTCGGTGGGTCTCTATGAAAGAGACATGAGGAGAGGAAACAATCGGCGCGAACGCCGAGGACAGAAATTATTGAAGCCCGAATATGTGAGAGCCGACGTGAAAAAAGTGCTGCAGCTCTGCAACACCTGCGGCTTCGACAAAACAGTTTCGATTGCTGCCAGTGCCAGACTTCGATTTCTGGATGCGGGACACATCCTCGGTTCATCCATAGTTGAGATTACGTTAGCCGAAGATGACAGAGAAAAGATTTTGGTTTTTTCTGGAGATCTTGGAAAGCAAGGCAGTGTGCTCATGAACGATCCAGCCAGACCCAAGCGAGCAGACCTGGTAATGATGGAAGGCACCTACGGCGATCGTGATCACCGTACGCTGGACAGTACTATTGAACAGTTAGGCAGCATACTAAGTGATACCTGGAACCGGGGCGACAATATTTTTATTCCCTCATTTGCCGTCGGTAGAGCACAGGAACTGATTTTTCACCTGGGCTGCTTGCACCATGATGGCCTGTTGGACAACTGGCAGATTTTTCTGGACAGCCCGATGGCGATCGCGGTGACCAAAGTGTACGACAATTGGTTAAACTTTCTGGATGATGAGTTCACGAAAGAGCTGAGCAAAGCCAATCGTGGTTCATTGGTAGAATTTTTACCCTCGCTGAATCTCTCTATTTCAACCGAAGAATCAATGGCAATAAATAGAATTAAATATGGTGCTATTGTTATCGCCGGTAGTGGCATGTGCACCGGTGGCCGTATTCGGCAGCATCTAAAACAGCGTATTTGGAATGAAAAAGACACCGTAGTCTTCGTCGGGTTTCAGGCCAGAGGCACGCTCGGAAGAATCATCGTCGATGGTGCCAGGCGCATAAAAATGTTTGGCGAAGAATTTATAGTAAAAGCAAAAATAGAAACTCTGGGAGGGTTTTCGGCCCACGCTGGGCAGTCAGAACTGCTGGACTGGATCTCCGGATTCGAAACCAATCCGAAGATTGTGCTGGTGCATGGCGAAACCGGAGCTCTCGATGCGCTGGCGCTAAAGTTACAAGAAGAGCAGGGCTTGTCCTGTGAAATCCCGGAGCAGGGTGAGAGTATTCATTTTTAGGCGGGCGATTCCCTGTTGCATAGTTGGAGGGTGTTAGCTTATGGAGTACTGTTTAATTATAGAGACGAACTCGGTGTACTCTGGGTCGTTTGCTGTAACTCACTCATTCAGTCGGTGCAACTCCCGCTCTGGATGGGTGGACAAGAGATGGACCCGTAGGAGCAGAACACACAGCAATCATTCTCTAAAGGCTTCAATATCTTTCCGCAGTTCCCGCAATCATAAAAAAACTGACAAAAATCCGTGAGCATAATTTCAGTCTGCTCGTGTCCGCAGTGCGGACATTTTAGCGTCGATTCTAATTCCAGTTCAGCCACAATTTCTCCTGCTGCGTACTCGCTGCATAAGCAGCTTAATGCGTCACCGGAGGAAATTATGTATCCTGTAGTTACTACAGAATCAAGTGTAACTGCAGAATCAAGAGAAAATTGCAGAGAGCGGTGATCATGAAAACCCAGGCCATTGGCGAGCTATCGAGGAAAACTGGTGTTCACATCGAAACTATTCGCTACTACGAGCGGGAGGGCATCCTGTCCACTCCGATGCGCAGTGATTCCGGCCGCAGAGTATACGATGATGAAGACGTCAGGCGGTTGAATTTCATTCATAAATGCCGGGGACTGGGTTTTTCTTTAAAGGAAATCAATAGCTTGCTCAGCCTGGTGGATTCCGGTGAGTTTACCTGTAAGGAAGTACACGAATTAACGGTTCATCATGCTGAGCAAATTACCGAGAAGATTGTCGACTTGAAGAAGATGGAAACAGTATTACAGGAAATGACTGCCCAGTGTAACCAGGGCAACGTGCCCCAATGCCCCATCATTGACAGTTTGTTTGGTGCCTGATTGCCTACCTGGCTAGCAAAGCATTCAAGACCTGATTTAGCTCAGGGGGCGAAATCAGACCAACCGATCGAAAAAGCTCCGCACCATCGCTGTCCAGGACTAACAGAGTGGGCATCCCCACGATATTGTAATAAAGAGAGGCCGGGGTATATAAATCAGTATCGACCTTGAGCCTTACTAATTTATCCAGAGTACTGGCAACCGTGGAATCTAACAGGGTATTTTCTTCCAGTGCTTTACAGGCCAGACACCATTCGGCGTAGAAATCCAGAAAGACCAGCTTGCCCTCGTTTTTTGCCCTGGCCAGCGCCGTTGCTATAGGCTCTGGCACGGCCCCATCCGCCTCGGCGATAGCAGAGTCGGTGTTCTCTCTCGCGCTGAGACGGGGCGTATAACCTAATTCGCGGATGGCGGTGTACATGTCCTCGGGAGTTGCCAGGCTGGGATCATAGTCGAGGGTGAAGGCATCCCTATCGAGAAACACCTCAATATCTTCATCTACTCCAGCGAGCTCTGACAGAGCCGCAACCACGCTATCTGGTCAGCTTAGTCAGGTGACGCCGCCGCGGCTTTTCATCATGCCCTCGACAAACAGGGTTACCTTCGACAGCTCCGCCTCGGCAGCCGCAGCCTGGGAGGCCATTGACGCCAGCAACGGAGCGATAAGGAATGGCAGCACGAACAGCAGTTTTGAAATCGGTATTCTCATAAGAAAGTCATTCAATAGCGATATGTCAGTCAACTAAGCTACTGACTCGCGGAGCATAACATCTGTACCTACTACAGAAGCAATCTCTTTGCAGCGATTGACTAATTTATCTGTAATACAATCTTGCCGCGACTCCGCCGCGTCTCGCTCTGCTCATGGGCTTGCGGCGCTTCGCTGAGTGGGAATCGATAGTTCACGATGGGCCGAATCGTGCCGGCATCGATAAGCTCGCCAATTCTAGTCAGCTGCTCCGCATTGGGTTGGACCAGGGTAGAGGTGACACGGATGTTCCGACTCGGGTTCCTGCCCGCAGGCGTGAGCCCGACTATGGACACGAGGATGCCGCCCTCCTTGAGTATTGCCATGGAGCGCACCTGGGTTTCACCGCCAATAGGATCCAGCACCACGTCCACGTCTGTGGCGAAGTCCTCGAAGCGCTGGGTGCGATAATCTACCGCTATGTCGACACCCAATTCCCGCAGGAAATCGTGGTTGTAAGCCGACGCCGTGGCGATCACTCTCGCTCCTCGCCATTTCGCGAGTTGGATAGCGATAGAGCCGACACCGCCGGCACCGGCGTGAATGAGTACCGTCTGACCTGCCTGTAAATCTGCTATTTCAAACAGAGTCTGCCAAGCGGTTAGCGCAACCAGGGGGATGGAGGCGGCTTCCTCGTGGGTCGCAGCAGACGGCTTCGATGCGGCTTCCGCTTCCTTCACAATCGCATACTCCGCGTAGCCGCCACCGCGCCTGAGACTGAGCATGGCGAAGACTTCGTCGTCGACACCGAAGTTGGTGACACCGGCACCGATCGCGGTCACCACGCCGCTGACATCAAAGCCGGGTACATAGGGTGGCACGGCCCCGGACAGGCCGCTGGCGCCACCGGCACGAATACCCGTATCTACCGGGTTAACTCCTGCGGCTCGCACCCGAATCAGCAATTCACCGGCCGCTGGGGTGGGGCGTGGGATGTCCCGGACTTGCAGAACCTGGGGGCCACCAAACTCCTGCAACTGGATCGCCTTCATGATTGCATCTTGCTGAGCAAGTAAGCATGTGGGCAGGGCGAAACTTAGGAGCAGCAATAGAACTTTCATTTTTCAGAGCCCTCGAAGGTCGGTAACTAAAATAACCGGGGTCAGCAAAATAATGACCATGAGATCTGCAAGCTGAGGGATACGGGCATGACTGGCATGAAACGCTTCCACTTTCTCTTGCAAGCCCACTAACGCGCTTACATCGGCTTCGCTGCTCCGATCTATGTTGCTGACTAACTGGCGGCGATCATGAAGCTGGCCTGGGTTGCGGCGATAAGTTTCTTGGTATCGGTTCTTATCATTTTCCCTACCATCACTATGAGTCGGCCCCGTTGTGTCGTGCAGTGGCCTTCCAGAGCCACGGGGGTGCCAGTCGGCAAGCTGTCCTTATAGCGGATATCACATTTTGCGGTATAGGCTCGAATTCCCTTGAGAAAAATCCAGTTAGCCATTACGTCATCGAGGACGCTGAAAATAATGCCGCCGTGGGTGATTCCGTCGTAACCGCAATGCAAGTCGGCAGGGGTAAATTCTGATCGACAAATATCGTCTTCTATACGAAACACCAGTTTGAGGCCGGTATTGTTGCCGGGGCCACAGACGAAACATCTATTGGCGTCGGAGAGCATATCATTCATGTGGCGGGCAGTTCTCCATAGAAACTAAATACTGTCACCGTTCAGACCTGTATTGTTTGTCACTTTGAAAACTCTCATTTTACTCACAGAGGCTATCGGCAAAAAATGGAGCGGGCGACGAGGTTCGAACTCGCGACAACTAGCTTGGGAAGCTAGAACTCTACCAGCTGAGCTACACCCGCTTGGACTACGAAGACCAGAACAAATTTATTGTGCTTTAAAAATCGGCCAATTGGAATATTTACTCGGAACTTCCTGTTGCCACCGACTACCCGGTGGCATAGGTTTGCATACTTAACTCACCCACGACGTCGACCGTGGAGAGGATGATGCGATCGCCAAAACTGGCATTCGAGCCTGAGCTGTTGGCGCTAACTTCGTGCTTCTCTGTCTCAACATAGTTAAACAAAATTAACTATCAATTGCAGCCATAGAATGAAACTTGGTTGCGTAGAAGTCGGCGCTGTCCTGGTGCTGGACTAACACCTTGTCAAGCGCTGAGGAGTCACTGCCGAATTGCCACTGGATGTAGAGTGGCTAGGGCAGCTCTGATTAATCGTACTGGCCCCGGTAGATATCAACGAAACGTCTCAAGATTAGCTGCGCCATGGGTGTGTCCTCGTTCTGCACCGCTGCGATTAAATCCTGCGCGGATTCCGGTGGAAAATAACCGTGGTGCTTGTAGATGTGTATGCGCACAATGAAGCCCTTGGCGTCTGCCTCCGGATGAAACTGGGTTGCATAGATATTCTGTTTTAATCGGAACATCTGCACTGGACAGGCGCTGTTGCTTAACAGCAACTCGCAGCCAGGTGGCACCGAATCGCAGGCTTCTTTGTGCCCGCACAGAACCCGGATCGATTCCGGGAAACCTTGCAGCAGGGGATCCTGTTTGCCCGCCGCCGTGAGGGTAACGTCTACACCCCCTACTGGCTCGCCGTACTTTTCCGAGATGTTGGCACCGCAATAGCTTCCCAGTAAGCCATTGCCCGAACAACAGCCCAGAAAAGGGAAATCCCGGTCGACGATGTCTTCAAATAGCGTGTAGAAGCCTGCTTCGATCTGACGCTGAATGCTACTCTTCGCAGCGAAAGCTGCGCCGACATTGAAGGGGCTGCCGCCGACGATGATTGCTGCAAAATCATTCAGCTTGATATCCGGCAAGCCATTTTTTTCGGCTCGCAGGCGCACCACCTCTGCATCGTCCAAACCGCCGTAGAATTTGATGCTGTCAAACTCATTGTCCGCAGTTTCGTCCTCCGGACGCAATTGAATGAGTAGAAATGGCTTCGACATATTTTTTCAGAGGTTCCGGTTTTATCGAAAATACAGCATAGAAAAAGCGACGGCGCCGACCAGAGCATAGAGTACTTTCGACAGCCAGAACATAACACTATCCACATAGAGCTTGAGATTCGGCGCTGCCAACTGCGCCTGGTGTTCCAGGCTTTCGCCAATTTTACCACTGGCTTCGGCGCTGACTAAAATTTGCTCAAGCGCGGTATTGGTGAGTAAGCCGTTACTGGCAAGGGCAGTGCTGAGTGATTGGCCATTCTGAACGGCAATTGCTGCCTGCGCCGTCGCATGTTTATAAGCCGGCGTCGATATGAGTCCCTGCATAGATTTCAATGCTGTCGCCGCGTCCACACCGGCAGCCAGTTGCCAGCCCAGCAAATCCAGCCAGTGCATGGTGAAGCTCCATTGATAAGCCTGGCGGCGCCAGTGGAATTTCCAGGCCATTCCCAGCCACCACCAGGCACTCTGTAGACTGAGGTTCGAAACCAGCTGAATTAGATAATAAGTAAGCAGGCACTTGCCGCTGTTTAGCAGTAGTATGCTTACAAGCCTTGCGGGTTCGGCGGCGCCGGCGGAGATCGATCCGGCCAACCAGCCAATGGCCAGCAACAAGTACAACACGCCCCATTTTGATTTCATTTCCTGCTGACGCTGTGAGCTTTGCTCGCTCTCTGAGGCCAGGCGCAGCAATGCCGCAGGCAGACAACCGGCATCGTCGGCGGCAGAGAGAAATACTTGCTGTGCCGGGGTAAGCAAGCCATACCGACCCATAGCCTGGCTCAGGCTCAAGCCTTTTTGTAGCAGTGCGAGGATGGGTGGTCCGGCACCATGAAGACCGGCACTGGATTTTTCCCAGGCAGCTGCGGTGGCAATGCCTGCGGAGGCCATCGTACTCAGCTCGCGTGCCTGCTGTGGGCTCAGGGGTGGGTATTTTTGAACTGGTTTCACTGAGTCAGCGGTAACCAGATTGAACGCTTCACGGCTTGTGTCCTATCTTTTTGTAAAGAAAGCAGCTCAGCAAAATTATGGAGGTGCCCTCGATTGTAGTAAAGCCTACTTAATTGGGGGTTTTACTACAAGTATGACGAAGTATCCCGTCTATATTCCGGGATAACTGCGTCCATTTGATGACAATTGGATACAAAAAGTAGTAAAACTACAAATACACAAAAACTATAAAAACGGTTCCAAATACATGGCTTACGATAAAACCGATATGACCTCGCCGCCGGGCCTGAGCAAAAGCCTCGGTACCGGCGCGGTTCCCGAACTTCTGCCGGTCTATCAGGACTTTCTTCCCCCCCTGTAATGCCGGTTGCCCGGCCGGCGAGAATATTCAGGCCTGGCTGGACCTGGCGCAAGCCGGGCTCCATGAAGAAGCCTGGCAAATCATCATGCGAGACAACCCCATGCCGGCCATTCACGGCCGTGCCTGTTACCACCCCTGTGAGCCAGTTTGTAATCGGGAGTCGGTAGATGGTGCTGTCAGTATCCACGCGGTTGAACGGTTTTTGGGTGATCGCGCCAATGAACTGGGATGGATGCCGAAATCCGATACCCAGCCCAGTGGTCGCAAGGTGCTGGTGATCGGCGCGGGCCCTGCAGGTCTGTCTGCTGCCTATCATCTGTGTCAGTTCGGCCATGAAGTGGAAATTCGAGAAGCCGGCGATGAAGCCGGCGGTATGATGCGCTACGGTATTCCGGCCTATCGATTGCCAAGAGACATTATCGACGCAGAAACCCAGCGGCTGGAGAAGATGGGCGTCAAGATTACTCTCAATCATAAAGTCGAAGACGCGGCAAAAGAAAAACAGGAAGGCGGCTTTGATGCCGTTTTTGTTTGTGTAGGGGCACATATTAGTAAGCGCACGGATATTCCTGCCCGTGATGCCAGCAAGGTAATGGATGCGGTGACTTTTCTACGCGGTATGGAATCCGGAGAGGCGCCGGTTATTGGCCGTCGGGTAGCGATATACGGCGGTGGCAATACGGCGATGGATGCAGCGCGTACAGCCAAGCGTCTGGGCGCCACCGACACTATGATTATCTACCGGCGCGACCGTGAGCATATGCCCGCCCATGATTTTGAGGCGGTAGAGGCGGAAGAGGAAGGCGTAACAATTAACTGGCTGAGTACCATCAAGGAAATGGATACCGATGCCACTACCCTCACCATCGAAAAAATGGTGTTGGATGCAGACGGTCGGCCACAGCCAACCGGCGAGTTTGAAACCCTGGAGGCAGATTCGCTGATTCTTGCCCTCGGACAGGACATTGATTCCAACTTGTTACAGAGCGCCGAGGGCGTCGAGTTAAAGTCTGATGGCACCGTCAGCGTCGACGAAGGTTTCATGACTGGCTAGGAAGGCATATTTGCCGGTGGCGACATGGTGCCAGATGATCGTTCTATTACTATCGCGGTTGGCCACGGCAAGAAAGCGGCGCGCTAATTCAACGCCTACCTGATGCAATCGAAGTATGTTCCCGCCGACAAGCACCCCATCGTGGACTACGATAAATTGCAGCTGTGGTACAAGACGGATGCAGATCAGTCGGTGCAGTCTACGCTGGAATTGGAAGAGAGAGTTGGTGGCTTTGACGAGGTGATTAGTGGTCTCACCGAAGAGCAGGCGGTGTTCGAAGCGCAACGCTGTTATTCCTGTGGCAACTGTTTCGAATGTGATGGCTGCTACGGAGCCTGCCCGGAAAATGCTGTGATTAAGCTGGGCCCGGGTAATCGCTATAAATATAACTACGACCTCTGCGTAGGTTGTCGCGCCTGCTTTCTCCAGTGTCCCTGTCACGCTATCGAAATGGCGCCAGCCGATGACCCCCGCGTTATTGCTATCAGGGAGGAGACAGCATGAATAAGCCAGAGAATTTAAAGTCTGGTAACGCGGCACAAGAGAGCGCCGATGAGAACAAGGCAAAGAAGAAAATCGCTATCGATGGCAGCGAGGCGACAGTTCGCGTGGCGTATAAAACCACGGAAGTCTGCGCCATATTTCCAATCACTCCGTCGTCAGCCATGGCCGAATTGGCCGACGCCTGGTCGGCGTCGAAACAAGAAAATATTTGGGGCAATGTTCCCACGGTAGTGGAATTGCAAAGCGAGGGCGGGGCAGCCGGTACCGTGCACGGCTCGCTGCAGACTGGCGCCCTCAGTACTACCTTTACTTCTTCCCAGGGATTGTTATTGATGATCCCTAACATGTACAAGATTGCCGGCGAGCTAACCTCTACCGTGTTTCATGTTGCGGCGCGTTCACTGGCAGCCCAGGGTTTGTCGATCTTTGGAGATCACCAGGATGTTATGGCAGTGCGGGCGACGGGGTTCGCCTTATTGGCATCAAATTCCGTGCAGGAAACTCAGGACATGGCGCTGGTTGCCCAGGCATCGACATTACGGCCGCGAGTGCCTTTTATACATTTCTTCGATGGCTTTAGAACTTCCCATGAGATTAATAAAATCTTATTGCTGGAAGACGAACACATTCGCGCCATGATCGACGACGAATGCATCTGGGGGCATCGCTCCCGGGGACTAAATCCTGATCATCCGATCATGCGGGGGACGGCACAAAACCCGGATACTTATTTTCAGTCCCGAGAAACGGTGAATCCCTTTTATGCCGCTGTGCCCGCAATCGTGCAGGGGGAAATGGACAGGTTGGAGAAAATTGTTGGGCGCAGCTACAAGTTGTTTGAATATTATGGCGCCGACGATGCCGAGCGTGTCATCATTCTAATAGGCTCCGGCGTACAAACAGTCAAAGCGACAATAAAGGTATTGCGGCAAGACTCGCAACAAAAAATCGGCGTCCTGGCAATACGTCTGTTCCGGCCTTTCAGTGCCGAGCATTTTCTCGCGGCCCTGCCAGCCACTGTGCAGAATATTGCCGTGCTCGATCGCACCAAGGAGCCTGGCGCCAGTGGTGAGCCATTGTACCTGGATATAGTCACTCAGCTCAGCCAGGCATTTGCAGCGGGCAAACTATCCACGATGCCGAAAATTATTGGCGGTCGCTATGGGCTCTCCAGCAAGGAGTTTACGCCTGGAATGGTGGTTGGCATCTTCGATGAGTTGAGTTCGGAGCAACCCAAAAATGGGTTCACCATCGGCATAACAGATGATGTCACAAATACCAGCCTGAAATACGACTACTCTCTGGAGATTGAGCCGGAGTCGGTGAAGCGTTGTCTGTTTTTTGGTGTCGGTGGCGACGGCACCGTCGGTGCGGCAAAAAACAACATCATGATTATCGGCGCTGAAGATGAGTTTCAGACGCAAGGGTTCTTCGTCTACGACTCCAAGAAAGCTGGCTCGCAAACTATTTCTCACCTGCGCTTTGGCCCCGATCCCATCGATTCGCCGTGGTTGATAAAAAATGCCAGCTTCATCGCCTGCCATAACTACCCCTATATGGCAACAGTAGACATGCTGCAGTATCTGGATGACGGTGGTACGTTCCTGCTCAACTCCCCTCACAAGTCTCACGATATCTGGCACCGAATACCGCGAAAAGTCCAGCAGCAGATGATAGACAAGAAAGTGAAATTTTACGCGATCAACGCCGCCAATGTTGCCATGTCTGCTGGTATGGGTAGACGGGTTAATACGGTGATGCAGACCTACTTCTTTGCCATCTCCGGCGTCTTGCCGCGGGATGAAGCTATTGCGAAAATCAAAGCCTCAGTGGAGAAAACCTATACCTGCAAAGGCCCTGAAGTAGTACAGAAAAATTTCAATGCCATCGACAAAGCCTTGAAGAATCTTAGTCAGATTGAGATACCGAAAAAAGTCGATGCGGAGGAAGTTGAACAGAAAGAGCTGTTCGAAGAGGCGGTGCCGACGTTTGTCAGAGAAGTCACCATGGAAATGATGCGGGGAAACGGAGATTTAATACCGGTCAGTGCACTGCCGGTCGATGGTACCTACCCCACGGGTACTACCCAATTTGACAAGACGAACCTGGCACAAACTCTGCCAATCTGGGAGCCGGACGCCTGTATTCAATGTGGCAACTGCGTCATGGTCTGCCCCCATGGCACTATCAGGGCGAAATTTTTTCACAAGGATACGCTTCGAGATGCGCCCAAGGGCTTCAAGAGTACGGGCGTCGAGGCCCGTGGTTTCCCTGAGACGCGCTACACACTGCAGGTATATCCAGAGGATTGCACAGGCTGCGGTGTCTGCGTTGACGCCTGTCCGGTGCGTACAGAGACGCCAAATGGTCCCAGAGCCATCAATATGTTGCCCCACTATGAGCACGTGAAAAAAGAAAAAGTCTGGGTGAATTATTTTGATACGATTCCTTACAACGACAGAGCCAAGGTGGATTTTTCCAACGTCCGCGGTGTGCAATTTTTAGAGCCACTGTTTGAGTTTTCCAGCGCCTGCGCAGGTTGCGGTGAAACCCCCTATCTGAGACTGGTTACCCAGCTGTGTGGTGACCGCTTGATGGTAGCTAACGCCACTGGCTGTTCCTCTATCTTTGGCGGTAATCTGCCCACTACTCCCTGGTCAAAGAACAGCAAGGGCAGGGGTCCGGCCTGGTCGAATTCACTGTTCGAAGACAATGCAGAGTTCGGTTTTGGCTACCGCGTCAGTGCCGACAAACATCTAGAACTGGCCAAATCCGAGCTGAAGGCACTGCAAGCAGAATTGGGTGAGGATCTGGTCACACAAATTGTAGAGGCCCCGCAAAAGCTGGAGTCACAGATCTGTGCACAACGCGAGCGCCTGGCCATCGTAAAAGACAAGCTGGAAAAAATGGGCGACGACCCACGAGCACGCAACCTGCTGTCGGTAGTCGAACACCTGGTTCGCAGGAGCATCTGGATTATCGGTGGTGACGGTTGGGCCTACGATATTGGAGCCGGTGGCCTCGACCATGTTCTGGGTAGCGGCGTCGATGTCAATATTCTGGTGCTGGATACCGAGGTGTACTCCAACACCGGTGGTCAGCAGTCCAAGTCTACGCCGCTGGGAGCTATCGCCAAATTTGCTTCGGGTGGCAAGACTGTCTCCAAGAAAGATCTAGCGCTGCAGGCAATTTCCTACAGAAATGTCTACGTGGCCAGAGTTGCCCTGGGGGCGAATTCGCAGCAGACACTGGAAGCTTTTCGCGAGGCCGAGGCTTATCCGGGGACATCATTGATCATTGCCTTCAGCCCCTGCATCGCTCACGGCTACGATCTGGAAGAGAGTCTGAAGCAGGAGCAATTGGCGGTGCGGTCCGGTTACTGGCCGCTAATTCGCTATAACCCGGAATTGAAGGCAGCGGGTCGCAATGCCTTCATCCTGGATTCCACCAGACCCGATATTCCCTTCGAAGAGTATGCCTACAATGAGACCCGCTTCAGTACTATCGCCCGCACCAACCCTGAGGAGGGTGAGCGCTTGTCGAAGTTGGCTCAGCAGATGATCGATCAGAAATGGGGCATTTACGAGGGCATGGCTACGAGCCACAATATTGACGAATAATAACAAAACGCTCCCCAATCTTAAGCCTGCAGTAGCTGGCTCGACTATTATCAGGCCGATCGGCTAGAGATGGAACTCGCTGTGGTAGCGCTTGCTGTAAGTGCGCCACTTTCAGCTTCAACCATGGCTTCGAGATTTTCGCCTGCACTGGAAATCGTGGCGTCGTTGCCAGACCCCTGATTGCCGTCGGTGTAACTTAGGCGGTTGTTCACTTCCTGAAACGCCACCATTTCCAGACAGATATCGCTGTATTCCTGAGCCGTCATCAGCTCGGGCATTTCCTTCATGTTCATGCTGAATTCCCGGTCATTCACAGCTGACAGGTAATGTATGGCTTTTTTACTAGTGAACAACAGGCCTTTCTCTTTCGCTAAATTGTAAAGCGGTGTCCCACGCAGAGGTACATAGGGGAAAAAGAAGAAGAACTCGGGCGCGATGGCTTGATTGAGTTGCAGGGTTTTACGCATGTTTTCGGCAGTTTCCAGGGGCATGCCAACGATGTTGAAGGTGAGGCGATAGATGCCAGCTTGCTTACAGTTGTTGGCGGCATCAATTACCTGTTGGTTCTTCATCTTGCGGCCCAGCATTTCCGAGCGATACTTCTCATCGCCGCTTTCGATACCAAACCAGATTGTATGACAACCGGCCGCCGCCGCTGTCTTACAAAATTTTTCATTCATAACTTCGACCCGTGAATTGATCGAAAATGGCAATCGAATTTTTTCTTTGTACAACTCGAAGAATGCTTTTACAAATTTCAAATTCGATAAAAATAACTCGTCCCAGAATTCGAAATACTCGACATTGTATTCATCACGCAATCGGATCAATTCGTCGACCATGTCTTCGGGATCATACTTGCGCAGAAAAGTTTTCTTGGTTTTCCAGCCTTCCAGGATAGGTGTGTTGCAACAGTAGGTGCATTTGTAGGGACAGCCACGCCCCGTCATCACCGGCAACACCAACTTGCCCTTGGGGCCGAAGATTGACGTGTTAACTTCTGTGAAGCCGCCATTGACCGCATAAATATCATAGTCGGGGAAGGGTAGCGAGGTCAACTCGCCAATCTGATGAGCGTCTGTTTTGTAGACCGAACCATCGCTCAATTTTTCCCACATGCCGTCAACGGCGCCATCTTTCTTCCCCGCTAAATGCTGGGCGATATTGGCTATAGCATATTCGCCATCACCCACACAGATATAATCTACATTGGGATTCTCGATGGTCTGTTGCTGAGACAGCATGGCCTGATAACCACCGATCAGAATGGGTAGCTGAGGGATCTCGGCTTTAAGCACATCGAGGTAGGGCTCGATTGGATACCAGTGCGGGCTCATCACCGAAAATGCGATCAGGTCAGCGTCTAATTCTTTGATGTCCCTGGCATAGTTTTCAGGAGAGTACTTTTCGGCGTCACGCAAGATTAAAATTGGTTTCAGAATGACTTCCACCCAGGGGAAATCTCTCTTCAGATACGCCGACATGCTGGCAAAAGGCATGGATATTTCATTGCCATCAGGTGAATAGAAGCTAAATACCACCCGCAACTTGTCCCCACTCACTTTGCCAAACCAGCGCGACTTGTGTTGTGGGTAGAGGGATATTTCTGTACTGACGGCAATTAAATCGGCCGAAGAATTCATCTTGTTGTCCTGCTGGCTCGCTCGGTGCTTGCTTCTGACTGACGCAGCGCAAGTATACCAGTGTTATCGGCTAATAAATATTGCGTGATAGCGATAATTAAGGCCTATAAAAGGTAGGGATATTTAATTAAAAATCGCCGCTTCTCATTAGGCACGGGCAGAAGTTGAGTGCCGGCCTGAAGCTTGTGTTGCAGATTTCGGCGGAGGTCATATAGTCTGGCTCTGCTCCAGGGAGCCGAAGCCATTCAGTTGCCAACGCCTTCGAAATAGGGGGGAATACATTGGGTTAACTGCTGTTCCAGACTCAGGTTTTTGTCTGCATAGTTAAAAAATCCTTCGGCCGCAATACGATCTATTGGTAATGAAAAAGTTCTGGCTGTATCTATTGCCTGCACCAAGGCCAGGTACTTGGCCTTGGTTAATTGGCTGGCGTAGATATTAACTGCGTCATACTTTTCCTCTGCAACTTCAGAAGTGTCTATCAGCAAGTTAATGGGTGCCAGTGTACTAATTTCATAGGCGTAGACGCTACCGGTAAAAGACAAGGAATTCTGCACACTTTGCCAGACCAACTCCGCCGTGGCGCGATGATCGGGGTGATATTCCATTGGTGTTGGGAAGAAGATGCTCTGAGGTTTTAGCTCCTGCAGAAGGCTTTCTATCTTGGCCACCAGTCTGTCACAGACCTGCAAGTCGCGATCAGGCTCACCAAAAAAATGAATTGTTTTGACCCCTAAAAAGCTAGTAGCTAAGGTGGCTTCATTTATTCTTTCTTGTATTAGTGCTGCTTTGTCATCGCCATCTCCCCCCAAGGCGCCATCAGTAATAAAAACAACGTGGGTGTCCACTTGTTGATTTCTGGCTTTTAACAGGCAGCCTCCCATACCAAATGTTTCATCGTCCGGGTGTGGAGCAAAAACCAACCAGGGACCTGTGGGGATTTCAGATGTGGTGTAGGGAAGAAGTTCACTTTCCATTAACATAAATTCACTCACGTTTAACCAGGGTCAATTCAGGAATTAATCCATAAAGGCAGCCAACTGTGCAGAGCGGCGCCAATTGGACAAACAACACTAGTAGCGAGCCATCAGCTACTAGCAAGACATCTACAAAAAATCACTGTCGCCACACATAAAAAACCATGTGTCTCTTATCTCTTCGGCTTTAAGGCCATCGCTGTATACACCGAGCGGAAGTCTCAGGGGCGGATCTACAACTACCAGCGCTGAATCTGAAATTAGCTCACGATCGATTTCGGTCAACCATCCATAGAGCTCACGACAGCCAAGCTCGCTGGCTAGTTGGCGTCCAAAGGCAGCCAGGTTACGGAACTCGCTTTTGTTGGCAACCATGTCCAGCAACAATAACCTGTCTTCGACTGTGCGCGTAACAATGAGTCCTAGTGGCCCGGACTCGCCGCTACTATAGACTAGGTGCAACTGGTAAGTTAAATCCGGGTGGTCGTGGTAACGATGTCGTAAATATTCCAGATCCCGAATGCCAATTGTTCTATCGGCAAATTCTGCCGCCATCTTCGACCATAGCGCATCTAGGCAGCCGACATGTTCGCTGGATTCGAAATCAAACACCCTGGAGCTGTAGGCGGAGCCAGCGCGCGCAGGCCACGAAATTTCCAGCAGCGTGCCGATTTCCTCGTAGGTGCCCAGATGCTCCGCAAGACGCATGGCCCTGGCGTTGGGAAAACCGTGGGACAGCAGATAGGGGCGATCAAAACCGGTGTATCTGTCGAGGAATGCGGTCACTGAAAGGTAGAAGGGCCCTTTCTTGGACAGCGTGCCTCGATGCTTCGGTGCCACCATGGAATCGCCACATTGAATGGAATAGACAGCCTCACCCTTGAACAAGACGCGACGCTCGGTACCACCGAAGTACGCGACAATCTCATCACCATGGCGCACGATGATGCCAGCTCCGCGACCGTCATCGTACTTCCATGCCCACAAAGCATGGGACATCCCCTGTTTGAATACCGCTTTGAATAGTTCGCGAATTTGGGGAACGTGTTCGGGCTTGGCGTCATCTACCTGCCAAATAGCCGAAGTGATATTATTGCTCATTATTCAGAGGCTCCCTAGAGCTGCCCTGTGTCAAAATCTTGCATAAAAAATGTCGTGGTGCGAGTTCAGGTCGGGATTTAGCCTGGCAGGGCATCGTCTTCAGGTCCACCCGAATGTCTATACGCCGAAAGTGTAACACCTGTGATTTCTTTAAATGCCTTGTTAAAAGACGACAGCGATGCGTAACCCACATCCAGCGCAATCGACGCGATGGAAAGCCGCCCCTGCTCACTATCCACGAGCCGCTCGCAGGAGTCCTCGATTCGGTAGTGATTGAGGAACTGATTGAAATTTCGATATTCGAGTTCTCGATTGATCAAGCGCCGAAGTTGGTATTCCTGCACCGATAAGGCATCCGCCAGCCTGGCTATAGACAATCCTGATTCCTGATAAAGTTTGTCTTGCTTCATCGCGTTGCGCAGATTTTCCAGTGCTGTTGAATTCACACTGCTTTGCTGTAATTTTCCAATGTCCTTTGCCGTAGAACATTTTACCGTGTCCGGCAGCAAGGCGAAAACATCTGCGCTTAATGGGAAGATCGTCAGATTAATGCCGAGAGTAAACACAAAGATATACAGCGAAAAGATGATAGCCGGTAGTGGCTCAATCGAGAAGAACTCTATTTGAGCCAGAAACGGATCAACAAAGCTGAAGAAACTATTTCCTACCGAGAGTATAAGAAGTATGGCCATGCCAAAAACAAAAACCACCCTGGCGCGTCGGCGATGCTCCAGCAAGTCAGTTGCATAGCCGTGTAGCGCCAGGAAAACACAGTGAAAGGAGAATCCCAGCACGATGATCTGGGGAATAAAGTAAACCAGAATAAACCAGAGATTGCTCGACTCTGTCGCTGGGTCATACAGAGGCACCCCGATTGCCCGCACCAGTACGAAAACCGCCATTAGCACCCACACCCTGGTAGCGACCTTGCCGCCATCTACTGTACGTCGTCAAACCATCTTGGACAAAGTTAGCTCTGATCTAAGAGGCACATTAGCCCATCCGGGTTAATAACTTAGTCTGTTTATCGTAGTGCATTTTCCGGCGCATAGC
>CAVOFA010000054.1:0-18688 GCA_963694865.1 Gammaproteobacteria bacterium | reverse complement strand
AACCTAAAAGTGTTAATGTAATATTTCACGGCTTCCCTCTGAATTCGTTCGCTGTCCAGCCAGCCGTTTTGCTCGGCTGAGTAAATTGCGTGCCCCGCCGTATACGCTGGCGTTTGCACCGACAATGTCACCAGAGACAGCCGTTTTATAAATAGTGGCCATGATCGCGCCTGGCGTTTCAGACCGGCGAAGACCGTGTGCTCTGGTATAGTTCCATTTCGCCACTGATTAAAGATTAGTTGTTACTCCTTGGTAGGTTAATGTTCAACCGTACATCAAAAGCTTTAATTCAACTTCTCAACTTCTCAACTTCTCAACTACTTGTAAAAAAGGCTCCTAAAATGCTTATACAAAAAAATCTCAGCTTCTCTTTATATATACTACTTAGATACTGCTCCTTTTAATAATACGTCATACAATAAGACAGAAGACTACATCACCACTGTTGTGTGAAAATTATACATAATCGAATAGATCATTACAAACCACAATTTCCTCCCATTGTTTGAAAGACCACCAGCCGACGATACCAGTAGAAAAAATCGATAACGCGGGGTATTGGCGAGCTGTTTCCTGATCAGCTGCTGGCACAGGAATTTTGACAGGCTATTTGGGTTGCTAAGTTACCGGTTCCCCTTTGGCCCTATCCCTTTAGCCTTATCAAGCAAGTATCCTGGGGCCCAAAAAATATGAAAACCCGCGCGTTGGGATTTCTGACGGGAATACTTGTCCTCATTTCATCGCTCACCTCGCAACTCACCTCACAGGCCGCAGTATTTTCACAGAGCAGACCGAATCAAGAGACTCTGCCGCAACTGCCTACGACCGACTAGCTGACTAACAGCGGAGATTAACACCGACACTCGGCCCGGTCTGGCGTACTCATCTCGGCGGCTCCGGGGTCGGTGCAAAGTATTCGGGGGAGACACAGCTCATTGTCCATGAAGGGGTCATGTATATTATAACCGGTGCCGACGATGTTGTGCTACGCAGGAAATCAAACTACAGCGCGCCGGCGGAAGCATCTATCATCGACGAGGCCAGGAACTGGAATCTGGCCATAACAGGGCTCGGTGACTGAGGCAGTTGCTCGTCGTGCAGTTTGCATGACGCCATTAGCAGGTAACGAGTGGGCACTCCCGCCGTGGCTGTGATGACCACTAATTTTGTCAGTGCCGGCGCTTTAATGACGAGGGTGCTGGGCATGCCTGATTACAAGTTTGCCATTATCGACCACCCCGTTAGTAGCGCATCTGATGCCGAGCTTGAGTCCCGTGCGCTTACCACACTCGAAGCAATTCAGGATCTGATTCTGCTACCCGCGAAGAAATAAATATCTGACCTTGTCGCCAAAACGCTAACACGCAAGACCTGACCCCATTACGTGTCTACGTGCTGCGCTTTTCTGCATTAACAAGACCCTGAGTCTTGAGGCACGAGCCATTCACCGTGATGATTAAGTTAAAGCACCTGGGTGGGTGTGCATCATACTTTTTACTTCAATTCCAAATTAAGAGATCGGTCTGTTGCACTGAGGGTTTTGACTCTACCCGGGCATCGTAATATGCTCACCGCCTCTACCAATTTCTCTATTAGAATGGCTGCAGCTAAAGCCATCCTCCAACGCACAAGGAAAACACCATGAAACGCTTTCTGCTGACGCTTGCTGCAATACCAACATTGTTGCTCACAACCACGGTATTCGCCGAGCCTGAATACATCACCATCAAGATGGAAATCGACGTCGCCAAACCAGCTGCAGAGGTGTGGGCCACTGTCGGTGGCTACTGTGACATTGCCGAATGGTTCAGTCTTGACTGCGAGATAACCTCTGGCGACGGTGGCATGGGCACGGTACGAGCACTGGCAGGCGGACGCATCCTTGAAATTTTGGTAGCGCAAACCGAGCTTTCCTACGGTTACACCCAACCTGCTCAGGAAGGGTCATTCTACAATCTTTATCATGGCTTCATGGAAGCCAGACCCGTTAGCTCCACCAGCTCGAAGTTGCTCTATACCCTCATGCTGGACGTTTCAAATTTAGAAGACCAGGCCGCCAAGGATGAGAATATCGCAAGACGCAGGGGTTCTTTTGAAACTGCTCTGGCGAACATGAAAGAACTTGCCGAGAAATAAAACAAAAGCGTCGTCCGGGATGCTAACCGGCCAAGCCTTCTGAGTAACCGCGGGGAAGCGTCATGTTCCACAAGATCTTAAGAAGTCTCGCTCTGGGCCTGGTGTTAATTCTCCAGTCGCATGTTATTGCCCAGGATAGCTTTCGCCCGCTGACCCAGGAGATGCTGAATCAGCCAGACCCGGCCGACTGGCTGATGTGGCGCGGTGGCTACAACAACTGGGGCTATAGCCCGCTGGATCAGATCGATCGGGACAATGTGGACCAGCTGCAGTTGGCATGGTCCTGGGCTTTCGCGCCGGCGGCTCCCGGCTCTAATGGCATGCAGGTAGAGCCCACGGTTTACGACGGCATCATGTACATACGTCACTCCGACGAGAAATATTCTGCCCACGACGCCGCCACCGGTGACATGCTCTGGCAATACTCCCGCCCCCTCGCTGCCGCAATCTTGGCCGGGGATACCCGTCTTACCGTGCATCGGGGCCGGGGCGTATTCATTTATCAAGACAAGCTCATCTCCCATGCCACCGACGGCATGTTGTTCGCTCTCGACCCGCGGGACGGCAGTCTGCTGTGGGAATCGGCGATGACCGACTATCGGGCCGGCCAGCAACCCAGCGGTGCTCCGGTTGCCTTCGGTGGATCTATCGTCGTGCCTTATAACTGCTCGGCATGGACCGCAGCCGATCCCTGCCATATGTCAGCCTACGATGTGGAAGATGGAGCGCTGTTGTGGCGGTGGTTTACCAGCCCTACTCCGGATGATCCCATGCACAGCACCTGGGGCGACGATCCCCAGGTTTATCCGCTGGAGCAGCGCCGCAATATGTCGCCGTGGATGACACCCGCCGTGGACGTCGAGCGCGGGCTCTTTATCTTCGGTGTTGGCTCCAGTGCACCACAGCAACCGGAACTGGCCGGCACCGATGGCGAGTGGCCCGATCGTCTCTATCAAGGCTCGACCGTGGCGCTTGACCACCGTACCGGCGAGCTGGTTTGGTGGGCACAACACCATTCCGATATGTGGAACGATGATTCCGTCTATGACCGTATTCTCGTCGATGCCCCCCTTAATCCCGATCCGGAAAATTCTCTCGGCGTCAACCCTGATATTGCCAGCGGCGAGACCAGGGAACTGGTAATAGGCTCCTTCTCAAAAGATGCGATCTTTTACGTGTATGACAGAAGCAACGGCGAATTCCTGTACGCCAGAGCAACCGCGTATCAGAATGTGCTGGCAGGTTATGACGGCGCAACTGGCGCCTATACAACCAATCCCGATGCCATCATGGTCGCCGACGAAAGTCACGAAACCACCATCTGTCGGGAGAACCGGCAAATTCCCCAGGGCGCTTACAGCCCATTAACCAACGCCTACTATTTACCGGCCTTTAACGGGCCCTGTTCGGTAATGCGGGTTCGATCTCTGGAGCCGACTTTAGAAACCGGCTACAACACGTCATACATCGCAACCGTACCCAGCCCGGCTGCACAACTGGGCCAGCCCGAGGCGATCGATGTCAGCACCGGCAAGACGCTGTGGCGACTGGAACGGGAAGCGCCTCTCTATGGCATGCTCACCACCGGCGGCGGCCTGTTGTTTGCAGCGGACACCAACCGCCGTTTCTATGCCATCGATCAGTGGAGCGGAGAAACTCTGTGGCAGACCGTATTGAACGGCGCCAGCGACATGGCACCGATTTCCTTCGCGGTGAATGGCAGGCAGTTTGTTGGGGTGATCGCACCAAGCGGGACTCAGGCTTCGGCACAGCATGCCGGCCAACTTGGTCTCAGAGTAAATACCGGTGTGGGTAACGTCGGACACACCCTGTTCGTGTTTGCCCTGCCAGCAGATTAGGCATCTCTGAATAAAGCGCTTGGCACTCAGGCTTCTCTGGCATCGACTATGAGCTGAAACTTTCGGGTAATTTGATTGACTGGAATGTCCTGCACGATCGACACAGTAAACGTCACATTACTCAAACCTTTCTGTTGTAAGATTTCCTGCAGACGCTTCTCAACCGCTGCGACCAGCAAGCCCTGTGCGTGCGAGGAAAGCCCCGGCTCCTCACAGACCGGAAACCGAAAAGATGTATCCCCGCTGATTTGCATTTGAAAACGCGTCACTCCCGTTACGAATATCTCATTGATAGTATGGGGGCTGATAAAGTCGACCACCCCACTTGCGTTAAGGAAGGAAGGCATCTGTTCGCTGCGACCCACCAGGCTTTCTACTACGAGTGGACTAACACCTTCGTCGCTCACGGGTCTTAGAATATCCGACATGCGATAGCGGATCAGTGGCATGGTGTAGTTGAACAGGTTAGTGACGATGGAATGATCTTCATACAGCTCGAAGATCAGATTGGCATCAGCCAGCGTCATGGTTTCGTGATCGGGATTGGAAAAACCCATCAGCATGTGTTCGGTACAGGCATAGATGTTAGCTATCGGCACACCACCGAAGCACCCTGCAAGAAAGTCGACGTCGGCCCTGGTTACCATTTCGCCCGATGCGGTAATCGAAACTGGCTTGATTTTTAAATTGCCCTGACGTTGTTGTTCACCCAAGATTTTTAGTGCGGTGGTGTAGCCAAATAAAATATCCGGCTGGAAAATATTCAGTTGTTCTACCACCGTCGATAGCGGTGAATTGACCTCGAATGCTGCCGCCCTGACTAACAGACGAACCCAGCTGCTCTGCATTCTTGCCACCATGGTTACACCAGCATAGTGCCCCCCCCGTGGCACCGTAAAAAGCCATGCGCATGCGTCGAATGCCTTTAATTGGCCATCGTTTAACGCCGGACCTCATCGACTTGCGACGACGCATCATGCCTCTGTAGCTACGCCTCTGGTCGGCGGCTGTATTAAGGAAATAACCGACCTCTCCCGAGGTCCCCGAGGTGTGCATTACGGTGTACTTGTTGAACAGCAAATCCTTTGGATCAGCAGAGCGCGTCAAAAAGTCAGCAATACCTTGCTTGGTGATGCGGCGATCGGTGACGATGTCATCGAAGTTCGCCATCAATATCGTCTTGGTGAGAACCGGGAAATCTACGTGGGTGCAGGTTTCAACATCTAAGCCACGCTCCTCGATTAGCCTGGCGTAATAAGGCGAATTTTGATTTGCATAGGCAATCAATTTTTGAAATTTTTGTTGGTTCAAGGCTTCCGCTCTATGGCGAGGTTTCCCAATATCATCGGCAGCGATGCTGTGCTTATCTATCTCGCTCGACACTATCTGGCACCGGTCTCTGGCACGGGAAAAAGGGCTGAGCCGCGATAATGAGGCTTATGAATACTATTGTCTAATAAATAGGCTGGAATGTTTCTGCCGCCCTGCGATAGTTTGTGACGCAAGTATTGTCGGGTGGCCACCAGGGTGAGACTCTGTTTACTACATCATGTTTACTTCACCAGGCCTGTCGATGTGCTCCGGTCAGACGACAACGGCGAACACCAGAAAATCCTACGCTTCGAAGTAAGTCTTAAGTTTAGCAAGTCCCTCTTCAATATCTTCGATTCCAATGCCTGAATAGGCGAGTCGAATATAGCGATCTTTTTCACCTTCCATGGCACGACCAAAATGCTTGCGGGTGCAGAAGGAAACATTGGTAGTGGTCAGCGCTTCCTGCATTAGCTGATTCACATCATTGTAGCCTTTTCGTTCCATAATGCGAGTGACATTGGGGAAGAGATAAAATGTACTGCTGGGGGGCTGGATCGAAATACCGCTAATAGCATTGAGGCCGGCGACGGCTGCATCCCTGCGCTGCCGCAATTCTTCAATAATGGCGTTGGGTCCGGCGGTATCTCCAGCGATGGCATCGACCATGCCTCGTTGGATAAAGTGGGTAGTACAGGACTCTATATTGGTGTTGAGCTTGTTAAAGACAGCGATGACGGCTTGCGGTCCTATGGCGGCGCCAAGGCGCCAACCGGTCATAGCAAAACGTTTGGAGCAGGTATAGAGGATGACGCAGCGCTCCTGCATGCCTGGCAAACTGACAATCGACTCTGCTTGCCCGCGGTATTGGATTTCAAAATAGGCTTCGTCACTCAGCACCCATAAATCGTTCTCAATGGCGAGCTCGGCCAGCTGCTCCATTTCTGCGCGAGAGGATTTTGCGCCGTTGGGATTTTGGAAATTATTGTAGATCAGTACCCGGGTATTGGGACTGATCGCGTGCTTGATCGCATCCAGATCGAGATCGAAACCTGCTGCCGTCTCGACGTAGCCATACGGTATCGCGACGCCGCCCTGAAATTCGATCTGAGACTCGTAAATTGGATAGCCGGGATTTGGATACAACACCTCGTCACCAGGGTCCATCACGGCCGCCAGAAACTTGCCGATGACTGGTTTGCCACCAGGTTGGATTGAAACCTGGTCAGCGCTGTAACTGAGCGCTCTCTTCGAACCGACATCAGCAGCGATCGCCGCTCTTAACTCGGGGATTCCTGCGCCAGGACAATAGCCGGTGTAGCCATCGGCGATCGCTTTCTCCGTCGCCTCGACAATATTGCCCGGTGTGGCGATGTTGATATCACCAAGATGGAAGGGGTAAATTTTGTTGCCCTGGGCAGCCCAGGCCGTGGCCGCTGCGGCCACAGCAAAAGCTGTCTCGGTACCGAGATTATCGAGACGCTTGGCTAACTTCATGTTCTCTCAATTTCTAATTTCGATACTGTGGTGTCAGCACTCTAATTACGATACAGCACAATAAATTTGCTGGTCTTGCCCTGAATAGAAGGATCAAATACCCCTGCATCGAGTGGATCATTTTCTTGCTTGAGGAGGTTAGAGCTTCGCACCACTTTCAAGCCTGCCGCTACGGCTAGATCGGTTACGACACCTTCACGTATCCGGTGCAGGGTTCCGCCACTTTCGATGCCGGAATTCGCCGGGGCGATATGATCTACCGCCAATAGATATCCGCCAGGCTTCAAAACCCGCACGATTTCCGCGAATGAATCTGCAGGATCTCCCAGGGTAACATTTTCCGCGGGCTCAAATCCAAGCTCGTGAGGGCCGAGTATCCAGGTCACCATATCGATGGAGTTGTCCGGTGCATCCAGCTCATCAAAATTAGTTCGGGTGTTGCGCACATTGGGCAGCCGATTGTTCGCTATGCGATTGGCCGGGCCATCACCCAGGAAGGAGTCGAACGACGGTGGATTTTGCACTATCACGGAGCCTGCCGGCCCGACCGTGCGACTCAGAATTTCCGTGTAGTAACCACCACCTCCCTCTAGCTCAAATATCGACATGCCTGCCCTTATTCCGGCAAACGCCAGCACTTCCAGCGGCATACGGCGAGCGTCATCAACTGCGTCTTCACCAGGTCGGTCGCCATGAATGAGCGCATTAGCCACCAGTTCAGCCGAACTAACATCAGCGAAAGCGGAAATGCTAGCGGCCAATAGACTGCCAGCAATGACGGAGGACAAAAACTGTTTAAATTGATTCATGAACTACTCCTAAAGGATTGGGGTCAAGTCTTGCATGTTAGCGTTACCAGCGCATGGTATCTACAACGCTAACAGGCAGGACCTGACCCCCAGTTTCTTTTAGGCGAGGTTTACTGTCAATATATTGGTGCTAAGCGCATCGAGGATTTTTTCCGCAGTATTGCCAATGACCGCGGCCTTCAGTCCATTGCGCGCTGCGGTTCCGATGATCACAATATCGGCGCCTATTTGTTCGGCAATTCCTGGAATTGCTTTTTCAGAAGCGTCCTCGACGGTATGGGCATCGATTTTCTGGATACCTGTTGTTTCTGCAAGGTCGGATGGATAAATAAATTCGTCTGAGTTTGCATAGGCGTTCACTGCGTGCAAACTGCTATAGGGGATAGCTTTAACAAAGTCGCGCCCGTACTCAAGCACCTGAGCATTAAGTTTGCTGTGCAGCTCATCCGGGTGCGCGATGTTAAGTGCAACCAGTATTTTGGCGCCGCTCTGTATACTGTCTTTCTTGACTAAATACACAGGGCAATGTGCATGACGCAGCAAGGTCCAGTCCGAAGTCTTTAGCAACCGACGTCCTGCGCGGCTATGTTCACCTGCGGTTTTGACGATTAAATCAGCTTCTGCTCTTTCCGCCGCCGCGGCGATGGCAGTGCGCCAATCTTTGGTCAGTTCAATCTCGACGCTAACATTGGCGCCTCCAGCCCGCAGCGGCTCTACCAGCGACTCCACGAAAGCCCGATGCCGTGCCAACGCGCCGTCAGCATCGCCATTTATGCCCGTGGCATCTACCGCTTCATACACGTGTAATGTGCTCGCCTCACTTCGAGCTGCGATTTTCGTAGCACTGACCAACGCCGCCTGGGTGTCCATAGTTGGATCGATGACAGCGAATACTTTGTTTAGTGTCGGCATTGCGACTTCTCCCTGAATAGTGCCAAAAGTAGAAGCAGTTTAAAGCCTCTTGGATGCCTTGGAGTTGACCAAGATCAATCAACGGCAATGTGTGTGCTACTCCCTGCTATCTATATACCAGTACGAGCCCCTGCAAGCAATCAAGTTGCCCGCATCCTTCTCTGCCTTTTTTGCATAGACGCCTCCCTCATTCACAGCAATAATACGCCTGCATTACTCAAATAATCAGAGCACCTCACGCGCCATGTCTGCGGACAAATTTCGGTATACCACGGTCACTGCCGTCGTCATCGCCAATATGGTTGGCACTGGCGTCTTCACCAGCCTGGGCTTTCAGTTGCTGGACATTCGCTCGGGCTTCGTGCTGTTGATGCTATGGGCGGTTGGTGGCCTCGCCGCCGTTTGCGGCGCCATGACCTATGCTGAGCTGGGTGCCGCCATGCCCCGCTCCGGGGGTGAATACAACTTCCTTACGCGCATCTATCACCCGGCCGCAGGATTCGTCTCCGGTTGGGTCTCGGCCACTATCGGCTTCGCCGGTCCCGCCGCCCTCGCAGCAATGACCTTCGGCGCGTATGCGACCTCCATACTGCTTGGGGCCAGCAACGCGTGGCTGGAGAAACTGCTGGCCGCTGCACTGGTGATCGCCGTAACCATTGTGCACGCCAGCAATCGACGCAATAGCGGCGGCCTGCAACTCATTTTTACTACACTGAAAGTCGGTATTATCGTGGTGTTCTGTATTGCTGCGATCGTCCTCATCGACACGCCCCAGCCGGTCACTTTCTTCCCCGTTGCTGGCGACGGCAAGCTGCTCAGCAGCGGCACCTTTGCCGTCTCTCTCATCTACGTCAGCTTCGCCTATAGCGGATGGAATGCCGCCACCTACCTCAGCAGCGAACTCGAAAATGCACAGCGCACGCTGCCCTGGATTCTCATGGGTGGAACGCTGGTGGTGACAATCTTGTACGTGAGCTTGAATTTTGTCTTTCTTTACTCGGCATCGATGGATGCCATGGCCGGTCAGGTCGAAGTGGGTTTCATCGCTGCGGAGGCGGCGTTCGGCGACCTTGGTGGCCGCTTCACCGGCCTGGTCTTTGCCATGTTGCTGGTCTCCACGGTCAGCGCCATGACGATAGCGGGGCCGCGAGTGATACAGGTCATCGGTGAAGACTTGCCGGCATTAAAGGTTCTAGGCAAGACCAACAAAGACGGCATACCCGCGACGGCAATTTTCATGCAATCGGCCATCGCATTGTTGTTCATTTTCTCGTCGACATTTGAATCGGTCCTGGTATTTGCTGGCTTTACCTTAGCCCTGAACAGTTTCGCCACCGTCCTTGGTATCTTTGTCCTGCGCTGGCAACAGCCGGACTTGCCCCGCCCCTATCGAACCTTCCTCTATCCTCTACCCCCACTCATCTATCTCGCACTCACGGGCTGGACCCTGTGGTTTGTGCTGCTGAACCGACCCGCCGAGGGTTTGTTTGGACTGGGGATTATTGCTGCTGGATTGATTTTTTACTTGCTGTCGCTGCACCGGCAAAAACAAAATGGAGAGCGCGATAATGCGTAAGAATTTGGAAATAGGGACGGAGGGAATTAAACTAATAAAAAAGGCACGAGGTAATCCCTCCGTCCCTTTTTCTTTTCACCCTGACCCTAGTTTGATCTAAAACGTTCCGCTAACTTTAAACGATACCGTCCGGCCCGAACCACCACAGTTATATTCAATCTCTTCGAGAATATTATCCCGAATATGACCGACGAAGCGAGTTCGGTCTCTGCACATATCCACATCGGTTACGTTTCTAAGGTCGAAACGGAAAGTGATGTTATCCAAGGCAATAACCTCGAGGAAGGCGGTGATAAAAGGATCGACATGAGCATTTTCTATATCGTCTATATCCCATCGCCTGGTGTCGCCGTCGATACGGTTTTTGAGATTGGCGCCCCAGTTCATACTCCACTGAGGAACATCGTGACGGAAACCAACATCGAGATCGCCACGGTGAAAGTTGTTGAAACTTCTTTCAGTACCGAGGAAAGAATCTGTTACCTCTGAGTCCCGCACACTGGCGCGGGCCGTTACCAACACGTTCGGCAGATCGAACATCTTCAAACGAATGCTGCTCTTGAGCTCAAACACCCACATATCACCATTGCCAATATTGCCGTTGGCTGAACGAAAAACGTCTTCCGAAGGCGATACGTCGATTCTTTGCAGGAAATCCACGTGGTGATGCTTATACAGGTTCGCACTCACCACACCGACATCGTCCGGCAGGCGATATTCGGCCAACAGGTTGTAGTTCCACCAGAAGTCCGGCCGCAGCTCGGCGTTACCCGCCAGAGTATTGGAATCATTGTCCTCACTGTCAGTGGCAGCAACGAAGTCAGAAAAGTTAATCTGGCGCACAAACTTGTCAATCAGGAAACGCAGCTGCAGTTGCGGCGTAATATCGAAGCGGTAATCAAGCTTGGGCTTGAAAAATTCGAAATTGCGAGTGTTATTGACATCACCAGTCTGCTCAATTTCGGAAGTCTCGTAGACCAGCGACGTCTCCAGCGACATCCTCGAGTTGAAGCGCCAATTGTGAATGGCAAAGGGCTCGTAGCGAATTTCTTCAACCCGGGAATTAGCGCCCGGCACATCTACCGGCACCAGGCCACCGAAGGCACTGGAGGCGATACCGGAGTCCGAAGCTATTGCCAAACGCAGGCTTGAGTCGAGAATGGTTTGCGCCCGCTCCAATCCGAACTCGACGCTCTGCCCGGAGAACATGTTCATCGTGTAAGAGCCACGAGCGATACGCTCCTGCAAAATACTGGCAGTGTCCAGAAACAGATTCTTGGACTCACTGCCATCTGTCGCTACATCGAAGCGCTCGCGGGTGCTGGCAGCATCATTTTCATTGCTAATAAACAGCACCTTGAAGCGGTTGCCGTTGGCGAACCTGTATTCGTAGTCGCCGCCAATTTCCCAGTTGCTCTGCTCACCGGGGGTGGATTCCCGTTCCAGGTAAGGGCTGCTGCCCGGGTTTCTCAGGTCAGTAGTGCTGCGGCTAACCGTAGTCGGATTGTCGTTCTCGGAAAACAGTGCATTAAAGTGCGCGCTGCTGTTGGGCCCGAATTGGTAACCGAGGTTGGTAGACAGTGAGTATTGGGTCTGATCTCGAATCCGATCTTCCAGAATCAGGTCATTGGGCAGAAAATCCCCCAAAATGCTGTGCTCTGTTGATTCTCGATGCTCATAACGTGGCTGGACAATGGCACTGACCATGTAATCCAGATTGCCGGTCTTGCCGCTATAGTTCACGGAGCCACCTGGCTCAGTTTTGCCGTCGGCGTAGTAGTCGGTACTGACTTCAATAGACAAGGAGCTGGCTGCCAGCTCCTCGTAGAGAATGATGTTGGCAATCTGGGTGCTGCCGCGTACGTCCAGGTCGCCGGAAGTGCCGCGAATAAGTTCGATTTCGGCCACCTGATCCGCACTGATGCGGGAGAGCATTGCCTGGGTGTTGTTATTCTTACCAGCCATGCGCTTGCCATTGATTAAAATCTGGGTGCCAGCACGGCCACCGCCGAGCCCGCGACCACCACGAGCGGCGCCACGGCCTCCTGAGCTCCCCGAATTGTTAGACACGTTCATGCCCGGAATTCGATTGATCATATCCAGGGCGGTAACCGGTGCATACTGGGCGAAGTAGGTCGCAGGATAGGAGACGGTAGACTCATCGCCGACATTATCCTGGGCGAACACGGTCGCAGGGAAAGCTATCAGGGTTAAAACGGCTGCTGCGGAGAGAATCCTGATACTGTGCTTCAGTACCTGCTGCAGTTCTTCAGTGAAAACGTGGTAATTTCTCAATTTAAATGCACCTGTCCAGTGGTAAAAAATGTATCCAACAATTCATGTCGGCACATTATAGAGAAGCAGGACCCTGTAAAACGTGACATTTTGCAATGTTTTGGGTCAGGACTTTACGCTTGCAAGGGTTTTCGCGACGGGATTAAGATCGGATCCTGGCCGTCGCAACAGAAAAATTGACGTCAGAGTGCCAATAGTGATTGGCAACTGTGGACCGTAACAAGGAAACCCCGCATTCATGTACGATTCTATTCACTACGCCAGCCTCAGCAACGTTGCAGCTAAAATCCAAAGCCGGGAAATTTCGCCACTAGAGCTAACCGAGTACATGCTCGGCCGCATAGAGGCAGTAGACAAGCAGCTGCTGAGCTACGCTACGGTGACCGCCGAGCGGGCACTGGCTGCAGCACGCCGGGCAGAGCAGGAAATTAATTCGGGTTTCTACAAAGGCCCTCTGCACGGCATACCCCTGGCGGTAAAAGATCTGTGTTTTACCCGCGGTGTAAGAACCATGGGTGGGCTCAAGGTGCTGAAGAATTTCGTGCCGAGCTACGATGCTAGCGTGGTGAGCAGGCTGGAATCCGCCGGTGCCGTTATCCTGGGCAAATTGAATCTCACCGAAGGTGCCCTGTCCGGCTACAACCCGGATTTCGATATTCCTCGTAATCCCTGGGGAGAAAAACTCTGGGCGGGTGTGTCGTCCAGTGGCTCCGGGGTGGCGACTGCGGCAGGACTCTGCTTCGCTAGCCTCGGCACTGACACCGGCGGCTCGATTCGATACCCGTCGATGGCAAACGGCGTCGTCGGCCTCAAACCCACCTACGGCCGCGTGAGTCGCTATGGTGTGCTGGCGCTGGCAGAGAGCCTGGATCACGTGGGACCCATGACCCGCACCACGCTGGACGCAGCCATAGTATTTCAGGCCATCGCCGGCGCCGATACCCGCGATCTCACCACACTCGATGAACTGGTGCCTGACATCACTGCAGTTATTCATTCCGCCGCCGGCGATTTAAGTGGTTTTCGCATAGGCGTGGATAAAGCCTACATTAGCGAGGGCACTGACCCGGGTCTGGTAACTGCCATCGATACGGTCATCGTCACCCTGCAGCAACAGGCCGCGGAAATAGTCCAGATAAGTATGCCCAAGGCAGATCCCATGGAGCTGCGAAATCTGTGGTTACCCATTACCGCCTATGAAGCCTTCAAAGCCCATGCCGCTAACTACCCGTCCCGGGCCCGAGAATACGGGGGCTATCTGCGTGGCGTTCTCGAAATGGGCGCAGCGATGACAGCGGCAGAGTATGCCGCCGCGAGTAACAGTCGACGAGAATTCAGCCAGCGTTTTGAAGCCGAACTGGCCGCAGTCGATGCCGTAGTCTGCCCGGCAGGCGGCTTCGTCTTCGAGGCAGACCGGCAGGCTCAATATGGAGATGCGGACGCACTGAAGCCAATTGTTCAACATTTCCAGGGACAATTTACCATTCCCGCCGATCTGGCAGGTACTCCCGCCCTGACCCTACCCTGTGGGTTTTCAGAAGATGGCAGACCCTACGCGGTACAATTTCTCGGCAACCGCCTGTCAGAGTTGGAACTGTGCCGCATAGGCCATGCCTACGAGCAAGCTACTAATTGGCATAATCGACATCCAGCGGTCTGAAAACTACTTAGTCTTGGAAAATTCAACGCATGTTGTAGCTGGTTGATACGTGTACCGGAGTTTGGCGAGAGCTGTTGTTTTGCAGTGACTAGCGCCCAGGAATGAGGCGCGGGGCAGGTCTACGTCCTGGAGCCACAGTGGTAATTTATAAGATAGGCAGAGAAATGAAAGCGAAAAAGGCGGCTGATTTGTGCTCCCGGCCGGATAAATGTATCAGCCCTGCTTCATTCTGTGACTGTTTTCTGGCAATAAATTGATCTAGATCTAATATTTAGCCTATTTATTGTTGTAATAATTACAGGCTCGCTGTTAAAGACCCAATATTACCAGCAACTCGATTAACACACCGAATGTTTAGGAAAAAAAATGACCAGAATTCAAATTCCAGGCCTGCTGCCCGGTGCCCTGCTACTTGCTTTCGGACTTCAGGTTCAGGCCCAGGAACAGATTACTTACGCCGACCATGTAGCCCAGATCATCAGTGACAACTGTGTGGTCTGTCATCGCGAGGGTGGCATCGCACCGATGCAGTTCGAAAACTACGAGCAGGTGCGTCCGTGGGCGCCGCTGATTCAAATGCGCGTAGCCAATCGGGAAATGCCTCCCTATGCCTACGATCATGGCATCGGCATACAGGATCTGCAGGCCGACTGGCGTCTGGCTCAGGAAGACATTGATACCATCGTCGAATGGGTAAACCAGGGCGCTCCTCTGGGCGACTGGGGTGACCGTAGCCATCCGGTACCAGAACTGCGCAGCACCGACGACTGGAACTTCATCAACCAGTTCGGCGAGCCGGATTTGGTAGTGGGCTCGGTGCCAATGGATATCCCCGCCAATGGTAACGACCTCTGGCACTCACCTCACAACGATACTGGCATGACCACCGACCGCTGCATCAAGGCCTTGCAGGTGAAACCACGGGGCGATGCCAAGGCGGTAGTGCATCACGCCAACACCTCTTTCGAAACCCTCAACGAAGACGGTGAATTCGAGCGTGTTGGCCAGCTCAATGAGTACGCCATGGGCAAATGGGTCG
Source organism: Gammaproteobacteria bacterium (assembly GCA_963694865.1). Taxonomy (GTDB): domain Bacteria; phylum Pseudomonadota; class Gammaproteobacteria; order Pseudomonadales; family Pseudohongiellaceae; genus UBA9145. Next base: position 3,594 of record CAVOFA010000054.1, on the reverse strand, counting down.
AAGTCATTCCCGACGGCGTCTGCCGCACCTTGCCGGCGGGTACTCGTATACGCTGGAGCATCCACATGTTTGCCGGCGGTGTCGGCCCCACAGCCGAAGGCGAGATGAGCAGAGACAATGTCGTCGAACTCGGCGTCTGGTTCCAACCTGAAGGTTACGAAGCAGAGGCCCCCTACAAGCAAGACCTGGCCCTGTACGGCTTAAGAGAAGGCTACGAGAATGGCAATCTGATTGTGCCAGCGCATGGCAAAGTCATGACTCAGGGATTTCATTCCTTCGATCATCCGGTCAGAATCGACAGCTTTCAGCCCCACGGTCATCTGCGCATGAACGCTGCCTCGCTGCAGGTGTTCTATCCAGAAACCGGTCGCACCGAGTCGGTTAGTCAGATCTCCAATTGGAGTGCCACCTGGCATCACAGCCAGCTGTATGAGCCGGACGTAGCACCGCTGTTGCCAGCTGGCGCCGTACTGGTAATCAAGCAGTGGTACGACAACACCGCCGACAACCCCAACAACCCCGATCAGTGGGTATATGGCGGTAGCCGCACCGGTGATGAAATGTCACACGCCTGGATCGCGGTAACTCACCTCGACGATGAAGGCTACGAGAATCTTCTCGCTGAACGTAAAGAGAGAGAAGAGCGGGCCTTAGCCGGTAACGACTAACCCGGGCTAATCTCCTCACAGTGCTGTTACAGCACCAGGGCTGGAAGGGTAATTCCTTCCGGCCCTTTTTATAGCGTAAAAAAAGGGGTCAGATTTATTTAATTATCAAGTAGCAGCTGTGTCGGCTCAGCTCCTATTTAACTAATGGAATTTCAAACCCGCTGGCCTCAATAGCCATGCGGGTCATTGTGATTACATTCACGCATTCATACAATTTGGTGTCTACAGCTATTTTTGTGCGGATGAATGTTTCAGGCTAATCTGCACTACTGGATATAGAACAGTCGATTGATAATCTGTCTGTGATCGAGAGCTGGCCAACAGGGTTTGGTTTACACAATAGTGACTGCACTGTCGGACTCTGTTCCAGTGCGCGGTTATTTGCGGGGCTTGCCTGTAACTTCAGATGCGCAAAGATGTGGCGACCGTTATAGGGTGCCGGTGTCAACAAACCATGAGCATTAAACTCGGCAGGCAATAACTTGAGTCGAACCCAGCCACTGACGTTGCCTCCGATCGTCATGATGCGATCATTTTTAGCGTCCAGCTGTACCACAATGTCGCAGTGGGTACGCGCCCCTTCGCCAAGTTGTTGCCGTCGAGCGTCGATGGATTGATAATTTGGTCTACTGCCGCGGCAGAGAAGATCACCTGGCAGGATTGGGAATTCACCCGGATCATGGGCAGTAAAGGCAGCCATTGACTCCTCATCTTCCCTCGCCATTATAGCCTGATCGATGTAACTGTGATGGGCAATAGCCCGACGAAATAAGCGCGGGTCGCCCAGGCCGCTCTCGCACATAACCCAGGATATGAAGGCTGCAGACCAGGGATTGCGCCAGCGCGAGCCGCTGCCTCGAGACTTCCAGGACTGGTTTTGACGCTCCAGAATCCATGCGCTGTCGGGTGTGGTAGACCAATAACCCGCAATAGAGTCTGCCACTCGGGTGGCTTCCTCAGGATCGATTGGCGTGCGTCGCCGGCGCTGGGGGGTGTAATTCGGGTCGGATTCGCGCGTCTGTGTAAGATCCTGAATGTTATAACCAAAGTAAGCCCATTCCTGCACCGCCGTGTCGACGATGCGGGAGTGGATTTCAGCAGTGGGCAGCGTCGCACGGCAGCTACGCTGAGAATAAATCATGGCACCCGGCGCTCCGACAACTCGCGTCGAAGGAGCGTCCACGTCCAGCAGGTTCATGGGCAGGCGTTCACTGAACGGCGATTGCGCCCCGCTGGTTGGAAAAACCAGCATGGACCACGTCGAAACAAGCAGCCAACACAGATTCCTGTTTCTCATCGTGCCATTATTCTATAAGCGCGCCATAAACCAGAGCATTTAATTCACCGCGCAGTGCTCCAGTGCCACTGACTCCCATATGCTGAGTCATCGACACCACAACTATGTCTTCAACCGGATCGATCCAGAAGTTAGTTGCGGCGGCACCGGACCAGTAGAAAGCACCTTCTGATGAGGGGTAACCAGCGCCGGCAGAATCTTCAATAACCGCGAAGCCTAAACCAAAACCAAGGGCAGGGGAGAAGGTAGTGCTTTGCTGCTCGGTTAAATGGTTTTTGCTCATGAACTCAATAGTCTTCGGGCCGAGTACGCGCGCTCCCTCCAGTTCGCCACCGTTAAGTATGGCCTGGGCAAAGCGGAAATAATCTTCGGTTGTAGACACCAAACCAAGGCTGCCGCCTTTGTATTCGTGATCGAAGGTATAACTGTTGACTGACCAGGGTTGCGAGAGCACTCCACCTGGCGGCCGGCCATGGGCGGCGTCGATGGCTACAAATTGGCCGTCTTTTTTCCAGTGAATGGGTGACAGGCGGTGGGCGTTGTCTGAATTTACCACGTAGCCGGTGTCATCCATGCCCAGTGGATCGAACATTTTTTGTTCCAGGTAATCATCGGCAGACATGCCGGAGAGTACTTCCACCAATCTAAGTGCGACATCGGGTCCGACACTGTAACGGAACTGGGTACCCGGTTGATTCATCAGCGGAATGTTCGACAGGGCAGTCATCATTTCTGTGAGCGAGGTTTCCGGGCTGAAGATACCGAGTTCAACAAACGCCTTATCGTATTCGCTATTGCCCAGACCATGGGAGAAGCCAGCCGTGTGCCGCAATATATCCTGCACCGTGGGTTCGCGCTCCATGGCGACAGTTTCGTTCAGCGGTCCATTGGGGCTTCGCAATACCCGCAAATTGGCAAATTCGGGGATAAACTTGGACAAAGGGTCGTTCATCTGGAACAAGCCGTCCTGATACAACATCATCAGCGCGGTGGTGACGATTGGCTTGGTCATGGAATAAACACGAAATATCGTGTCCGTCTCCATGGGAATTTCCTGCTCCGCATCCTGATAGCCGACTGCGCTGAAATGCACAATTTTTCCGTGGCGGGCCACCAGGGTGACTATTCCGGCTATCTCGCCTTTTTCGACTCTGCTGGCAAAGTAAGTTTCTATTTTGTCCAGTTGCTTCGACGAGAATCCGACTTCCTCGGGCTGTACCACGGGAAGATTGTCAGCGGCAGTGGCAAAGCCGACGGCGGAAATTGTTGCAGCGACCAAAAAGACTTTTAGAAATCTGTTGTTCATAGTTCGTTCTCCTTAAACTTTTTTCTATAGTACAGGGGGTATACCACATCACGGCGCCCGAGTCCCCCCGACGTCGTCATGACTGGCGCCAAGGCTTTCCGGACTGTCTGGCCTTTGGGGGCCAGATTTCCATCGTCAATCCATCACCTTGTTGGTGTGCAATGGCAATAGGAGCAGATTTTGCTGGATCCACCTTTGTAGCAGGATAGCTAGAATTCACAGTACAAAATTGTTAGGTGTACGTCGTCAAACCATCTTGGACAAAGTTAGCTCTGATCTAAGAGGCACATTAGCCCATCCGGGTGAATAACTTAGTCTGTTTA
>CAVOFA010000053.1:0-18694 GCA_963694865.1 Gammaproteobacteria bacterium | reverse complement strand
TTACTATGCCCAGCACTGTGGGTCGCGAATTAATGGGTCTGGTGACTCACAGCATCCATCATCTGGCCATCATCGCCTTGATCGTAAAGTCCTATGGTTATGAAACGGATAGCGATTTTGGCAAGGCACCCCCCACCATACTCTACGAAAGAACCTAGCCTCAGGCATGTTCGGCCTTTCGGCCGCTGCTTGGCGGTCACTTGATATACTTGACTAAATTACTTAGGTATTCGATAATCCCTGCTGTCAACTGCACAAGCAAAGGGCATCCCCATGCGTTTAACTACCAAGGGCAGATACGCGGTCACAGCGATGCTGGACCTGGCTCTACACAAGCAGAAAGGTCCTGTGAGCCTGGCTGCGATTTCCCGGCGGCAAGCGATTTCGCTGTCTTACCTTGAACAACTGTTTGCCAAGCTTAGAAAGGGCTCGCTGGTTGATAGTGTGCGGGGTCCTGGTGGCGGCTATGAACTGCAACGAGAAGCTGGCACAATTTTTATTGCCGAAATTATTGATGCTGTTAACGAGTCGGTGGATACAACCAAATGCCATGGGGCGGGGGACTGCCAGGACGGCGAAACCTGTTTGACTCACCACTTGTGGGAAGACCTCAGCGCTCAAATTCATGGCTTTCTGGAAGGCATCAGTCTTGCCGACCTGGTTGCCAGACGAGAAATAAAACTAATAGCCAAGAACCAGGATCGAAAGCAGCTCATGGTCGGCGAGAATATGAATAGCATGCACGTTTCGGTGTCGAGTCTGTAGCCAGGCCGATAACGGTACCGCGGAGTGAATAATGCAATTACCAATCTATCTGGATTATTCAGCAACCACCCCGGTCGATCCACGGGTGGCAGAGAAAATGTCAGAATGCCTGACGCTGGAAGCCAATTTTGGTAATCCGGCTTCACGTTCCCATATGTTCGGCTGGAAAGCCGAAGAAGCGGTGGAGATCGCCCGTCGGCAAGTCGCCGATCTGATTCACTGTGATCCTCGCGAAATCGTGTGGACCTCCGGGGCAACCGAGGCTGACAATCTTGCTATCAAGGGTGCGGCGCACTTTTACAGCAAGAAAGGCAAGCACATCATTACCTCAAAGATAGAGCACAAGGCGGTGCTGGACAGTTGTCGGCAGTTGGAGCGGGAAGGCTATGAAGTCAGTTATCTCGATCCTGACCCCTCTGGGCTGACCTCGCCGGAGGCTGTTGCTGCGGCGATTCGGCCGGATACGATTCTGGTATCCCTGATGCACGTTAACAATGAAATTGGCGTGATTAACGACATCGAAGCTATCGGCAAGCTTACCCGAGAGAAAGGTATAATCTTCCATGTTGACGCTGCTCAGAGTACCGGCAAGCAGGACATCGATCTGCACTCTCTACAAGTCGATCTAATGTCACTTACTGCACACAAGATTTATGGACCGAAGGGCATTGGTGCCTTGTACGTCAGGCGTAAACCGAGAGTCCGAATCGAAGCCCAGATACACGGCGGTGGTCACGAACGTGGTATGCGGTCGGGCACCCTGGCTACCCATCAGATTGTAGGCATGGGTGAGGCCTATCGAATAGCGGCTGCAGAAATGCATGCAGAAAATGACCGTATTCTGGCGCTGCGTGAGCGGCTGTTGCAGGGTCTGCAGGATATTGAGGAAGTGTATGTCAACGGCGATATCGATCATCGCGTGTCAGGCAATCTCAATATAAGCTTCAATTTTGTAGAAGGTGAATCATTGATGATGGCGTTGAGAGATTTGGCGCTTTCATCTGGTTCTGCGTGTACATCGGCAAGCCTGGAGCCCTCGTATGTATTAAGAGCTTTAGGCCTTAGTGACGAACTTGCACACAGTTCATTGCGGATTTCGATTGGCCGCTTCACCACCGCAGAAGAGATTGACTACGCGGTGGGAAAAATCCGCGAAGCCGTGGCGAAATTACGTGAATTATCACCGTTGTGGGATATGTACAAAGACGGTGTCGACCTGGATCAAGTTAAGTGGACTGCCCATTAGGCGAGAGAGAGAGAACAATGGCATATTCAGATAAAGTCTTGGATCACTATGAAAATCCACGCAATGTAGGAAAGCTCGATGACACGGACAAGAACGTAGGAACCGGTATGGTAGGTGCGCCTGCCTGCGGTGACGTGATGCGTTTGCAAATCAGGGTCAACGATGACGGCGTAATCGAAGATGCAAAATTTAAGACCTACGGCTGTGGTTCAGCAATCGCATCGAGCTCGCTACTCACGGAGTGGGTCAAGGGGCGCTCGCTGGAAGAAGCCACACAGATCAAGAATACGGACATCGTTGAAGAATTAGCGCTGCCACCGGTCAAGATACACTGCTCGGTGCTGGCTGAAGATGCAATCAAGGCTGCCATCGAAGATATCAAGCAAAAGCGAGAATCGTAGGCTAAGCTCAGCTATCCGCTTTTGGACAGAGGAAGAGTTTTAAACAAATGGCAATTTCGATTACAGAAACAGCAGCACAGCATGTCGCTGCCCAACTTCAAAGCCGAGGTCGTGGTCTGGGAATCCGAGTTGGCGTAACAACTACCGGTTGCTCTGGCATGGCCTATGTACTGGAATTTGTCGACGGTCTCGAAGTCGGTGATCAGGTGTTTGAAGATCGAGGAGTCAAGATTATCGTTGCCCCCAAAAGCCTGGTTTATATCGATGGCACGGAGATGGATTTTGTAAAACAGGGTGTCAATGAAGGCTTCGAGTTCAAGAATCCGAACGCCAAGGGTGAATGTGGTTGCGGCGAAAGTTTTAGTATTTAGGATAGCCTGATGTTTGTCCTCAACGGTGCGAGTCACAGGCCAGTTTCGCGGTGTAACTGTGTTCCGGAACTCGTGGACAGACTGCTTGAAGAAATAATGAGTACCGTCTTTTCCCGCCAGAATAATAGCCTCAGACGTGCAGCAGACTAAGCAAAACCATTTTCAATTGTTCAAATTATCCGAGTCATTCGAGTTGGATCTTGCGTTGCTTGCTGAAAATTATCATCAGCTACAGCTGGAAGTGCACCCGGATCGATTTGCCAATGCACCTGAACAGGGAAAAATGCGGGCAGTTCAGCTTAGCAGCTACTTAAACGAGGCCTATGACACCTTAAAGTCTGCTTTGAAGCGGGCCGCTTACCTATTGAGCTTGAACAAGGTGGATGTGGAGCAGGTCAGTCAAAGTGATCTGAGTGCTGACTTGTTGATGGAACAGATACAATTGCATGAGGCCCTGGACGAATTACCGATGGACGATTCGGCGCTACCGGTGCTGGAAAATTTTAAGGCAGACGTAGTGACTAAACTGACTAGTCGCGAACGGGGTTTCGCCGAAGCATTACAACAGGGTGAATTCGCCAGCGCCAAGCAGACTTTTCACGAGATGCAGTTTCTACACAAGCTGCTGGCAGAAATCGATAGTGGGGAAGAGCGGCGACTGGCGTATTGAAGCGGCCGACGACTACACATGGCTTTATTACAAATTTCAGAACCCGGGGGGAAACCCGCCGCACCGATACATCATCGGGCGGTAGGTATCGACCTGGGCACAACCAATTCATTGGTGGCGGCAAGCGGTGGCGGCAGTGTCGAAAGTCTGCCGGATGCGGACGGTCTGCACCTGTTGCCCTCCGCGGTACACTACCGGAAAAATCAGGATGCGGTGGTTGGAGCTGCGGCCAAAGCAGCTGCTGTCGATGACCCTGAAAATACCATTCTCTCCGTGAAGCGTCTGCTCGGCAAGAGCCACTCAGAAATTGTTGCGCAGGACTCACATAGCCCCTACCACTTCGATGACAGCCGCGATGATGGCGCACCGGCAATGGTGACGGCAGCTGGTGTAAAAGATCCAGTTGCGGTTTCGGCTGATATTCTCCGGGTATTGCGCGACCGCGCCGAAGTCTGCCTGGCGGGGGAGTTGGAAGGTGTCGTCATTACCGTGCCGGCCTATTTTAACGATGCGCAGAGGCAGCAAACCAAGGCTGCGGCGAGCCTGGCAGGACTAAGGGTATTGCGCTTGTTGAACGAGCCGACTGCAGCGGCTGTTGCCTATGGTCTCGACAGCAAGGATCAGGGCAACGTCATTGTTTTTGATTTGGGTGGTGGCACCTTCGACGTGTCATTACTGAGTCTGCGTAAAGGTGTATTCGAAGTGCTTGCCACGGGCGGGGACACGAGCCTGGGGGGGGATGATTTCGATCGCGTCCTGTCAGACTGGATAGCAGAGGCAGCGGCCTGCGCCGAGACATTGAACAGTAGCGAGCGCATTCAACTGCGCTATCTTGCTAATGAAGTCAAACACCAGCTAAGTGTTGATCCATCCGTAGAGCTTAGCTACGGTGCCTGGTCTGGCACCATTGACGCCAGGCTGTTTGCTGAGTTGACTCAAAGCCTGGTTGATCGAACCATCAATACCTGCCGCCGCGTGCTTCGAGATGCACATTTAACTGTAGCTGAAATAGACAGTATTGTTCTGGTCGGTGGCGCCACTCGTATGCCGGTGATCAGAAATGCTGTTAGCAGTTTTTTTGCCAAGGCCCCCCTTGCTGATATTGATCCCGACAAAGTGGTGGCGATAGGTGCTGGCATTCAGGCAGATGTTCTTATTGGCAACAAGTCGGCTGACAATTTCCTGTTGCTCGACGTCAACCCTTTGTCTTTGGGTATTGAGACCATGGGGGAATTGGTGGAAAAGATAATTCCTCGAAACACCACCATCCCGGTAGCAAAAGCTCAGGAATTCACGACCTTTAAGGATGGGCAGACAGGGATGTCATTGCACGTGGTGCAGGGGGAGCGGGAGTTGGTCAGCGACTGCCGATCACTGGCACGGTTTGAACTTCGGGCGATACCGCCGATGGTGGCGGGTGCTGCTAAAATCCGGGTTACATTCCAGGTCGACGCGGATGGTCTGCTGACGGTGGCGGCAGAAGAATTGAGCACCAACAGCAAGGCCGAGATACAGATTAAGCCCAGTTACGGACTCAACGCTGAGGCTATCGAGCAGATGCTGGAGTCTTCCCGCGATAATGCCACAGCGGACATGGAATCGAGATCAATTAAAGAAGCGCAGCTGGAGGCCACCCAACTTATTGATGCGCTTGCCAGTGCCAGCAAGGCCGATGGAGATTTGTTAAACAAGGAGGAGGCAACTCGAATCGATGCAGCAGTTGCCCGCTTGCAGTCGGCGTTAAGCGATGGCAGCAGTAACCAGATTCACGCTTTATGCGAGGAGCTTAATCATGTCAGTGGCGATTTTGCCGCCAGGCGCATGGATTTGCACATTGGAAATGCACTTCGCGGTCACTTGATCGATGCAGCAGATAATTCTATAGAGAACTAATTTGATATTACTCTCTACCAGTAATCCGACCAGGGCCTGATAATGCCAAAGTTAACTATCCTTCCCAATGCGGGAATTTGCCCACAGGGTGCTGAAATTGAAGCCAATACTGATGAGAGTATTCTCGATGCAGCCTTGCGCAACAACATCGCAATTGAGCATGCCTGTGAAAAATCCTGCGCCTGTACAACCTGTCATGTCATCGTGCGGGAGGGTTTCGACTCACTCGAAGAAGCCGAGGAACAGGAGGAGGACTATCTGGATAAGGCCTGGGGCCTGGAACCGGAATCCCGTCTTAGCTGCCAGGCAAAAGTGGGCAGTGCAGACCTGACCATTGAAATACCTAAATATACGATCAATATGGTGTCTGAAGAGCACTAGGGTGGGGGTTAGAATGAAGTGGACCGATGTGTATGACATTGCCATGGAATTGGCTGACAAATTTCCCGAAACGGACCCCCAGTACGTTAATTTCGTTGAGCTACACCAGTGGATCTGTGAACTGGACGAATTCGATGATGACCCGCAGCGCAGTGGCGAGAAAATACTCGAAGCCATTCAGGCGGCCTGGATCGAGGAAGTGGCTGATTAGGCTGCATTTTTTTAAGGCTTTTTCCTGCCTAAAAGCGTACAAAACCACTGATTTAGCGCGTATAATGCGCGGTCTTTTGCAAATACAGAATTATTTGGAGTTATGATGGCGAGTGAGCGTACCCTTTCTATAATCAAGCCAGACGCAGTTGCTAAAAATGTTATTGGAAAGATTTACAGCCGATTTGAAAAAGCTGGATTAAAAATCGTAGCGGCAAAAATGCTGCAATTGGATGATGAGTTAGCCGGCGGTTTTTATGCCGAGCACAAAGAACGACCATTTTATGCGGATCTGATAGAATTTATGACCTCTGGTCCCGTTGTGGTTCAGGTGCTGGAAGGTGAGGGCGCTGTCGCCCTCAATCGCGAGCTGATGGGTGCAACCAACCCTAGCGAAGCTGCAGCTGATACAATTCGAGCGGAGTTTGCTAACTCTATCGACGCCAATGCGGTGCATGGATCTGATTCCGCTGCGTCCGCTGCAAGAGAAATTGGCTATTTTTTCAACACTGACGAGATTTGTTCCTGAGGCTACTATTTGTTTTCAGGGAAGACCTGAGAGCGTTCTGCCAGGCTTTGAGTATGACGGTGACGAACAAACCCAATTTAGCTGGACTTAGCCTGGCAAATTTGAAGGCTTTGTTTGTCGATGCCGGAGAAAAGCCATTCAGGGCCGAACAGGTCATGAAATGGATTCATCAGCGCGGCATGCTCGACCTTGATGTCATGACTGATATCAGTAAAACCCTGCGCGAGAAACTTAAGCAAACTACCGTAATTGGCGTTCCGAAGGTTCTGCAGGATTACAAATCTGCAGATGGTTGCCGCAAATGGATCATTGAAGTTGCCAGCGGTAGTTGTGTGGAAATGGTTTTTATTCCCGAAGCCGGCAGGGGTACTCTTTGTATTTCATCGCAGGCAGGTTGTTCTCTGGATTGCAGTTTTTGCGCCACCGGCAAGCAAGGTTTTAATAGTAATCTGTCCGTCGCCGAAATAGTTGGCCAACTCTGGTGGGCGAAGCGTAAATTGGGCGAGTTCGATGGCTCGATGGAACGTGTAGTCAGTAACGTTGTGATGATGGGGATGGGGGAGCCGCTGCTAAATTTCGTAAATGTTATGGAAGCGGTCAATATTATGATGGAAGATTGCGCCTATGGACTTTCCAAGCGCAAGGTAACAATTAGTACTTCCGGTGTGGTTCCCGCGATTGATCGTTTGAAAGATTTTACCGATGCTTCCCTGGCTATTTCCCTGCATGCGCCTAACGATGATTTGCGTAGTCGAATCATGCCAATTAACAAAAAATATCCCATCAGTGAGCTGCTGCGTTCGGTGCAGGCTTATATGGATAGCCTGTCTGATAAAAGGGTGCCGGTTATCGAATATACGATGATCAAGGGTGTTAACGATCATCGTGCCCATGCACGGGAACTGGCGACACTGTTGAGTGAGTTTCCATGCAAGATAAATCTCATCCCGTTTAACCCTTTTTCCTTAAGCGATTACGAACGGCCCAGTGGTTCTTCTGTCACTAATTTCAGACAGATATTGCAGGCGGCTGGCTACACTGTAACCGTCAGAACTACACGGGGTGAAGATATTGGCGCCGCCTGCGGCCAGTTGGTGGGTGAGGTTGACGATCTGACCCGGCGCAGTAGTCGGCACAAGCGAATTACCGATGATCGAAAGCGAGATGCAAAAATATTCGACCATGCTGATAATCTGGCTGTAGCGGCCGACAGAGTAGTTAGATAATAGATGCAATTAACTGCAGAGAGCGGTATTAGCGTGCAAATTCACAAGCTTGTTGCTGTTTCCCTGGCTGTCATCATGACCGCTCTGCTGTCGTCCTGCATTACTACTACGACCGGTGGTTTTGCGGTCGAAATCTCAGATGATCAGGCGCTTCAGGACTACATTCAACTGGCAATCGCCTACTATGACACCAACGATTTGGTGGCATCGAGGCGGCATGTTAATAATACCCTGGAAATTGATGGTCGCAGTACTGACGCTCACAATGTTCTGGCTCTTATTTTACAGCGCGAAGGAGACATTGATCTGGCAGAAGCAAGCTTCCGTCGAGCCTTGGATTTTGACCGATCCAATTCCCGCGCCAGAAATAATTATGCAGTGTTATTGTTTGGCCTGGAACGTTACGACGAGGCTTATAACGAATTAATAAGTGTTACCAGGGATACGAGCTATGTAGGCAGAGCTTCTGCATTCGAAAATCAAGGGCGCAGTGCCTTGCGGTTGAATCGTACCGACGATGCGGCGAATGCTTTTGGACGCGCGCTGCGATTGAATGCCAACTTGTACATATCCGCTCTGGAATTGGCATTGATCGAGTTTGCTCAGGAGGATCCGGATCGAGCCCATCAATTGTTTCAACAATATTTGACCATAGTCCAGGTTTATAGCATTCCACACTCGCCGCGCGCCTTGCTCGCAGGAATACAGATTGAGGGGCATTTTAAGAATCAGGAAGTCGTGGACAGTTTTGCTTTAATATTGACAAATCTGTACCAGGATTCTCCAGAGTACGAAATTTACCAGCGACGAAATAATGTCAACTGATGACTCCGCGGTACAAATTGACGACAGTGTTGAGAGTGAAATCGCAGCTCCTGCTCCAACTGTAGGCGCAGTCTTGCAGCAGGCACGCCTGCACTGGGGTTTGAGTGAGAAAGAAGTTGCAGATCAGCTTCATATCACCATGCATTATGTCAAAGCGCTGGAAAGCAATAATTTCGATAAACTGCCAGGTGCTGTTTTCGCCAAGGGCTATATCAAGAGCTATGCCCTGTTGCTGGAGCTGGATGCGAATGAACTGATTCGTCTCTACCAAGAATTCACTAATCAGCAACTGGTAGATAATGATCCTCTGCTGCGTATGCAGTCGCGCCGGAAAATGGAGCGCAATACTTTTTGGGTCGTGGTTTCAGTGCTCGTGTTCGTTGCTGGTTTTACCCTGTTGTGGCTGTACAATAACTTCGCTCGCGACGACGCGGAGGGCGATACTAGTAACGCTCCGAATACGGCAGCACCAAGCCTGGTTCAGGTTTCAGAAGTCGCTGTTGCAGCACCAACAATAGTGGCTACAACTTCCCCCTCCATTATAGCTCCAATAGCGCCGTCGCAATCGGCAGTAGCCGCTGAGCCGACTCCCACAGCCGCTGCTTTAGCTGCAGATTCGGTCGCAGTCACGGCAGCAAATAACCGGGTTATCGAAATTGGCTCCGCTGGTGAGGACAGGCTAAGGATAGCGTTTACGGGTGAGAGCTGGATCGAAGTTAGCGATCGCGAGTCGAATCCGATTTATCGAGATATTAGAGTGGCTGGCGACGTACTCGAAATCACCGGCACTGCACCCTTTAATATTCTGTTTGGAGATGCGCCATTTATCAGCCTGTCGCTAAATGGTGTTGAAATCGACGTCAGCGGAAACATACGCATCGACAATTCTGCTCGCCTCACTGTAGGCTTGTAAGCCATGAATCCCAATCCGCTTATTACTCGTCGCAAGACCCGTCAGCTTATGATTGGTAACGTTGCCGTGGGCGGCGACGCGCCCATTTCGGTACAGAGCATGACTAACACCGAAACCTGCGATGTCGAGGCGACACTGGCTCAAATCACCAGACTGGTGGCGGCAGGCGTTGATATTGCACGGGTGTCTGTACCCAGCATGGATGCCGCCGAGGCATTCAAGCAAATTCGCAGTCAGGTGCAGGTGCCGCTGGTAGCCGACATTCATTTCGACTATCGCATCGCCCTGAAAGTATTGGATTACGGCGTCGATTGTCTGCGCATTAATCCGGGCAATATTGGCAGTGAAGAACGCGTTCGGGCGGTCGTCGACAGCGCCAGGGATAAGGGGATTCCCCTGCGAATCGGCGTAAATGCTGGCTCCCTGGGCAAGGCTTTGCTGCGTAAATACAAGGAGCCAAATGCCGCTGCCATGGTTGAGTCGGCGCTGAATCAGATTGAAATACTGGACCAACTGGATTTTCAGGATTTCAAGATAAGCCTCAAGTCTTCGGAGATATTTATGACCTTGCAGGCTTACCGCAGCCTCGCATCCCAGATCGATCAGCCCTTTCATTTGGGCATAACGGAAGCCGGTGGTTTGCGCTCCGGCACCGTGAAGTCAGCCATTGGCCTGGGCTCGCTGTTGATGGAAGGCATCGGCGATACCATTCGAATCTCGCTGGCGGCCGATCCGGTGGAAGAAGTGAAGGTTGGCTTCGATATTCTAAAAAGCCTGGGAATACGTAACCGGGGCGTAAATCTGGTCGCCTGTCCCAGTTGCTCCCGGCAAAATTTTGATGTGATTAGCGTAGTGAATGAGCTGGAGTCGCGACTCGAAGACATCACCATGCCAATCGATGTTGCGGTCATTGGCTGCATTGTCAACGGCCCCGGTGAAGCCAAAGTTGCCGAGATCGGCCTGACTGGCGCCAGCCCGAACAACCTGGTTTATGTGGATGGGGTGCCGGATCACAAGATTGACAACGACAGCCTGGTAGATGAGCTGGAAGCCATGGTTAGATCGCGGATTGCAGAAAAACAGGCCAGCGCAAAAGACATCATCGCCTCTGGCTAAGCGCCTGGCGCATAAGCAACATTTAAACCTCTACTGAATCTGTACTATGGCAAAACTACAAGCTATTCGCGGCATGAATGACATCCTCCCAGAGCAGTCATCAACCTGGCAATATCTCGAGAGCTGCTTTCAACGCGTGGTTCAAAGCTATGGTTACAGGGAGATTCGGTTTCCCGTGCTTGAGCAAACGCAATTGTTCAAGCGCTCGATCGGCGAAGTCACGGATATTGTTGAGAAAGAGATGTACAGTTTCGACGATCGAAACGGTGACAGCTTAAGCCTGCGGCCCGAGGGCACGGCAGGCTGTGTGCGGGCAGCGGATCAGCATGGTTTGTTGTACAACCAACAACAGAGGCTCTGGTACCAGGGGCCCATGTTCAGGCACGAACGACCACAGAAAGGCCGTTATCGACAGTTTCATCAGTTCGGCGTAGAAGCGTTCGGCATGGCAGGACCAGCCATTGACGCGGAAATCATCCAGCTGGCGGCGACGCTGTGGCGGCAGCTGGATTTGACCGACTTCGTTACGCTGGAGCTGAATAATATCGGCAACGCCGAGGACCGACAGCGCTACGGGCAAGCCCTGACAAAGTTTCTCGAGTCGAAATCCACGCAGCTGGACGAGGATGCGCGCAAACGCATGTACAGCAATCCCATGCGAGTTCTGGATAGCAAGAATCCAGCGGTGCAGGAGGCATTGGCTGATGCACCGTTGCTGGCTGATTTTGTTAGTGTCGAAAGTAAGCAGCAGGTGGGGCAGTTGCAACAACTGCTGAGGGCCGCAGGCATCGTCTATAAGGAAAATCCCCGGCTGGTACGAGGTCTGGATTATTACAACAACTGTGTCTTCGAATGGACGACGGAGTCGCTGGGCGCTCAGGGTGCCTTGTGTGGTGGTGGGCGCTATGATGGTCTGGTGGCACAACTGGGTGGCAAACCGACGCTGGCGGCAGGATTTGCCATCGGCGTTGAACGTTTGGTATTGATGCTGGAAATCCTGGATAAAGTGCCAGACTCTGCGCGCCATCCGATCGATATCTATGTGCTCGTGGTTGGCAAGAATTTGGCGGAGCAGGGTTTGTTGTTGAGTCAGCAGATCCGCGACTGCTATTCGCAACTGGGTGTGATTTATCACTGTGGCGGTGGTAAATATAACAATCAACTGAAACGGGCCTTCAACAGTGGCGCGCAGTTGGCTGTGATTCTGGAGCGGGAAGACGAGGACGAGACGCCGCTGGAGCACGTGAAGATCCGAAGATTGGATGCTGCTGGTGAGTCGGCGACCGTGACAATAGCCGATACTATGGCGATACTCGCTGATTTTCTCGGTATTTCAGCAAGATAGGCAATGATGGGCACATTCAGCCGTGCCCTGTAGCTCGCAAACAGGTAGAATTAGCACTTTTTCACAGACTGGACTGGGCACAATACCGTCCCAGGCACAATCTGAACATAGTAAATAACACTAGCAGTTATAAAAACAGGAGTGAGTCGTGGCGTTAAACGCGGCAGAAGAAGAGACAGTAGAAGCCCTTAAAAAGTGGTGGGATGAGAACGGTAAACAACTGCTACTGATGGTCGTGGTGGTGGCTGCAGGGTATAGCGGTTGGCTGTTCTGGCAGAATTCGACACAGGCCAGTTCAAATGCCGCGTCAGATTTGTACGAGCAGATCCTTACCCTCTCGGAAAGAGATGAAGTCACCGTCAGCGCGGAGGACGGAACGCAGATACTTGAACTGGCCGAGGTTTTGCGGGCAGAGCACAGCGATTCCGTCTATGCCTTGTTTGCTTCCCTGTTCGATGCGCAGCAATCGGTGCGGGTAAACGATCTGGAGTCGGCGGAGTCATCTTTGCAATGGATACTGGACAATCAACAATCCGGTATTTTCAGTCAGACAGAAGAGGGGCTGATTCTTACCGCGAGCCTGCGTTTAGGTCGGGTTATTCTCGCAAGAGGTGATGCCGAGCGCGCTTTGACCCTGGTGAACAACATTAATCCGATGACGTTCGAGCCCGGATTCGCCGAGCTTAGAGGCGATATTTACCTCGCTATGGGGCGCATTGTCGACGCCAGAGAGGCCTATGTTGCTGCGCAACAAGCCGGTTCAAGCAGCAATGGTCTGCGCATGAAACTGGAAAACCTTACTAACGAAGGCTAAATTCGCCGCAAGCGCATTATGAAATATCAAACTAACTCAATTTCTGCTGCCGATGATTCGAATCCTGCCAGGGTGCGAGTAGCCCACATGCGCCTGAGTATAGCTGCTGCTCTGCTGCTGTTCCTGTCCAGCTGCAGTTCGATGAATCCGTTGAACTGGTTTGACGACGATGATGCGGTCGATGTGCCGGTAGAATTAGGCGCCTTTGAGCGTGAAGTGGAGATGAGCAGGGAGTGGCGAGTCCGGGTTGGTAATGGTCAGGGGGACAACTACACAGACATTACTCCGGTAATTAATGGTGGTGTAATCTACGGGGCCAGCGAAAATGGAGTTGTGGTCGCAATCGAATTATCCACCGGCAACGTGCTGTGGCGACAACGACTTCGATCCACGATTACCGGGGGTGTCGGTGCTGGAGATGGTCTGGTCATGCTCGGCACCGAAGCTGCCGAAATCATTGCCCTGGACCAGGGCAATGGCGAAATATTGTGGACAGGTGCCGTTTCCAGTGAAGTGCTATCGGCTCCACAAACCAACGGCGACATAGCGGTCGCGCAAACGGTAGACGGCAAACTGGTGGCGCTGGAAGCCAGTGATGGCAGCCTGCGCTGGACCTACGAAACCACCCTGCCAGCCTTGACCCTGCGTGGTACCAGTCAACCTGTCATTACGCCCACAGGCTCAGTTATCGCAGGATTCAGCAACGGCACGCTGATTTCGGTGGATGCCACTGATGGTGTGCTGGCCTGGGAGGAACGCGTGGCCATCCCTGAGGGTCAATACGACTTTGATCGGGTGATAGACGTGGATGGCGACTTGTTACTGGACGGCAATCGAATTCTTGCCGCCAGTTATCAGGGTAATCTGATGGCCTTCGAAATCAATTCCGGGCGTATTGTGTGGGGACTAGAGGCCTCAAGTTATCACGGCATGGATCAGGGTTTCGGCAATATATACTACTGTGATGATGAGAGTCGCGTCATCGCAGTGCGAGACAACACTGAAGACGTAGTTTGGGAAAATGAGGAGCTTCACTTCCGGGGTATAACCGCACCGACCGCAATCGGTAACTACATCGCTGTGGCTGACTATGAGGGCTACATCCATCTCATTTCCCAGGTCGATGGCCGTCTGGTAGGTCGCTTTCAAGTCGATAGTGCTGGTGTACGGGTCAGGCTGTTAGCCAACGATGGTTTGCTTTATGCATTCAGTAATGACGGCAGTCTCACTGCCCTCAGCTTGCAATAAACTCAAGGGTCTCAGGCACCGCTTTCCCAAAACAAAAAGCAAAAAGGGGACGGAGGCGATTTTCTTTTTCTTTGACCCCTTTTTGTTTCCTCCGTCCCCTTTTCCCTTTTAATAAACTCAGGGTTTTGTCATGAGGCCAGTAATCGCCATCGTTGGTCGCCCCAACGTCGGTAAATCAACATTATTCAATCGTCTCACCAGAAGTCGAGATGCCATCGTGGCAAACCTTCCTGGGTTGACCCGTGACCGTCAGTACGGTGACGGTCAGTTGGGCGATCAGCAATTTATTGCTATAGATACCGGTGGCATTACCGGTTATGAAGACGGTATCGATCACGAGATGGCGTCGCAGTCCCTGCAAGCTATCGAAGAAGCGAATATCTGCCTGTTCCTGGTGGATGCAAAAGATGGCTTAACGCCCGACGACAACCAGATCGCCGACTATCTGCGTAAGAATAGTAAAAATAGCTACCTGATTGTAAACAAGGTCGATGGAATGGATCCGGATCAGGCCATGGCGGACTTTTACCAACTGGGTATGGCAGAGGTTTATCCGGTTACGGCGACCCAGGGCCGTGGCGTCAGCAGTATGTTGTCCGTGGTGTTGCAGGAGTTCATGGCAACACAGGCCGACGACGAGATTGAAGCAGTTGAAGCCCAGGGTATTAAGATCGCGATTGCAGGCAGGCCCAACGTCGGCAAGTCAACCCTGGTAAATCGGCTGCTGGGAGAAGACCGGGTTGTTGTCTTCGATCAACCTGGCACCACCCGCGACAGTGTTTATATTCCGTTTGAGCGCCGTGGTGTTCCCTATACCCTGATCGATACGGCCGGCATTAGAAAACGCGGAAAAACCAGGGAGACCGTTGAAAAATTTTCCGTGGTAAAAGCCTTGCAGGCAATACAGGACGCCAATGTGGTCGTGCTGATCGTCGATGCTCACACCGGTATCGTCGAGCAAGATCTACATTTGCTGGGCTATGTCATTGAGACCGGGCGCGCCCTGGTAATTGCCCTGAATAAATGGGATGGCATGAAGATGGCAGACAAGGATCACATTAAATCAGAAATCCGGCGACGCTTTACTTTTGTCGATTTTGCCAAACTACATTTTATTTCGGCGCTACATGGAACCGGCGTTGGTGATTTGTATAAATCAATACACAGGGCATACGATTCGGCTAACAAAAAATTAGCCACCAACAAGCTTACTCAATTATTGCAGGATGCAGTGGTTGACCACGCGCCGCCAATGGTCGGCGGAAGACGCATAAAACTACGCTATGCTCACAGCGGCGGACACAATCCTCCGGTTATTGTAATTCATGGAAAGCAGACTGAAAAATTGCCAGGGCATTATAGTCGTTATTTGGAAAAAACTTTTCGTAAGCGATTAAAGCTGGAGGGGACACCTATTAGGATCGTACTGCGAAGCGATGATAATCCCTTTGTTAAGGATGAGGAAAACCTCTCCCAGAAACAGGTTGCGCGTAAAAGAAGAATTCTCAAGAATCGAAAACTCGCGAAACAATAAAGAGCCTCTGCTCGAGGCATCGAAGTCGCCGCGATCGAGGTGTTGAAATTGGGTGAAGAGCACCGGGCAATAACCAGTGCGCCACTCCATGGTAGCAGCTACACTGATGCAACTACACCAGTGCAACTACACGGTAATAATGCAATGACAGTAGCTATTGAGGATATCGCCGCGGCGGCTGGCCGTCTTGAAGGCGTGTCAATAAAGACGCCGCTTTTGCAATCGTTTGTTCTTAATGACAGATCGGGGGCCGAAGTATTTCTCAAGCCAGAATGTCTTCAGCACATAGGCGCTTTTAAATTTCGTGGCGCCTACAACCGCATCTCCCAGTTGAGCGCGGCCGAGAAAACCTTCGGAGTTGTTGCCTACTCCTCCGGCAACCACGCGCAGGGCGTTGCCTATGCTGCAAGACTAATGGCTACGGCTGCGACTATAGTGATGCCTACGGACGCGCCAGCGATCAAAATAGAAGGCACCGAAAAACTCGGAGCGCAGATACGGTTTTATGACCGACACAAGGAATCCCGGGAAGAAATTGTCGCAGAAATAGCGGCAAGCACCGGCGCCATACTGGTTCCAGCTTATGATGACGAAGACGTAATCGCGGGCCAGGGTACCGTGGGTCTGGAACTGATGCAGCAGTTAGCAGACAGTGATCGGGTGCCGGACCAAATATTGAGCCCATGTGGTGGTGGCGGTTTGTTAGCGGGGGTGTCGACGGCGGTTACAGCGCTGAATCCGCAGACTCGGGTTTATGGTGTTGAGCCCGAAAATATTGATGATCACTTGCGCTCGAAACTGGCAGGAGAGCGGGTCAGTATCGACGTCAACAGTACAACCCTGTGCGATGCGCTAATGGCCCCAGCACCTGGAGAGATTACCTGGGCTATAAATAGCCAAACCGTGGAAGACTATCTGCTGGTTAGCGAAGCAGAAATCGCCTATGCAGTCAGCTTTGCTTTTCGTTATCTTAAACTCGTGGTAGAACCAGGTGGTGCGGCAGCACTGGCGGCTGTGCTCGCCAATAAGCTGGACTTTAGTGGCGAAACTGTCGGCCTCATCTTGTCCGGCGGCAACATCGATAGACAGACTCTAGACCGCTGTCTGCAACAGTTTCCGTCTCCATAAGTAGCAAATGGCAGTCTATGCCACAGTTCATTCCTGACTCGATTCCTGAGGTAAAAGCCATGAAAAAAATCTGTTTTATTTTTTCCCGCCTGACTCTGCTGGCGTTGTTAAGCGCGTCATTCGAGGGTAACGCGCAGCCGTCCGCTGACTGTGTCGACAGCTTACGGTGCGACTCGTCCTGGGTAGGATTGTCTCAGTCTGAGCGTAGCGCAATCTTTGATTTTGCTGAAGAATACAAGGCGTTTATTCATCGAGCCCGTACCGAATTGAGTTTTGTTACCGAGGCGATAGCCTTCGCCGAAGAGAATGGTTTCGAAGTCCTGAGCAGTGCCACAGATTTAACTCCTGGCACCCGAATCTACGAAGTCAATCGAGATAGAACCATCAGTCTGCTGGTGATTGGTGAAGATTCTTTGCGCGATGGCTTTCACGTAATAGGCGCTCACATCGATTCTCCACGCCTGGAGTTGAAGGGGAGGCCCCTGTATGAAGACAGTGAATTTGCGCTGTTTCAGACCAATTATCATGGCGGCATTAAATACCATCAATGGACCAATCTACCCCTGGCACTGGTTGGACGTATCGATAAAAAGGACGGTAGCAGTATTTCAATATCGATAGGTTTAAATGCCGATGAGCCTGTCTTCATGATTCCGGAATTGTCTCCCCACGTTGACCGTGGCAGAAACTCACAAACATTGGCGGACTTTATTGGGCCTGAAGATCTGGACCCCATTGTTGGGCACATACCTGACTCCATAGCAGGAGGCGATGTGGTCGATCAAGTGCTCACATACCTGGCTGAGGAATACGGCATTAGCCGAGCCGATTTGGTTTCGGCGGAATTAGCTCTGGTACCGGCAGGACCGCCACGGGACATGGGTTTCGATCGCGGTCTTATTGCCGCGTACGGTCAGGACGACCGGCTAGCGTCTTACGCTGCGATGCGTGCCATCGTCGAGGTGTCGCGACCGCAGAAAACTACAATGGCCTACCTGGTGGATAACGAAGAGGTGGGTAATCGTAACAATACGGGCGCACACTCTGATTATTTTGCAGATTTGCTGTCGCGCCTGTTGTACGCAGAGCTGGGTGAAGAATATCGAGAGCCGCTGTTTCGTCGTGCCCTCAGGCAAACCAAATTCATCTCTATCGATGTTAATCCTGGAATCAATCCAATGAATCCAGGGGTGTGGGAACCAGGCAATGCGCCAAAACTTGGCTATGGTGTCAACCTGAAACTGTACGGGCAAGGTAATACGGCGAATTCGGAATTTATCGCCTGGAGCCGTCAACTCCTCGACAGTGCCGAGATCCCCTGGCAGACCGCGACATACAAAGTGGGCAGTGCCGGCGGTGGGACTATTGGCGGTGAGTTCTCCAGCCAGAATATTGAAGTGATTGATTTCGGCGTGCCGTTACTTTCAATTCACACGCCTTACGCCGTGAGTTCCAAGGTAGATATCTACAACTTATATAAGGCGGCGCGAGCGTTTTACCAGTTCGCAGAGTAGATTAAGCAATGGAAACCAGCGTGTCAGAGCAGGGCATTTACCAGGACGTTTTTTATCAAGATATGGGCAACGGCATTACCTGTATCGATACCATGCTGCAGCGCCGCGGCATGGCAGCCTGTTATCTGCTTGAGCACCAGGGCATGGCAGCGTTCATCGACACCGGCACCAGTAACTCCCTGCCGATATTGCTGGAAGTTCTGAAGCGCAAGGGCATCTCGCCCGATGCGGTTGCCTATGTAATGCCAACCCACGTGCATCTCGATCACGCTGGAGGTGCTGGCGGTCTCATGCAGCAGTGCCGTAATGCCACCTTGATAATTCACCCCCGCGGCGCTCGCCACATGATTGAGCCGACGAAATTGGCAGCGGGATCGCTCGCAGTCTATGGCGAAGAAGCATTTAACAAGCTGTTTGGCAAACCCATTGCCGTAGACTCAGATCGCGTACAATTGGTGGAGGATGACAGCGAGCTGGATTTTAACGGCAGAAAACTGCTCTTTCTCGACACGCCAGGGCACGCGCGGCATCACTACTGTGTCTTCGATGAATTAAGTCGCGGCCT
>CAVOFA010000052.1:0-18819 GCA_963694865.1 Gammaproteobacteria bacterium | reverse complement strand
CCATGAGCGCTATCATGAGTCACTGGATAACCTGACACCTGCGGATGTATATTATGGGCGTGGACACAAAATACTGGAACAACGCGACAAGATTAAAATCGCCACCTTGGCTATGCGCCGGGAAATGCACTACGATAAACAGACTAAGTTATTAACCCGGATGGGCTAATGTGCCTCTTAGATCAGAGCTAACTTTGTCCAAGATGGTTTGACGACGTACACTCCAGGGCCTTCGAACCGGCGCTGGAAATCTATGCAGGTCAGGATGCAACCGGAGTCGGGCCGGTGTTCATGGGTAATATAAACATCGGCACCCGTAAGAATTTGAACTGGGAGGCGGGGGTAATCTTCGGCGCGGACAGCGGCAGCCCTGACCAGACTTTCAGATTCCTGCTTGAATATGAGTTTTAACTTCTACCAATAATTTTCGACAGTAATCTGACCCGGTGTGCGGCGGCGGTTCTTGGTGAAGCCGCGAGTCTTCAAGATTTCCGTACAGTCTTTAACCATGTCAGGATTACCACAGAGCATGATCTGGGACTTTTCTAAATTTAGCTGCACGCCAAGGGCATTTTCCAGAGAGCCGTCTTCGAGGGTCGCTGGGACGCGGCCGCGGATGGTGCCAGGGCATGCTTCTCTGCTGACAAAGGCCTGAAATAGAAAGCGATCAGAATATTGTTCAGCAAGCCCCTGCACCAAGTTCTGATAGCGAAGATCGGCTTCGGTTCGAACTGCATGCACCAGGACTATACGTTTAAAATGTTGCCATGCGGTTTCGGTGTGGAGTATAGAGAAGAATGGAGCGACGCCGGTTCCCGTTCCCAGCATCCATAAGTCATCGGCAGCAGGCACCTCATCCAGAGTAAAAAACCCATTGGCTTGTGGCTTAACCCAAATAGCATCTCCGGTTTTCAATTTCACCATGGCATTTGAAAGCAGGCCATCGACAGCGGTATAAAAAAAGAACTCGATTGGTTGTTGACCGGGTGAGCTGAGATAGGAGTAGGGGCGGGCGATGCGTTTGCCGTCGACATCCAGTGCCAGGCTGGTGAATTGGCCGGCTGTGAAGTTGTCAACATCGGCGTCTATTCGTAACGAGAATAGATTTTCGGTCCAGTGAATATTGTCTCTCACCGTTCCCTGTATCCATTTTGCCATGGTCTGACACCGTTTAATAAGTCGCTAAATGCTGGAACTATGGTATGAATTTCTATAGTCTCCTAGCAAGCATAAATTGTAGTTGTTGGTCTTTATTGTCCATTTCTGGGTGGTGTTGATTAATCTGAGACAGCTAATTTCTTGCGATATGAAGTACGTTGGCTGCTACGCTAGTATCTGCAAGAGTAGCTGCAATAATAGGTGGATAACAATGCTTGGGACCTGGTTTGAGATAGCTCTTTGGAAACGTATATTGGCTGCGTTGGTGCTCGGCGTAATCGTCGGTACGATATGGGGGCCGGGTTCTGCAAGTATCGCCTGGGTCGGCGACCTATTTATTCGCCTGATTCGAATGGTAGTAGTGCCATTAGTGTTCGTGACCCTGGTCTCGGGTGTTGTCTCCATGGGTGATCCCAGCAAACTGGGTTCCCTGGGGGTTAAAACGCTGGCGATATACATGTTCACTACCCTGGCTGCGATTTCTATAGGTCTGTTGGTAGCAGCGGTGCTACAGCCTGGAGTGGGCGTAGATTTATCCAACGCGGTACCGGGACAGATTCAGGAAGCTATACCTTTGGGCGAGCGCCTGATGAATATCGTGCCGTCAAATCCCATAGCGGCGCTGGCCGAAGGCAATATCCTGGCGATTATTTTCTTTGCCTTGCTGGTGGGCGTAAGCCTGCTAACAATCGGCGACAAGGGCAAGCCAGTTGCCGACTTGATGGAATCCAGTAGCGACATGATGTTGCGAATTACCCACTGGGTAATGGAAGTGGCTCCCTTCGGAGTTTTCGCCTTGATTGCCTGGGTGTCCGGTACTCAAGGAGTAGCCGCCTTGTTGGACGTAATCACTCTGGCACTTGCCGTGCTCCTGAGCTGCATGATCCATATGGTCGTTGTTCACGGTGTTTTGATCATGAGAGTCATGTTGAAGTTGTCTCCGGTGATGTTTTTTCGAGGAGCACGTGACGCCATGCTGGTTGCCTTCTCCACTTCCTCCAGTTCGGCGACCCTGCCGGTGACGATGTCGGTGGCAGAGGAAAATCTGGGCATTAGTCCGGTAGTGGCTTCAACAGTATTGCCCCTGGGTGCCACTATCAATATGGATGGTACTGCACTCTACGTCGGTATCGTTTCAGTTTTTGCAGCGCAGGCCTTCGGGGTAAATCTTAGTTTCGCGGACTATGCCCTGATTGCGGGGTCCACTACCCTGGTATCAATAGGCACTGCTGCGGTGCCTGGTGCATCATTATTCCTTATGGCTGCGGTGATGGAGACTATAGGTCTTTCACCCGGACAGATAGCTGTAGTGGTGGGGTTTATCCTGCCCTTCGACAGGCCGTTGGATATGTTACGCACCAGCGTTAATATAGGTGGTGATCTGTCGGTGTCCATGGCGGTTGCCAATTGGGAAGACGAATTCGACAGGAAAATTTTTGAGCGTCCGCTGAAGTTCTAGCGACCGGTAGCGGGGAGTCCAATCCGACTACATCTCAGCGCAGGCTAAAAGTAGTATCGAAAGCTAATAAAAATGGAATTCGGGTTAGCTCCGTATTCGGAGCCAAGTTGAAGCTGTGCGGCAACAGGATCTTCGTCGGAAAAATTAAAGTCATCACCCGCGAAGTGGTAGTAACCCAATCCCATATAAAGATTATCGGAAAGGCTGTAGTCAGCATTCACGCTTAGAAAAACTGAGTTGTCATCCAAATTTGCCAGCGCAGTCGTCGACAGGCTGAGTAATGTGCTTAGCTGCCAACTTATACTGGGGATCAGGTAGTTCTCACCCAGTAAAAAAACCCCACCTGCGGTGTAGGCCAGATCATCCAATTGCGCCAGATAGTCATTCGGGTCGCTGGAGCCGGCTCCATTTAGATGGTATTCAATCATGCCAAAGACGCGTTCACTAAAAGCATAGTCCAGCCCTATAGACGCCCTGGTGTAATCGTCATCACCGCTAACCTGAGCTACCTCCAACCAAAAACCAAATTGTCCCAGAGCCGATTGCACACCGGCGCCGAGCAGATTTTGATCGGCAAAGCGCATGGCTGTAAATTGATAATCGCTACCGGATGCGTTCGTTAACAGTTGCAGATAGGCGGCTGAATTCTCTGACTTGCCATCGGGCCCAAGGATGACACCCATATCCAGTTCCCCAAGTTGGCCGATAGGCTTTTGGAAGCGGACAGCATCGATACCGGTGCGGTATTCCGTGTTTAGAGTTCTCACATCGAAGGGAAGAAATACATCGGTGGGATTAATAATCCTGGCAGAGCCGAAGGTTATTGCCTGTCTGCCGATAGTCAGGTCGCCGCCCTCCAACTGAAACTGCACATTGAAGCGATCAAGATTTTGTGGCACGACGTTTTTTCTGTCGCTGGAGCCAATGGTTGAATCTATGTCAGTCAGGCGATAACTCTGACGTTCGGGGGCCAGCAATGACTCGCCTGTGCGCTGCAGGTCAGAAGTCGAATCGAGACCCGTCTCATAGTGTATTTGCCAGACCTGATTGCCGTTAAATACATCGAGCATGAAACGGCCGCTGTTTTGCATCCTATAGCTGCGATCGAGTTGAATTGGCCCGTCGTCTATTTCATCCTGTACTACAGTATAGTTTTTCAGGTAGCCCGAGAAATTAACCTGGCTAACCGCATCGAAACTTACAAGGCTGAAATAAATAAAAGCAAGGGCTATCAGCAGGGAGCGCATTGATTATTTTCTTTCGTCCAGTTCTATTTCACCATCGTGTATATGAATGAGTCGACTGGCTCTGTTCATGATTTTCTCATCGTGAGTAGAGAATACAAAAGTCATATTGTGTTTTTCGTTCAGTTCTTTCATAAGATCAAGCAGGGCGATGCCGGTCTTAGAGTCCAGATTGGCGGTGGGTTCATCGGCGAGAATGATTTCCGGATGCGATACCATGGCCCGCGCGATTGCTACCCGTTGCTGCTGACCTCCGGACAGTTTGTTGGGACGACGATTTCCCAGGCCTTCGAGACCCACCTGTTGCAGCATGTCAGCTACCCGGCGTTTTCTTTCTGCGGCCTCAACACCCTGCAGCAACATGATGTACTCAATGTTTTCCTCCGCAGAAAAAACCGGGATCAAATTGTAGGACTGGAAGATATAGCCGATATGATCTCTGCGAAAATCGGAGAGTACCGCGCCGGACATCTCCGCGATATTGGTGCCGGACAACTCGACGGAACCGGAAGTCGGGTTATCGAGCCCTCCCAACAAATGCAGTAAGGTGGTTTTACCTGATCCCGAGGGGCCAACAATTGCAGTAAATTCTCCTCGTTCTATTTCTATCGAAACCTTATCGACGGCCTTGACCATGGTTTCTTCGTCATCACCGAAATAGCGGCAAACTTCTTTGGTTGCAATTACTGCTGTCATACTAGCTCCTAAAGACTTCTCTGCAGCGCTTCCGAGGGCACAATTTTAGCGGCAAACCGCGCCGGGTAGATCGCCGCGACAATAGTTAGCAATACCACGTAAAACGGGAATTGCGTGAATTGTGCAACGTGAAATTCAGTAAGAATATTGTTGTTGAAGGCGATGCCGGAAAATTCAATCTCGCCTATGGCAATGCCGTGGGTCGAGGTCCAACTGCCCAGTGCAAAACCCAGCAAACTGCCGAGCAAACAGCTAATGATAGCCAGTAGCAGGGCTTCACAGAGTATCAATCGACTGATCGCAGCCGGGCGAGTGCCGATGGCCTTGATTACGCCGAATTCATAGATGCGTTCGTAAATGGACATAAACATGGAGTTAATAACACCCAGGGATGCTAGCAGGAAAAGAATCGAGCCAACTATTAATGAAGAGTAGGCCATCAATTCAATGACGAGGCTGATTTCCTTGTTCAGATCCAGCCAGCCCATCGCCTCAATTTCTTCTTTATTGAATTGTTGAAAGATTGCAGTGTCCGGATTTTCAGCATCCAGAGGATTGTTAAATTTAATCGCGAATTCATGGGTTTGTTGCTCAGACATGCCAAGTACAGCGCGTGCGGCGTCAATATTTACAAATACAAAATTGTCGTCGAGTTCCCGCATGCCAAAATTCAGCACGCCGGTAATTCTGAATAGTGCCTGAGCGAGGTCCCCACTGCCTGCCTCGGACAGTGTAATTACAATGCGATCACCTAAATCGACTTCCAGTAAGTCAGCCATGGACCGGCCAATGAGGAGTTCACTGTCCAGACCGCTGAGATATTCTCCTCGCACTACCGCATCGCTTACCTTGCTGGTGCCCCGTTCTAGCTCTGCATCGATACCATAGAGCAAGCCAGCGGAAACGTTGTAACTGGATGAAATCATACCGCCACTAATTACTCGCGGGCTGTAGGATTGCAGGGATGAATCCTGTCGAAGTATTTGCTCTATCTCATCAGAGTCATCCATGTACAAATCGACATCCAGATTTTCCCGGTAGCCAACGAGATGAATTTGTGCCTCGCCAGTGATAGTGCCGGTGACATTTTCCACCATCAGCGTAAGCATGCCGCGCATGGCGCCATCGACGAGTATTAAGGCAGTCAGGCTAAAGGCGATTAACATGACAGTTAGCACGGTGCGGCGGGTATTGCGGAACAAATTCCGAAACGCGAGTTTAATCGTTTGCACTAGTTGCTCCGCATGGCTTCGGTGGGGGAAATTCTTGCGGCTCGAATGCCAGTTGGAATACTGATAACGACAGCAAAGAATACGATCAACAGCAGCGGCAGTCCAAAAACATACAGGGACATTTCGCCTGTGATATGGCTCATTACTATGCCGCCTATGTCCATGGGTTCGGCGAGTTCAATGCCGGTGGAGGTAAACCATCCGATTAGTGGTAACGACAGCAAGAGCCCTGTAAAAACGCTGAGAGCAGCCAGAATGCCGGTCTCGAGAGTAATCATCAGGGCTATTTTCACGGGCCTGCTGCCAATGGCCTTGAGTACGCCGAACTCCCGAGTACGTTCGAGCACGGACATGAGAACGGTATTGAGTACCCCTACGAAAACAATAAAAACGATGACTCCCATAAAGAAAACGTTGCCCTGTTTGTCTGTTTGCATGGATTGGTAAAAGGTTGACTCGATAATTTGCCAGGGCAACACGGTTAACTCAGCTAACTGACTCTGAAGTGCGGCGGCCACTGTCCGCGCCTGGCCGTCATTCTTTAGCAAGATAGATACTTCGTGTACGCGGCCGTACATGCTGAGAAATTCCTGTGCCGCTATCAAGGGCAGAAAAACCGTCGATTTATCGCCAGAATCCTTGTCGCCGATAATGGCATTGACGATAAAGATGTCATTGGCAACGGAGCCGTCTGCCCCCTGAGAAATCAGTATGAGTTCATCTCCAATGCTGATATCCAAATTGCTGGCGATTCCGGCCCCGATCATTGCAGAGTAATAATCCTCTGCATCCAGCTTGTCGTCGATATAATTGCCGAGTGATACTTTCGCCGCCAGCGTACTGGTGTTCTGCTCTCGCTCCAGGTCAACACCAATCACCTGTACTGGGGCATTGTCATGCTCGGAGTAGGCGAGAGCCGGGGCGAAAATTCGGAAGGTATAACTCTCGATTGCAGCGCTGGCGTCAAGTATTTCGCTCAGCTGCTGTGGTTCATCTATGGTTTTGTGGATCTTCGGTCTTAGATGATAGTCTTCCTGGTGAATCTGGACATGGCCGGTGTGGTCGAGTGTAAAGAAAGAAATGGCGTTGTTGTAACTGCCCTCACTGAGAGAAAAACTGAAGACGCACAAGATATACCCGCCGGTCATACTCAGCGCAGTCAATAGCGATCGACGTCGTTGCCGGAAGATGTTGCGAAAGGCAAGTTTTAACAATAACACTGGGGAATCCCTGAATTCGTATTCAATATTTTTACGATACGCAGCAGTCGGTTATAGCGTCGGCTTGCTAAAAGCGACTCCGAAGATTTCGCAGAGTGAAGATGGATTCATCAACTTCTGGCGGATCGAAGCGAAGCTCGTCGTAGATAATTATGGTCTTACTGTCTTCTTTGTTCAGTGGGACCATTTCGAGCCTCGAAGGTATCATTCTGCCTGAAAATTCTTTTAGTTCCTTAAATTCGAGCTTGCGAACCAGTTCACCATCGTCATCATAGAAGTTCTGGGCAACCGGGACCATGTATTCCTTGTTGACTATATAGTCAATTTTACCCCATACGGTCACGGTCTCTTCTTTAGGAATTAGTATCACCGTATACAACTCGTCAGTCTCTTCGAGAGTAAGAGTGTATTCATCAGTCAGTGTGGTTTGTTTGACCAGGTCATCGTTGGTGAAATCGCTGCCCATCCACGAACCCATCATCATCGAGGGCGGCACCTTGATTACCTTGTTAATCTTGGGAAAGTAATTCCACATTTCCATATCCAGTTTTAAGGTGGTGATCCCTCTGTCTTTGCGGGGCGATACAATTCGAATGAATGAATTTTTCGTTCCCATCGAACTGGCTTGCATCTCCATGGTGCGGAGGTACTGCGGTGTTTCCACTATCATGGTCATGGTCGCGCTACTTGACGCACCTTGATAAAGCGCCTCCATACTGTCAATGATTTCTATGGCTCGATCGGCTGCAGCAGCACCCCCTGCGTGGAAGCAGAAAAACAGAAGCAATGGCCACAGCCGATAATGGCGTATGCGACCTGCAGAAGCATCCGTGGGCGAAACTATGGTATGACTCATACTGATTGTCTCTTATGTTCTCGAGTACCAGACAATCCCTTGAGGGTTGCTGCGAATAGAAGGTCGTTAGGGTAAAGGCATTGGTTCAAACTTGTTTGTCCTGGGAAGCTCTAGGGACAGGAATAGATGCCGAATACCTGTTCACCATCGTCGATGAGGGACTCCGGCACGATTACATTGCCACCCATGGCGCCGGCGTCATTTCTGGCCAGCGTCAGCAGTTCTTCCTGCAAGCGATCGGCACCGCGTTCAACGCCGACTACGCGGCCCAGGGTATGTGAGCGGGTACGGCCGAGGCGGGAACAATTTGAGATTGCATTTGCGGTAGCCAGACGCACGCCTTCTCCCTCGATAGTGAGTCCGACCCAGGTGCTACACGCGCTGAGGGCGGTAAAACCGATAAAAAGAGCAAGCACCTTCTTCATTAGCGACTCCTGAAAACAGGGACGAACAGGCCATAGAGGCAAAATGTCAGGAATTGTCCCAGTGCAGCTATTCTATCATTTTTGACCACCCGCATCTCGTTTGCGGGGCCTGATATGCTAGAATCCGGTGGTTTTTTTGAATTGAATGGGTTCATAGTTATGGGTGCAGGTGAGCCGATTACACAAGCAGCATTGTTGAGACAACTAAAGGCTATTGTGGGCCCGGGTGGCTACCGCGAAGGCGCTGATATTGAAGCCAGGAATTATCAGGACCTAATGGGGGCCCGCGCTATTTCTCCAGCACTGTTATTGCGGCCCGGCACTACCCAGCAAGTATCGGAAATTCTACAGCTCTGCCACGCCGCCGGGCAAGCGATTGCGCCGCAGGGTGGCATGACCGGCCTGGTGTCTGCGGCGGCGCCACTGGCAGGTGAGATAGCCCTGAGTTTTGAGCGCATGAAGAACATTCTGGAGGTGGACCGACTTTCCAGCACCATGACGGTGGAAGCCGGGGTGGAACTGCAAACGATTCAGGAGCAGGCAGATGCGAATGGCTTGCTATTCCCGCTCGACCTCGGTGCCCGCGGCAGCTGTACTATTGGTGGAAACCTTTCGACCAATGCCGGTGGTAATCGGGTTATTCGCTATGGCATGGCTCGAGAGCTGGTCATCGGCATCGAAGCGGTACTCGCAGATGGCACCATCATCGACGGTCTGCACAAGCTTCGCAAAAACAATACCGGTTACGATTTGAAGCAGCTTTTTATTGGCAGTGAAGGAACCTTGGGGCTGATTACCCGTGCCGTGCTTAAACTTTCACCGAAGCCTAACAGCCAGGTGATCGCAATGTGCGGGCTGAGTGGCTTTGATAAAGTAGCCAACCTGCTGGTGCATATGCAAGCCAGTCTCGGATCCAACCTGAGCGCCTTCGAAGTCATCTGGCAGAATACCTACAAGCTTATCGATAAACACGTTGCCCACGCTACCGTGCCGCTACCAGATCATCATGCTTTTTATGTGCTGGTGGAAAGTATGGGAAGCGACACTGAGAAGGATACTGAGCTGTTTGTGAATGTGTTAAACGCAGCCGATGAGAAAAATTTGCTTGATGAAGTAGTGTTGGCGGATACGGATAACAAGATCAAGAAGTTGTGGACGGTGCGCGACGCGGCGGCAGAAATATTTCAAAGCGTCGGCCCCATGCACACCTATGATGTCAGTCTCAATGTAGACGACATGGGCTATTTTGGCGAAGAAGTTGAAACCAGGCTGCGTAGTATCTGGCCAGATGCCATATTTGGATTGTTTGGCCATATCGGTGATGGCAATGTGCACATCATTATTAACGTGGGTCCTGATACCTCGAAGCACCACCTGCAGATGGATGAAATCATCTACGGTCTGA
Source organism: Gammaproteobacteria bacterium (assembly GCA_963694865.1). Classification (GTDB taxonomy): domain Bacteria; phylum Pseudomonadota; class Gammaproteobacteria; order Pseudomonadales; family Pseudohongiellaceae; genus UBA9145. Next base: position 9,124 of record CAVOFA010000052.1, on the reverse strand, counting down.
TTCAGGAATTGCAGGGGGCGGTGTCAGCGGAGCACGGCATCGGTTTGATGAAGAAACAATTTTTGCCCTACAGTAAGAGTGAGGCGGAGATTGCTTTAATGAAAATGGTCAAACACACAATGGATTCTGAACCCCGGTAGAATCTTTTAATCTAAAGTACTTGGGAACCACTGAATAATGGGGACGCAAATGACAGTAAACAGTTTGGCCGGGAAAAATATAGTCATCATTGGTGGCACCGCAGGAATTGGTCTGGCTGCTGCGCAAGCAGCGAGTGCAGCGGGAGCCCGGGTCTGGGCCGCAGGTCGCTCCGAGGCGCATTGCGACAAAGCCAGGCAAATGAGTAATGGCAGTTTCGAAGTTCGACGAGCTGACACTCACGACGTCGGCAGCCTGCAAGCAATCTTCGAGGAAGCTGGCAGCATCGATCACCTGGTGTCTGCGGCGGTGGGCGGAGAGAGGACGCTTAAGCCCTTTCTTGAGCAGACAGAAGAACAGTTCAAGGCCGCCTATGACAAGCTCTGGGGGTATGGAAAAGTCGTTAGAACTGGTGCGCCTTATCTGGCAGAAGATGGCAGTATTACCCTGCTGAGCGGTTCGCCAGCGCGCAAGATCAGGCCTGCTCAATCGGCCTTGAGCTGCGTCGGCGCGTCGGTGGAGAACATGGTGCGTTGCCTGGCAATGGAAATGGCACCAATCCGGGTCAACGTGGTTTCACCCGGCACGGTCGACACCGCGATGTTTGACTGGATGGGAGACGAGAAACACACAAAGCTGCAGGCCATGACATCGGCGCACTTGATAAAGAGAGCTGGCAGTCCAGCTGAAGTGGCAGCGGGTATACTGTTTGTCATGCAAAATGGCTTTGTAACGGGAACTACAATAGACGTAGACGGTGGACGTATTCTCTCTTGAGAAACCAGCGCTACTCTACATTGACTGAATTTGCGATGGGCGTCCAAGGCAAGGGTAACAGTGCGCACAGCGCCATTAAACAGATCCCTTCGGTTAGGGTCAGTCAGGCTACCGGAGCGTTTAACTAACGGATGCAGTATGAATAACACGAAAACAGAAGCGGCTGATGCGATAGTGATAGACCCCGATATGAGCTTGATCGATGCGGTGAGGGCTCGACGTTCGGTGCGTGGTTACCTGGACAAGCAAGTGCCACAGGAAGTGCTGAATCGAATTTTTGAGATCGCGCAGCTGTCGCCCTCCAATTGCAATGTTCAACCGTGGAAGGTCTATATCGCATCGGGCGAATTAAAAGATCGGCTCAAAGCACAGATGGTGGAAAACACTGCCAACGCCGTAGCGCCCAATCCGGACTACCCGTACCGCGGAAAGTTTGAGGGGGATTACAGAAATCGACAGGTGGAATGTGCCATTGCCCTGTACTCAAAAATGGGAATCGAGAAAGGTGATAAAGCCGGTCGCATGCGTGCCATATTGCGAAACTTTGAGTTCTTCGACGCGCCTTATATCGCGTTTTTGGGTATGGATCCCGAATTTGGCACCACCGTGGCACTGGACGTGGGTATGTTCGCACAAACGTTGATGCTAACTATGGTAGCATTCGGCTTACACAGTTGCCCGATGGGCACAATGCGAGACTATCCGGATATGGTTCGTGATGCATTTGATATTCAGGACAATAGCAAAATTCTGTTCGGTATCAGCTTTGGCTACGAAGACACATCGGTGCCAGCGAACGAGACTCGAACAAGTCGTGATGATATTTCCTCTAACGTGGTTTTCAGGTCGGACTAAGAAAAATTAATAAGTGAAACCAGCTAGAAAGAAAAACTATGAGTTTAAAACCGGTTGTTCTTCTTTATGATCTGGATAATTCCCTGGTGGATGAGTGTGCAAAGCTTATCGGTAAGACCGGGCTGTACACCACCATCAATACCTATAACGAAAGCAATGCTCTCGAGGCCTTGCATCAGTATGATCGGGGTTTTGGATTTATTACCAACAAACTCTCCTGCGTTATTACCGGCTGGAACAGTTACAAAAAACCCAGAGATCAATTATTGTTTCGCATGCGCAGCGAAGAGAAGCGCAGCCCGCTACGAAATTTCACTCCGGTTATCATCGTTACCGAAGATCATCGCCAGGATTTGAAAGAGTTGGCACTGGACCCCCGACAGACGGTAATGTTGCCGGCTATCTGCATGCCGATGATTTTCAGGAAAGCATTATTGATAGCCTACATAAAATCGTCTTTGGTGGTCGAGCGACCGAGCTGAATTCCATCGCCTTTGCCCAGTTGCGGCACCAAGACGCCCCCCAATAGACCACTAAAACACCGCTTCGATACAGCCACCCAACGCAGTTGACCCGATCTGGCAAGCAGCGTAGCATCGGCTTTCCCATTCAGGTCGAGTGGGCTATCTAATTCAAAATCAAGACTTCAGGTGAGTACATTTTTGGTGTTACCGCTGGCAATGATGTCAGCGAGAGATCCTGGCAGGGTGGTGATATTCAGTGGGTGCGAGCGAAAGGGTCGCGCGGTTTCAACGCTGTTGGTCCGGTACTCGTACAAGGTGCAGACTATAACAACATACAAATAACCGGTCGCCACAATGGTGAGGTTGTACAGGCTGAAAATAGCTCTGATCTTATCTTCGGCATGGAAGCAATGGTCAGCTACATTTCCAGCTACTTCACGCTGGAAGCTGGCGATATGATCTGGTCGGGAACGATGGGCAGCACTCGTGCCATGGTGCCAGGTGATGTCTTTGAAGTGGAGTTATCCGGTATAGGTATATTGCGAAATGAAGTAGTACAGGGAAAGTAGGCTACAAACACACAAGCAATTTGTAGGAAAAACCCGACCACCGCAAAGTGGTCGGGTTTTTTGTGTCTGGATAATAGTCATTACTATCCCATAACGCTTTTTAACTCTCTGCTTGCGTCATACAGAATACATTCAGCTTGTTGCCGTCTGGATCGCGGAAATAGCCGGCATAGAAGGTGTCGCCACGAGGACCGGCAGCGCCTTCGTCCTTGGCGCCAAGCTCGATGGCTTTGGCGTAAACCGCATCTACCTGCTCCGGGCTAGCTGCCGCCAGAGCAACCATCACGCCGTTGCCCACACCGTTGCTGGATCGCCATTATTTGGCTTGATAAGGCCCACACCTGGGGTACCGGGACCGGCTGACCAGGCAATCATATTTTCCATTTCCATAAATCGACCAGCACCTAATTCTGCTAACAGCGCATCATAAAATACGGCAGCTTTTTCCAGGTTGTTGGTGCCGAGTGTTACGTATCCAATCATTGTCGTTCCCTCTTTTCCGCTCTTGGTTGATGGTAAAAATGGTTGGTGGTAAAAGTGGTTGATGTTAAAAATATCGAAGCGGTGTGCCGGCAGCAAAGTTAATATTCTAGCAGTTGTGGCTGTCTGCAATTAGTTTTTCAGCTCCTTGTAGCGATAACATTTAGTGGTGTGGTCATTGACCAGGCCCGCTGCCTGCATAAAAGCATAGCAAATTGTGCTGCCTATAAATTTGAAGCCACGTTTCTTTAAATCCTTGCACATGGCATCACTCTCTAGCGTAGTTGCCGGAACATCTTTTGCTTGTTGGCGTTTACCATCGAGGGGCTTGCCCCCTACGAACGACCAGATATAGCTGTCAAAGCTACCGAACTCTTTCTGCACCTTTATGAAAATCTGTGCATTGCTGCGAATGGAGTAGAGTTTTAGCCGATTACGTATCAGGCCTTTGTCCAGTAATAGCTTCTCGATAGTTTTGTCTGTGAGCCTGGCGACTTTTTCAATCTCAAAATTCTTAAAGCATTTGCGATAGTGATCGCGCTTCTTTAAAACCGTAATCCAGCTTAAGCCGGCTTGCTGGCCTTCGAGGCAAAGGAATTCGAACAGAAGGCGCTCGTCATGTACGGGCACGCCCCATTCCTCGTCGTGATATTTGATATACAGAGGATCGGTGCCTGGCCACCAGCAGCGATTTGTCATCCTAGGCTTTCTCCATAGTGGGTGCTCGTCTGGATAAATCCTTAAAGCCCGGGCCCACGGTTGTTGCAATCTGGTGAGTTTGCTACATCAGCTCGTGGAAGGAAATACTGTATATAAATACAGTATTATTTGCAAGCTCCAGATTAGGGATCAGTGCGGGAGATCCGGAAATCAGCAACAGCAATGCAGGTATTACGCTCGATCTCCGTAGTCGGTCAGTTATTACTTCAGGGCCGGGCTGACAAGGCTGTTATTGAGGCATTCGCGGGCGGCGGGGAAAATCTCTAAGATGCAGAGAAGTTTCTCTAATATATTGTATTTTCTAGTATTAATTCAAATTTACTAATCATTTCTATGGCGCTGGGGGAAGAGTTTCGCCTGGCCAAGCCCGTGATCAGAGCGTAGTAAACAGGGCGGCTGCCGATGCCAAAACGACGTAAAAAGGGAAAAAGATAACAATTCTTATGCGGTTCTGAAATAGAAATCGAATTAAGACGATCTCTAATAACAGTAACAATTGTGAAAGATCCAAATCGAGAGAGTAATCATGCAGTGGTTTCGACAAGACAAGGCAGTTCTCATGCCGTTATTGCTAACCCTGGTGCTGTGTTCCTACCTGACGCCGGGCAGCATGGCCCACGAAATCGCGGATGAGGCGAAAGAGATTGTGGCCTCTTGGACCGCCGATGCAGCGGCGTCAGCCGTCGAGAATCCAATTAATGCCAGTCGTCGTTCGGTGAATCGCGGCAAAAGAGTATTCGCCCAACGCTGTGCGGTTTGTCACGGGGCTGAGGGTGCGGGAGATGGGCCTGCCAGCAAGTCCTTGTCTCCGAAACCTGCGAACCTGACCACGCATGAATTTCAGCAGCAGTCCGATGGTGGCTTGTATTGGAAAATTTCTGAGGGGAGGGTCACGATGCCTGCCTGGAAGGCAATTCTCGATGAGGATGAGCGTTGGAATGTAGTGAATTATCTCAGATCATTTGTTAGTAATTAATTTATTCGTTTGCAACTAAAAGAGCCAAGAGGAACAACCATGAAAATAAAATTTATAATTACAGCCGCACTGTTGGCTATTTTATCCGCCTGTATGTCAACTTCACCCGCGCTGGGGCCGGCCGACAGTACCTGGAATAACTATACATCCTGGTACAAGGTAACTCCCCAGGCAACCACCGGCGATCCAACCGGGTTTCTCGGCGGAGTTCATGACGGTGCCAGAGGCTTTCGACAAATTTACGTAAATTCTACCGGCGAGGGAGTGAACCGTGGAACCGCGAGCTATCCTTATCCAGCCGGGTCTATTCTGTTGAAGGAAAGCTTCAATAATCAGGCTGCGCTCGATGCACGAAGAAATCCCGACTTGACCATCATGATCAAATTGGCGGCGGGACGATCACCTGAAACCGGCGACTGGGAATACGTAAGACCTGATGGCGCACGAGGAACTGGTGACTCCGGTCTGGCTGCTTTCTGCCGTGATTGTCACCTGTTTGCAGCGGCGACCGACTACAACTTCATCAATTCGGTGTTCTTTCAGAACAACCGATAGACGTAGAGTAAGTGGCAAAAACACAGCGCAGTAGAGCTACTCTACTGCGTTTTTTGTTTGCCCGGTTATTTATTCCGCTTTAGCATTCGCAGCAACATCCTTCCAATGCCTGGCACCATTGCCCGGGTCATGCATTCTCAATCAGCGTAATCAAACTGAAAACTACTCCGTCTGGCGCTTGTCCCAAGCTTTGATGCAGGCCTATAGCAGCAATCTTCCGGACTCTGCTGGAGCCGGACAATTTTCTGTGGCATAGGCTATACTTTGCGCACTCAAAAAGGAGGCTGTTTTATCTCTTCTTCGCAAACAGAGTCGCTCCCCGCAAGAAAAAGTACATTCTCGGTATTCTCAATAGTCCAATTTCGCTGGTTATTCTTCGGTAATGTCGCGTTTTTCTTCGCCATGCAGGGGCAAATGCTGACCCGCACAATTCTGGCCTGGGATCTCACCGGCCAGGCCACATCGCTGGCCTACGTCAACCTGGTAGTAGCTATCCCCATGATTTTCGCATCCTTAATAGGCGGAGCGATAACCGACCGGGTAGAGCGACGGCAGTTGGTGATTATTGGACAATGCCTTATTACTTTAAATGACATTGTCATCCTGGCTTTACTCTTAACGGATCAATTGCAGTTCTGGCATATGCTCTGCACCGCCTTCCTCGCCGGCTGCGCCTTCCCTTTCATTATGCCAGCGCGGATGGCCATTACGGCAACAGTAGTAGGGCCAAACATGCTGCAGAGTGCCATGGCTTTTGGCGCCGCCGTCATGAACCTAAGCCGGGTTGCAGGTCCCGCTGTAATGGGCCTGGTCATAGCCAGCTGTTCGGTGACAGGAGCCTATGTGCTCTCGGTGACTTTTTATTTTTGTGCCGTGTTATGTATGTTTGGCGTCAAGCGTAGTCACTCTGCGGGTAAAGATGAGCCCAAGAAAGCTCTGCTAGCAGATATTGGTGAAGGCTTTACTTATATTCGCAGCAATCGACCGATATTCATTTGTCTCGCCTTTGGGCTGGTGCCGATGTTCCTGGCGATGCCGTTTCAAAGCATCCTCATCGTTCTCGCCGAGCAAGCCTGGCAAGTAGGCGAAAGTGGTGTCGGTACCTTGATGGCGGTGGGAGGAACCGGTGGGGTTCTCGGTGCGATCTGGATTGTGCGCAGGGGTGACAGAGTACAGCGCCTGCGGTTAATGGTGGGCTGCACCATCGCCTTCGGTATCTTTCTAGCCATTACCACTCGAGTGACGAATTTCTATCTGGCGTTCATCCCGCTATTGCTGGCCAATATGTGTGCCAGCGCCAGCCAGACCGTTAACAACGCAACCATACAGCTGCTGGTACACGACAAGGTAAGAGGTCGCATGAGCAGTTTCATGTTGCTTTCCTTCGGTCTGACTCCAATCGGCGTTTTCCCCATGGCAATGGCTGCCGACCGGATTGGGGCAGCAGACGCTATATTCGGTGCCAGCTTGATTCTGGTAATCGTGGCTGTAGCCTTCATTTTACTGAGCGCGACCCTGCAGAACATGGACAATTCAGTGAAGGCAGCTATAGCAAGAACCAGCGATGCCGCCGAATTGGAGACGGCTACAGCAACGCAGGGCTGAGCCTTTGGCTAAGCCAAAAGGGGACTCATGCAGTCTTGCAGTGACCGTGCAACCTTAAGCATATATAATCACCCCTCTATGCGCTCATAGCTCAGCTGGATCCCCGCAAGCGGGGCAGACGAGAGTTTTAAGCACTGGCTTCGAACCAGTTGGTCGGAAGTTCGACAAGCGCGAAGCGCGCAGGACGGCTGCAAGCCGCCCCGCAGGGGAGAGGCTTTTGGCTAAGCCAAAAGGAGAATCAATCTCTCGTGCAGTCTTGCAGTGACCGCTTAAGTTCAAGCATATATAATCATCTTTCCATGCGCCCATAGCTCAGCTGGATAGAGTAACTGGCTTCGAACCAGTTGGTCGGGAGTTCGAATCTCTCTGGGCGTGCCATACTTAAACGCTAACTTCTTGAAAGGTCTATGAAAACTCATAGTCTTTGGAGAAAGTGGTGTACAAACAGTTGACCAATGTAGAGAGTCTAACTTTTACTTATAAGAAAGGTAGGGTCTTTTACTACTCTCGCAGAGTCCCATCTGATCTTCGTGCTTATTATTCTAAACCTCGTATAGTTCAGTCTCTCAGAACCAAATCCCCATCTATTGCTGAGAAGGCATCTCTAATGCTCACGGCTAGATTGGAAGAGTACTGGTTAAGCTCTCGTATAAAAAAAGTCAAAATCCCTGCTGCTCATTTACTAACGGATAGTGGACATAACGCGCAGTCTGATCTTCCTGATATTCGCATGGCTTTAAATGAATATCTAAGGTTGAAAGGAGAGGGTAGAGATAAATACTTCTATTCTTTAACTAATCGAAATGTTGGCTATTTGATAGATTTTATCGGCATCCGAGCATTAGATTTATACACTACCGCAGATGCTGCAAAGTTCAGGGACTGGTTAAAAGAAAAACGCTTATCCTCTTCTTCGATCAAGAGAATTTTTAGCACAATTAAATCGGTAATAAATCTCTGTATTAGTGAGAATGGATTAGCGATTAAGAATCCGTTTATTGGTATTTACATGCCTGATTCGGGTGAAACAAAGACCAGACATCCAGTCAGTTCTAACAACATTCAAAAGCTAGTGAATGAATGTTATCAAATAGATGATGACTTACGTTGGTTAGTAGCGTTGTTGATAGACTCTGGGATGCGGCTATCAGAAGGTGTTGGTTTAGTAGAAGATGATTTGATTCTTGACTCAGAAATTCCTTATATAAATTTAAGACCTCATCCACATAGAAGTTTAAAAACGGCAAATAGCGTAAGGAAAATACCATTAGTTGGTACATCGTTGTGGGCGGCTAGACAAATTAGAGCCAATAATACTTATTACTGTTTTCCACGTTATACCAGTGACACTTTTTGTAATAGAAATTCTGCGAGTGCTGCTTTAAACAAGTGGATTAAAAATGTTTGTAAAACACATGTAGTGATTCATGGGCTTAGACATGCCTTTAGAGATCGTTTAAGAGCGATACAAGCACCAGCTGATGTGATGGATCAATTAGGAGGATGGTCATACAAAAGTATTGGGGAAACCTACGGAGATGGTTATCAATTGAATGTTCTAAATCAATGGATGCGAAAGATTGAAAGTTGATTAGACTCCTACACCACTTTCTCCAAAGACTATGAGTTTTCATAGACCTTTCAAGAAGTTAGCGTTTAAGTATGGCACGCCCAGAGAGGGTCACATCCTTACTCAGGAACTAACTTCTTACTCAGTCTATATATATCAATGATTTACCGAAACTTAGTTCATTGTCAAAGGATTATTCTGGTCTACTGTTTGGTCTACTGTGACTCTAAAGTCTCCGGAAACCTCTAAAACTCTAGAGATTTTCTGAACCTCCGATTTAAGGGGTAGTCTGACGACTATCAAGCTTTAGCGTGTCTTGACGGGCTTCTGAAAGACTCTGAAGGGCCTTCTGGTGGGTACGCAGGAGGCCACCCCACCCCCTATCTATATATACTAGGGCTGACGGGGTACAATC
>CAVOFA010000051.1:0-18862 GCA_963694865.1 Gammaproteobacteria bacterium | reverse complement strand
ATCATTACCCTCTTTTGCAACGAACGGTAATTCAATAAGAAATTAACTCTCGAGACACGACTAGCTGCTTGAGGCTCACCACATCGAAGAGATAAGGAGGTTGCCAAGTGTTTATTCCCAGCAGACAGTCCGTTTCAAATCAGCCGTGGCGTCAGGTTTTAGGCGCAATCGGAACCGCATTTATCATGGTGGCAATGACCTCGCCAGTATTCGGCCAGCAGGCCAGCGGCACCACCCCTACTTTCGCCGATCACGTCGCCCCCATCATCTACGACAAATGCGTGGAGTGCCATCGACCAGGTTCTATCGCGCCCATGTCGCTGATTGATTACGACACCGTCAAGATTTGGGCTCAGGTTATCAAAGACCGAGTGGTGAACCGCAAGATGCCGCACTACTTCATTGATAAAACCGTTGGGGTGCAGGGATTTAAGGATGACCGTTCTTTAAATGATGACCAGATCGCCACGATAGTCGCCTGGGTGGATGGCGGAGCACCAGAAGGTGATTCGCGCAATATGCCCACGCCCCCAACTTATGAAGACGATATTGCCTGGACGCTTGAGGATGAAATGCGCCGGCCACCAGATTTGATTATACCAATCCCGGATCCATTTACTGTTCCCCTGGGCAGTCCTAACTGGTGGATGACGTTCTTCAGCGATACAGGCCTGACCGAGGATCGCTGGATAACGGCCTTCGAAACTAAACCCAGCGCAGACGGATACCAGGTAGTGCACCATGCGGTAACTCAAATGGAGTTTCCCGAAGGTGGTGGGGGATTTCTCAGTGAGTACGCACTGGGCAAGACGGCGGATATAAACCCGCCCGGCACGGGTCAGTTAATCAAGGCAGGCACCCGGCTGCGCTGGAATATCCATTACGCGAGCAATCCGGACGGATTATCGCATACGGACCAGTCCAGGCTGGCGTTGTGGTTGCTGCCGCTGGGGGAAGAACCAGAGCACCGGCTGGTCCGCTCCCATATGGGAGATAATGAGGATCTGGACCTTCCCGGGGGGGGAAGAGGACGTCCGCACCGATGGCTATGAATTCATCAGCCAGAACATTCGCATTACCGCGTTCCAGCCCCATCTTCACAACTTTGGCACCCAGCAATGTCTGGAAGTGATCTACCAGGACAATCGCCGGCAGACCCTGAGCTGCGCATTTTGGGATTTCGGTTGGCACATCGCCTATAACTATCTGGAAGACGTGCAGCCGCTGATTCCGAAGGGGTCCATGATGCACGTGACCAGTTGGTACAACAACTCAACCAGCAATCCCTGGGCGGGCGATTCGCGCAACTGGGTCGGGTTTGGACAGCGCTCGACAGATGAAATGGCATTCTCCTGGATCAGTTGGTATGGACTAACTGATGAGGAATTTGAAGCGGCTGTCGCTGAGCGCCAGGCGGCTGGCTTGGGTGCAGGCAGCGATTAGTAGATACATGGGGTCAGAGTGAAAACTACTGTATTTTTACTCTGACCCCAATTTTAAAAAAATTAGAGGCGCCGATCTACAATGGTGATTCGTAATAAGCATGCAATGTACAACGGATTGTTGACGCTGTTGTTAACCCTCCCGTTAACAAGTGTTAGCGGAGTTGCAACAGCGCAAATACTCCACCGTTTTGGGCAGAGCATACAGCCAGTATACGAAGGATTTGAGCAAAATTCCGATGGCAGCTATACCCTGTGGTTCGGCTATCTGAATCTTAACTTCGATGAAGCGCCTGACGTTGAGTTGGGCGCCAGCAACTCGTTTCAGTTGGCGTCAGGCGTCATTATCGCCGGCCCGGTTGACCAGGACCTGATCCTGGAGAATGCCGGTCCAATTGACCGGGGGCAGCCCACGCATTTCGACCCCAGGAGGCAACAGTTTGTGTTCAGCGTTGAGGTTCCGTCAGACTTTATCGACAAGGAGTTGATCTGGACCCTCACATACAATGGTGAAACCCGCACCGCAGTTGGGTCGATTGAGAAAGGCAATATCTGGGGAGTGGATGAGGGCGTTTGGAGTGCCAACCGTGGCCGCGGCACCAACGGCCGCACACCGGTGTGGCCTATTCGAATCAAGCCCCCGCACTGCGTATGGTGGGTGTTGAAGGCCAGTTATCTGCAGCCGTGGGTAACCCGGACTTTCGCCAGTGACGATGGCCTCCCTGGACCGCGTGAAGGGCCGAGCCGTAGAGTGCAGTCAGCACTGCCAAACAATCTTCCGGTAGTGGGTGGGGGCATCGGCCGCAATTCACCCAAATCCCAAAGCGTCATTAACTTTGTTGACGCAGATAAAACCGGATTGGCTGTTACCTGGATCAAATACCGGGGGCCAGGCCAGGTTAAGTTTGAATCAGCGGTAACGGCTCTTGCCTCCAGCGGAGAAGAAACCGTGGCGTCGGCCAGCTTCAGCCAGAGCGGCACCTACGTGCTGCGCGCATACGCAGATGATGGAAACTTCACCAGATCTTCTGATGTGACGGTGATTGTAAGATAATGTTAAGAATTAACAGGGGCAGATTTATTTTCGTCTCCAGAAAGTAAATCTGTCCCTAATTATGTCATTTGCTTACTTCAAAACCCTTCGAAATACCTTGGGATCCACTTCCGGAAACAACCTGTTTGCGATAGATTTGTAGGCTACAACGATAGGCCTGGGGTCGGACCACGGCAGTTCTTGCATCGGCATTCTCACTTCGGCGCGTTCAAATCCTGCCTCAATAAGTCGCTCCAGGATATCCATCCCGTATGTTCGAAATGCCAATATCGGTTGGTTCTCTCGTATGGGGTCAATGTGATATTTCGGGGTTTGCAAGTATTCGATATCGCCCTCAGAGTTGAGCCGGGTGCGCTCGAGAGTATTATTCTCGAGATCGATAGGCACCGTAAACACGCAGACGCCGTCTTCCCTTAATACTCGGTGTATTTCCGCAAATCCCTGTCGGTCGTTCGGCACGTGTTCAAATACTTCAGAAGACGTACAGGCATCGAAAGCCTTCTCGTCGAAAGTGAGTCGTTGGACATCTTGACACTGAACACCATTTTTAAGTTTCCCAGGCTCAGTATCTTCAAAGTACTCGGAGCAGCTTAAGGCAACGCCGCTGTCTTTAAGAAATTTTACGAAGGGACTGCGAGAGGAAAGCATTGCATCGCTTTCATCTCCTAATTTAATCTGCTCCTTTTTACTTCTAATCCGATGACCCTGTAAACTCTTTCGTCACTATTTTAATCAGAGAAATGCAATGCCTTCGCTGAATTACAGCGGGCAAGGAGATGCTGGGAGCCGGCACCTTCGGTTGTCTGGGCAAGCTGGCAAAAGTTCAGGGAATTCGAAAACTACTGGCTTGAGCCCGGTTACTGACCGCGGCTATTTTAAACGTGGTCTGTCCGCTAATTTTAGAATAAAGTGTGTGATCAAAGCGACTCTTGGAGAACTCCCCTCATGCTGCAAGCGCTGAAATGGAAATTGATCACTACCCCTGGTGCTGTCGGCGTCATAGCGCTGCTGGCATCCGCGGCGGGCCTGGCACAGCAAGCTGGATTCGCCAGCTGGCAAGATGATCTCGCACCGATTGCGGCGACCCAGTGGAATTACGACAGCGCTGCCCATCTCCTGGAGCGTGCCGGTTTTGGGGGTACACCGGCACAGATCGCCGCACTCGCAGCCATGACGCCAGCCACAGCTGTGCGTAGCCTGGTCTACTTCGACGACGTCGATAACAGCCACTTGCTGCCGTTCGACCATTCCGGCATTCATGATCCTGGCCTGGAGCCTTTTCCACCAAGCCGACCGGCAACCACCGAGTTGGCAAAAGCCACTGGCGAAGCCCTGGGAGTCAAGGTTAAAGCCAATGGCAACCGACGCCTGCAACCGGTGGTAAACAAGTTTTTCTACTGGCTGCGCGCCAGCGTGCTGGAAACCAATCGTGTGGCCTACTGGTGGGCCAACCGCATGGTCGCCTCCAACAGTCCGCTGCAGGAAAAGATGGCGCTGTTCTGGCACGGGCATTACGCGATTAACGAGAGTAAAGTCCGCGATTACCGCAAGCTACTGAATGAACTTGAACTGTTTCACGCGATGGGAACCGGTAGCTTCCGTGATCTCATGGTGGCCATAGCGCAGGACCCGGCGATGCTGTCCTTCCTCGATGCCGGCGTCAATATCAAGGGCGCGCCGAATGAGAACTTTGCCCGGGAAATCATGGAATTGTTCACCATGGGTGTGGGCAATTACAGCGAGACCGATATCCGCGAGGCTGCTCGCGCCTTCACCGGCTGGAACTACGTCGATCTGGACTTCGTCATCAACGAAGACCTGCACGACAGTGATTCAAAAACCTTTCTTGGCCACACTGGAAATTTCGATGGTGTCGAAATTATCGACCTGATCATGGAGCAACCGGTAACCGCCGAGTACATCGCCAGCAAGCTCTATCGTTTCTTTGTACGACAGAATTTGAGCGCCGAACTGGCGACGGAACTGGGCGACATCTTCCGCGCTGCAGACTACGAAGTGGCGGTGCTGCTCGAGGCCATCTTCATGTCGAAGGATTTTTACAGCGCCGCCTCCGTCGGCAACCAGATCAAGAGTCCGGTACAACTGGCGGTGTCCACTTACAGAAAGCTCGGACTGGACAATGTCCCTGGCGTACCGGATTTCAATCGAGCCACCGCGGCACTGAGCCAATCCCTGTTTCGGCCACCGACGGTGGCAGGATGGGCGGGCGGGCGCAGTTGGGTGACACCGGGACTGCTACTCGAGCGCGGTAACTTTGCCCGCGACGTACTGTTTCCAGATATTAATTTTATACCGCCGGACCGGCGCAACGGCAGCAGAGAGATCCAGAGCGTTGCCGATCGTATCCGTCGGGGCCTTGATATCACTGCAGCGACGCAGCCCTCGGCCCTGGGGGACGGCAATATCATGGCGGAGTCTAATATGCTGGCGGATCGCGACGAAGACTTTAACACCCGCTACGGCAGCTTTCGCGGCTGGCAGATGGCCATCGAGCGGGTAAAGCCAATACCCCGCCACACCGCACAAATTAATCTGAGCGCGCTGGTGCTGGAGCAGGGCCTGGGAAGTACCGGCGCGGTGGTGGACTATTTTATTGCCCGCTTCATGCGCGTCGCACCGGGAGATGACTCCCGCCGCATGCTCGTCGAGTTTCTCAGTGATGACCTGGGTACAACAGACATCGCGACCGCACAGACTTATATGGAAGATTCCCTCAGACTGGTGCTACACCTGATCATGAGCCAGCCTGAATACCAGTTAGGGTAGTTAATTAATCAGTTAACTTACTGGTTAATTATCTGGATTACTATTCGCTAAGCCACCGCTTGCGAGGAGCATTATGAAAAAACATGAGCTGTTTCGAAACAAGCTGAAGCGTCGCGACTTGCTGCGGACCGGCATGGCTGGACTCGGACTCGGTGCCGGTATCGCTACCCTGAGCTCCAACTTCATGACACCTTCGTTGCTTGGACGCGCTGCCGAAGCGGCGGCCGCGCAGGCGGCTGCCAATGGCAAGATTCTCGTGGTACTGGAGCTATCCGGCGGCAACGACGGGCTCAACACGGTGGTGCCGTACGGCGATGATGCCTATTATCGCCACCGGCCTAACATCGGCCTGCCCAGGAATGAACTGCGAATACTTGACGATCACTTCGGCTTCAACCCCGGGATGGCCGGCTTCGAACGCCTCTACAAGGATGGCAAGATGGCCATTGTCCACGGTTGTGGCTACGACAATCCGTCTTACTCACACTTCACATCCATGGCTTACTGGCATACCGCGGCCCCCAACAGCGGCGAAGAATACGGCTGGGTCGGACGCCTTGCAGATACCCTGGCGCCGTCTGCGCCCGCCAACTTCCTGGTGAACATCGCCGCACGCCAGTCCCTGGCAGTGCGTAGTGCACAGCACGTGCCCGTGGTCTTCGATGCGCCCAATAGATTCATGCGCGAATCCTTCTACGAGGAAAAGGACGCCCTGGCCATCGTCCCCGATGTCGGCCAGGTCGACAATCCATCGCGCCGATATCTGCTGGATATTGCCCGCAGCGCCAATGATGCGTCGGCGCTGGTGCGTGAGGCCTGGTCGAATTACAGCTCGCCGGTGGACTACGGCGTTAATGGCCTGGATCTGCCCAAGATTGTAGCGCTACTGGACGCCGGCATGCCCACCAGCCTCTACTACGTGTCCTACCGCAACAATGCCTTCGATACCCACGTGTTTCAGAACAATCTACACCGGCGCTTACTGACCTATACCGCCGATGCCGTGTCGGCGTTTATGCAGGATCTGGAGCGCATCGGGCGGGCAGACGATGTCGCCCTGATGATCTTCTCGGAGTTTGGGCGACGGGTTCCAGAAAACGCCAGCCTGGGCACGGATCATGGTGCTGCCAACGCCATGTTTGTGGTTGGCAACCAGGTCAAAGGCGGCCACTACGGTGAACTTCCGAGCCTGACGCAGCTGACCGAGGGCGACAATCTATCCTACACCACGGATTTTCGTCGAGTCTACCGCACTATGATCAGTGAATGGTTGGGGCTCGAGGATACGTCGGCTCTGCTCAATGGCGACTTCGAGTCGTTTGATCTGTTCGCATAAATCCACGCAGAGCCGGGAATAAAAAGATACAGAGATTCAGAAATTCCCGTGGCTGTCGTATTTATCCCTAATAGTGATCACACACCTTCAGCTGTGGATGGCAGGAGCAAGCAATGACCCGTAATAAGGGAAAAAAACCGACGCCTATAGCGAGAACGACCCGCGGTTGAGAGGAGAAAAGGAGGACAGGCTGCCGAAAAAACTCTACGAGGCTGAGTTGTTTCGACTGCAGGTGGAATTGGTCAAGTTGCAGGAATGGGTGAAGAAAAAGGGACTCAAGGTTGTGGTCATCTTTGAGGGCCGCGATGCCGCCGGTAAGGGCGGCGTCATCAAGCGCATTATTCAGCATATGAATCCCCGGATTTGTAACATCGTGGCACTGCCCGCCCCCACCGAACGGGAAAAATCTCAGTGGTATTTTCAACGCTATGTCTCCCATCTGCCGGCGGCGGGCGAGATCGTGCTGCTCGACAGAAGCTGGTATAACCGTGCCGGGGTCGAGTATGTGATGGGGTTCTGTTCCGAGGAAGAGCATGAAGACTTTCTGCGATCCTGTCCCGAGTTCGAACGCATGCTGGTGCGCTCCGGCATTATCCTCGTCAAATACTGGTTTTCCGTCAGTAATCTAGAACAGGAGCGACGGTTTCAGGCGCGCAGACTGGAGCGGCACAAGCTATGGAAACTGAGCCACATGGATATGCAGTCGCGCTTGCGCTGGAAGGAATATTCAATGGCCAAGGACTCGATGTTCTCTTCCACCGATATCAAGCAAGCACCCTGGTACGTGGTGCCCTCAGACGACAAGAAGCGCGCCAGGTTGAATTGCATATCGCATTTATTGAGCATGATCCCCTACAAGGATTTAAAACCTGGTGCGTTTGAACTGCCGCCGCTGAGTGATGAAGGCGGATATATACGCCCACCCATGCACGATCAAACTTTCGTGCCAAAAAAGTTTTAATAAGACATCGAAGCGGGGCCGACCACGTGACTTTCCGACCACAGTTGCAGCAGCAACGCTGTGCCCGCATACAAGACTAATTTTACGCGTAAATTAAGTTGGCTCCCGGACTAACAGGAATAATTGTCAACTTTTCCTCTATAGCCATTCCGATGGCGTCACTGCAGGAACTGGACAATCGGTTTTAGCAGGGATACCTTTTGTTGTGCTAGGGCACCCTGGTCACCGGCGGTACCATCATGGCTGGCTCGAGGTCCCGGTTCACGTGGATTACCTGAGTGTGCGTCCCGTACCCGAATAGAGTACTGGCAGACGACTACGTCAACCCGGTGCTGGGTTCAGACTTCCAGATCAGGACGCAATAATCCACCAGCAGCTGGAGTCCGGGTAAACTGCTGTCTTTTTGCTCTGACCCCATCTATTCTTTAACCCTCGGCCCGTACAACGGGCATAAATTGAAGCCCCAAAAAGAGGTGCCTATGAAACGTATACTGCTTGCGGCCGTAATTTTCGGCCTTGCGATTACTTCAAGCTTCGCCCAGACTGTTCCCGAACTTCCTTTCGAATCCGTACCCAATCCGCTGAAATTGCCCGCCGACATCCACTTCGGCGAGATTGCCGGTGTAGCAGTGAATTCGGCAGGCCATGTCTTCGTGTTCTCCCGCGGCAATTCGGTGGGCCCGGCCTATATGGCTAGTGCCTCCCAGCTTCTCGAGTTCGATTCCAACGGTAATTTTGTGCGCGAGATCGGCAAAAACCTGAACGCCTGGTCCTACGCACACGCCGTTCGCATCGATCCTCAAGACAACATCTGGGTAGTGGACAAAGGCTCTAATATGATTCTCAGGTTCACACCGGAAGGTCACGTGGATTGGGTCTTCGGCCGCAAGGGCGAAGCCTCACACATTCAGGTACCACCTGACTATGAGACCGTAATGGCCAGAAGACTATCGCGTATGGGCGTGGACGTGGACATTCCCGAAGAAAACAACCCGCGCTGGCCCATTCCAGTGCACAGAGATAATGTTTTCAACCAGCCCACCGATGTGGCGTGGGACTCACAAGGTAATTCCTACTTCAGCGACGGCTACATCAACTCCAGGGTTGGCAAGGCCAATGCGCGAGGCGAATGGGTCACCAGCTGGGGCTCACTGGGCACCGGCCCAGGTCAGTTCGACACCCCCCATGGCATCGCCGTTTCACCGGCTGATGAGATTTACGTGGCCGATCGCGGCAATCGCCGTATTCAGGTATTCGAGCCGGACGGCACCTATATCCGCGAATTCACCATCGACGTGCCGGTTGACACCTCCCGCGGCAAGATCGTGTACGGGCGTGAAAACCCCGACGGCAAGACCGGATCTCTAGCCCCCGGAGCGCCCGATGCTCTGTGTATGACGCCGGGACCAAATCCCGTACTCTTCGTCGGCGATATATATCCAAGTCGTATCTACAAGGTATCGCTGCAAGGTGAGGTGCTTGGAGTCTACGGCCAGCCCGGACGTAACCTCGGTGAGTTCGGCTGGATTCACGCCATCGCCTGTCCATCCGAAGATGAAATCTGGGTCGGTGAGCTAATCAACTGGCGCCTGCAGAAGCTGGTTACCAAGGGCAGAGCCGGCGATTAGAAAGAACGGGGAAATAGGGACGGAGGGAATTCTTTCGTCTCTTTTTTATGGTTGGAACCTTATGTTTTTATTCCCTCCGTCCCTATTTGCTGCCAAGCCCCGTTACACGCATCAACCAACTGCAGCGGTTTTTGAATTCTTAGGAGAATAGGTGGGGAATAGGGTCTTCACGTTTACACCTTGACTTCGCTTACCTGTATCTGCGGCTCGACATTCGTGTAGTTTGGCATATCCGCCATGATGTCTGACGCATGGGGACCGAAGGCTGTCTGAAAATCCGCCACAGAGTCGAAGTACAAATGACCCATGGCTACAAACGCTGCGCCTGAGTCTGGATCCGCACCTGAAATTCCTGCTTCCACCGCGATACTCTTGCAGGCATCGCCCAGTTTCTCCTGCACCATAGGTATTTGACTGCCGCAATAATAGTCCATATCAAATGTGGCATCAGCACTGTTCGGGTAGAGCACGCTCACTTTAATCATCTTAATTGTCCTTCGTGGTAAATTAAGTATTAACAATCTGCCCAAACTATCACAGTTCGAGATTAGAGCCGACCGCGCTTAACTGCAAATTAATTCAACAAACCCTTCGCTTCTGCGCGCATTCAAACGATAATCGCGCCCAACCCAATAGCTAACCGAGTGAGCTCTATGTTCAGACGTCTCAAACATTGCCACAATGTGGAAGATCTCCGCCTGTTGGCGAAGCAACGGCTTCCCGGTCCGATTTTCCACTATATCGATGGGGCTGCGGATGATGAGGTAACATACCGCCGCAATACCTCGGCGTTCGATGACTGCGATCTGGTGCCAAATGTGCTGGCTGGCGTAAAGGACATCGACATGTCCGTGACCGTCATGGGTCAGAAACTGGATATGCCAGTCTTCTGCTCCCCAACTGCCTTACAACGCCTGTTCCACCACGACGGTGAGCGCGGGGTAGCACGGGCTGCTGAAAAATACGGCACCATGTTTGGTGTCTCCTCCCTGGGCACCGTAAGCCTCGCTGAAATCGGCGCGATGATTTCTACCCCGAAAATGTTTCAGTTTTATTTTCACAAGGACAGGGCCATCAACGATGCCATGGTGCAGCGGGCACAAGACGCTGGCTTCGACACGCTGGCGCTGACCGTCGATACCATCACCGGCGGCAACCGCGAGCGTGACCTGTATACGGGCTTCACCTCACCACCGCGACTGAGTCTGAGCAGCCTCATGAGTTTCGCCCTACACCCCGCCTGGGCTTTGAACTATTTCTTTCGCGAGGCATTTGAGCTTGCCGAGCTAAAAGATTTTGTGGAGCAGGGCTCAAACGTTGCGGTCTCTATCGGCGACTATTTCGCGACCATGCTGGACCAGTCGATGAACTGGGCAGATGCCGAAGCGCTGCGCGGGCAATGGGGCGGGCAATTTTGTCTGAAAGGGATCATGAGCGTCGCCGATGCACGGAAAGCGGTAGACATCGGCGCCGATGCCATCATGGTATCGAACCACGGTGGGCGCCAGCTCGATGGCTCGCGCTCGCCATTCGACCAGATAGCTGAAATCAGCGATGCGGTGGGTGACAAAATCGATGTCATTATGGATGGCGGCATTCGCCGAGGCACCCATGTGTTAAAGGCGATAGCCGCCGGCGCCACAGCCTGTTCCGGCGGGCGCATGTATCTGTATGCCCTGGCGGCGGCCGGACAGCCCGGCGTCGAGCGCGCCCTGCTCAATCTTAAAATTGAAATCGAGCGTGACATGAAACTCCTGGGCGTAAGCAGGATTTCACAACTCAATCGCGAGATGCTGCGCTACCGCTAACACATTGTATTCAGTAGTGGTGATAGCAAGGACAGTGAGTTTTAGCTTCGGCCGCAACAACATAAGAGTCAGAAGCAGAATGATAAAAAAATTGTGGGCAAATAAAATGATCGCTATTACAGCTTTCATGACAATTACCCTGGTACCCATACTGATTCTGCTATGGTGGTATATGTCTACTCTGTAGCTTAGGGAAGCTCTGATTCATGCATCGAAGTCTCTGCCCCTGCAACTCCGGCAAAACCTATAACGCCTGTTGTGGCCCTTATCTGGATCGCAGCACCACGGCTAAAACCGTGAAACAGTTGATGCGTTCCCGTTACAGTGCTTATGCCTTGGGTGGGCATGAAAATTACTTGTTGGAAAGCTGGCACCCGGCTGCTGCTGGCGGCCTGACTGCCGAATCTATGTCCGCCGCAAAAATTCAATGGCAAGGCCTGGAGATTCTGAACTTTAGCCAACCGGGCAATGCTGGAACGGTGGAGTTTCAAGCACAGTTTATCGATGGCAATGGCAAGCCTGGTGTACATCACGAGATATCACGCTTTATCCGCGTGCAGGGTAAATGGCTGTATGTGGATGGCGACTAAGATTTAGCGTCTCTTACATTTATCTGTCTATCCTCTCCAAGCCTGCCCTATCCTCTCACCTGTCTTGCACCAGGAAAATGTGAACATTCTCGCTACCGGGACTTTTCCACCCCGGGTACTTGGCCTCGAATTTTTGGATGACTGGCTGCTTCGCGCTTTCATCGCTGACGTAGCTGAGGGTCTGATCATATACGTTATCGCCAATCTTCAGACGCACGCGGGGATCTCGTATCACATTCCTGTTCCAGCCCCTGGTGTCTGGAAAGACGCCACCCTGATAGTAGGCCGAGAACAGATAAAATCTGCCGTTGTACTCCGCACAGTAGGTGGTGATGGAATGGGGGATCCCATAGCGAGTATTGGTCTGGACGAAAATTTCTTCGAAATCATCGGTAAAGGTCCAGTCCGAGACCGGCTCGGTAACCCGCTCGCCCGCCAACCACAATCCGGGGCGCTGGTCCTGCGGTTCTAATCCAAAAGTGCGTAGCGACACGAGTGTAGCGATCACCAACAACACCAGACTTATACCGGCTAGCTTAACTATTTTTTTCATAGGCTCATCAAATTAAAATCACAGGGCGGATTGAGGTCATAGTAATTACAGACTCGATTTTGCCCGGTAACATTCACCGTGATATAGCCTTCGTAAGAGAGCCCGCCAGGATCGGCCTGCCCCTCTACTGCTCGGATTCTGCGAGTGCTTCCTGCACTCAGGCCCCGCGTAGAATATTTACCATGCCGTAGTTACCCTCATGACAGGCATACTCGTACAGCTGACCCGCAACATTGGTCATGGATACAATCGCGGTGAACTTGTCGGTATAGGTGGAGGGGTCGTCGATGGTAAATTCATAGTCGGCGGTATAAGGGCCGACGCGAGTGAAGCGCTCGGTAAGCACTTTGTCTGCGGAGGTGCCGGCAGCACCAAAGCTCGAGGTGAAGCCATTGAAATTGCCTGTCTCTACCACCAGGGTATCGCCGTCCCAGTAGCCACGAGAGTCACCGGACCATAAGCCCAGTCTCGCATCGAGATCAGCCTGGCTAGCGCCGGCCGCAAATATCGGCACAATGCGAGCATCATGAATCATTTCGGTCATAATCACAGCGCTATCTTTACTCTGAAAAATTTGCACATTGTTGTTGTACAGGCTCGGAACGAAAGGCGGGCCGGCGTTGAAACCAACCAGGCAGCGCTCGGAAAGACCGCGATCTTCGGGGCCGTCAGTACCTATCCCACCCACCGAAATACGCACGGGTCGTGAGTCCCCGGTGGTCGCCCCACCGTAGACACCCTGCTGCGATGTCACACCTTCTACCAGCGCCGGCAGTCGGCCATCTGCGGGATAGACGATATGCGAAGTCCTCGCGTTGCTGCCAATTCCCGCGTTCTCGACCCAGAAATCATTGTAAGAGCCATCGACTCCCTCAATCGGCAGGGCAGCATCGGAGTTGGCATCGGCCGCGGCACGTAGCGCCTGCGCCGCTGCGATCTCATCATCGGAAAGAAATTGCCTGTCGCCAAAGCGTATTGGTCGCTGCATCGGCGTATTAGAAGAAAAATTCCAGACCCCCTGCAGATCCGGCTGCCCCCACTCCGTACGAGGCGCTATATAGCCATCGGCGGCGACGCTAAGCATGGTGACTGAGCAGCCATAGCCAAGCAGGCAGCTTAGAATAATTGGCGAAATTGATTTTCCCATTGTTCGCTCCGTAAGGGAATTGGATTCGCTGCTTGGACGGTAGCTTATTCACATGAGCAGTACAAATGAATTATGTATCCGATCCAAGCTTCAGGGCACCTGTGAATAACGCGGCGCAGCTCTCAGCGGCGCCCTATTGTAGTGGCAGCAATTTAGCTGCCCTGTAAGTGGCTTCATGAATGTAGCGGTGAGCACGTTTGACTAAGCGGCCAGTCCTGCCGCGTAGGCGGAAGACCATGCCCACTGAAAGTTGAAGCCTCCAAGCTGACCGCTGACATCCAGCACCTCCCCCACGAAGTACAGGCCCGCCTGCTGCTTGGCTTCCATGGTTCTGGAATTAATACTGTTGGTATCAACCCCCCCGAGGGTGACCTCGGCGGTACGATAGCCTTCCGTCGCAGAGGGTTTCAGGCGCCAGGCATTAATTTGTTGGCCTATTGCCCGTAGCTGCTTGTCCGAAAATTCAAGCAACGGCGTTGCCCCCGACTGCGACCACCACAGCGCCTGCAATTCGTTTACCAGTGATTTAGGCAGCTTTTGACTAAGCAAGGATTTTAATAGACTCTTGCGCTTTTCCTGTTTCGCTTGCACTAGCCATTGGCCAGCATCAGTTGCAGGCAAAAGATTCAATTTAATTTCATCTCCCGCACGCCAGTAATTTGAAATTTGCAAGACAACCGGACCGCTGATGCCTCGATGGGTAAATAGCATCTGCTCGGTAAAAGCCCGACCGTTGCAACTGACTTCTACTTCGAGAGACGATCCAGACAGGCGCTCACAAATCGACTGCATCGAATCCGTAAACATAAAGGGCACCAAGCCGGCACGCCGTTCGATCAATGGCAGTGAAAACTGCCTGGCTATCGCATAACCAATACCACTGCCACCCAGAGTCGGTACTGACAAAGCGCCGGTGGCTACCACCAGTGACTGACAGGTCAGCCTCCGCAAATTCCCGCGTCCGGCAGCGCCCTGCGTTACTTCAAGCTGGTAATTGCATTTTTTAGACGTCTGCTTTACAGCCTCCACAATGGCGATATCACAGTGGGTTTTAATCTCCACAGCGGCGCGTTCACATTCCTGCTCAAGCATCGCCAATATATCCCTGGCCGAATGCAGGCAAAACAATTGACCGTGCCTGCGTTCTTCGTATTCGATGCCGTGTTTCTCAACCATGGCGATAAAGTCCCACTGACTGTAACCACTGAGGGCAGATTTGCAAAAATGCGGATTGTTGGAAATAAAATTGTCGGCTTCGACTAGCAGGTTGGTAAAATTGCAGCGTCCACCTCCGGACATCAGTATCTTTTTACCGGCCTTATTTGCCTTCTCCAGCACCAGCACGCTGCGCCCCCGATTGGCGACAGTAATCGCACACAGCAAACCCGCGGCACCTGCGCCAAGGATAATTACATCGTAGTCACAAGCTGAATTCGTAGTCATGATATTTTGTATGACAGAGGCCACTGCAAGCAAGGCAGAATTAATCTAAATCCCTCGGCTCAGCAGGTATTGACCAGACCCGCCTGCTTTCCGAAGTAGTTAACTTTTAGTCCAGCAAAGGTGAGCACTTGCATTGCGGCTTAAGGGGCTGGGATAGCATGCCCAATCATGGTGCTGCTATCGATTCGCCCCCTGGTTATCGTTGGGCTGCAGATCGAGGGTAAAAGTAAGCGGAACCGAGACCGGATTGAAGCAGAAGGCATCATCGCAGGCCTGGTAGTCAAAACTGCCGCTCAAGGTCAGAGCGTCCAGCTCCTCCAGGGCAGCCCCCGCTTCCGCGGACGCCTCCACCACGACTTCCTGTAGCAGTGTGAACGGTTGCATATACACGGGTACATACTCATCCAGCGGCTCGAAGTGATAGGTTTCGGATGCTGGAAAATCCACCGGCTCAAAGCGAACATGTTCAGACGGTGCAAAATTGAGACCAATAACGCGGTAACCCATGGTCTCGGCGCCGGGTGCATACACGTGCATGTCCGCGCCCGGCTCGACGTCGACGGCAATAGAAAATCGAGCGCCGGCCGACACGCTGGAGTTACTGGGATAGGCGGTGAAATTTAATTGCGCGGTCTCTCCGGTAATGGCAGCAATTGGCGACAGACCTATACCAAGTTTCAACATCACATTGCTGGTGGTGTTGCGCTCGCGATAGAACTCTTCGAAGAAGCGGGAAACGACACGGTCCTCAGAGTTGAGCATAAAGGTGCCGGGGAATGGCGTGCCGACGATAATCTGATTGGAGCCGAAGATGGAGACGTACTTTGCGATATCTGCAACCACGCCGGGGTCTTGCTGATTGGGTCCCATGGCCTCCGCGGCGACGGTATTGAGAATCCCGTATTCTGTAATGATCAGTGAGCCTTCATCCGATAACAGCGGAAAAGTTATACCGCGTCGTTCGGCGAAATCGGCGAGCACTGCCGGTGAATCGTAACTGATCGCTACGATTCCTATTCCAGAACGCTTGAGTTCTTCCAACTGGCCTTGCAACTCCACGAGTTGCGCTTTGCAGTAGGGTCACCAGTCTGCCGAGCGATGGAACAACAGCATGGTGCCGTTGGGTCCCCGGAGGGAATCCAGAGTCTGGATCTGACCGTTTTGATCCGGCAGGCTGAATGTGGGCACGCTGTCGCCTATCTGAGGACCCAGTGCTGAAACGTCAATGGCCACTCTCGCTGCGTCCGGAGAATCTGCTGCCCAGGAAGGCATGGCAAGCGCAAGCATGGCCAGCACGGCGGTCGCCGTTAGTCTTCGAAATAATGCTCTCATCATAGCTGTCCCAATTAATGTGATTCAGTTGTCTCGGCCTGGTCTGCTGCTTACCAGATCACCGAGTTGTAGCGTCCACGACACGGGAATCGAGGTGGGCAGATAACAGATAGCTTCATCACAGGCCTGGTATTCAAAACTACCCGAGATAGTCAAACTGTCCTGGCCGCTCAGGGCTCGCTGAGACTCTCTGTCACCACCCAGCACCACTTCCTGCAGCAGTTTGATGGCCTGCAGATAAACCGGCACGGTTTCGTCAAAGGGCTCGAAATAATAGGACTCTGACTCGGGGTATTGCATGGGCAGGACACGGATATGAGGATTGGAATCCAGCGTCAAACCAACCACCTGATACTTGTCGGCTCCGGGCGCGTACACATGCATGCCAGGTTTGGGTTGTATATCCATGACCAAAGCGAAGCGATTGCCTGCCACGATCGTCTGATTACTGGAATAGGTGGTCAAATCCAATTGTACAGTCGACACTATAGTGGCGGCCACTGGCTCAATGTCTTCACCAAGCCTCAAGAGTATGCTGGAAACCGTGTTGCGCTCTTCATAGGCTTCCTCAAAATGGCGTTCCTGCACTACACCGCTACTATCGAGAAGGAAAGTGCCGGGAAAGGCAATGCCCACAAAAAGCGAGTTAGCGCCGGTGACTGACACATAGGTGCGAAAAGCCTTCGCCAGTTCCGGGTCATCCAGTCCGTCCTCCACACCCCATTGCGGTACCGGATTTAACAGATCGAATTTCTCGATGACTGAGGAACCGAGGTCGGCCAACATTGGGAAGCTAATGCCGTGCTCGTCGGCAAAGGCTTTCACCGTTTCCTCGGAGTCGTAACTTATGCTGGCGACGTTTATGCCTACATCTTGCAACTTCTGATAATCAGCTTGCAGCTGCACGAGCTGCGATTTGCAGTAGGGTCACCAATCTGCGGAACGGACAAATACCAGCATCATGCCGTTGGGACCAAGAATTGAATCCTGGTTCCAGACCTTGCCATTCTGATCCGGCAAGCTGAACTCAGGCACTGACTCGCCTACCTGGGGTCCACGGGCCGACAGGTCGATAGCTTCTCTCTGCGCACTCGCAGTGGACGCTAACAGCAGCAAGCCAGCGGCCAATCCCAGGCTGGTCACATTTTTTAGAATTTTTTGCATCATCGCTTCCGCTTTCTTCTTGTATCTTTACCGCAGCAAGCAGTTGAGCTGCGATGAATTCACTGAAAACAAGAAATTACCACATCATTTAGCTAACTACCATTGTGCTTGCTGGAGGATCGGTGGCGAGGGAAGTGCAATATGAAGGCATATCGAGTATCCTAAGAATTCATTTTTACTCTGACCCCGTAGTTAAATCAAATAACTAACTACACTTTCGCCAATTTGAGGTTACTGCACTATGAAAACACTATTAGGAGCCTCCAGCTCGATCCTGTTACTCCTGTTTATCGCCAGCCAGGTTGTTGCTCAATCCGATAGCAATTGGCAATTACCGAGAACCATAGACGGGCACCCCGACCTGCAGGGGGTCTGGGAGAACAACACCATTACACCCGTGGAACGCCCCGATGTATTTGGCGATAAGGAAGTTCTCACCGACGAAGACGTGGCTTTTCTGGAACGCCGACTTAGGGAAATAACTGCAGAAGGCAGCGATGCCCTGTTTGGCGAGGGTGTGCTGGCAGCTGCCTTTGCCGGTGAGGTGGTCTCGTATGACCCCTCAACTGGCAACTACGATTCACAATGGATGGTAGATCGCAAAATCCACCGTCGCACTTCCCAGATCATCGATCCACCCAATGGCAAATTCCCGCCGCGTACCGAGGGCGCCATCGCTGTGTCCAGGGAACTGAGAGAGTATCGAAGCGAACATCCTGCGGATTCCTGGCTCGATCGGCCGCTGGGGGAACGCTGCGTCTCTTTCGGTGCTCCTCGCCTGAGTTCCGGCTACAACAGCTACTGGCAGATCGTGCAATCGAAGAGTACGGTAGCGATCATTCAGGAAATGGCACATGACGTGCGCATCATTCCACTGGTAACCAAACCGCATATCGACGCAGACATCAAGCTGTGGCACGGAGATTCCCGTGGCTACTGGGATGGCGACACCCTGGTGATAGAGACCAGTAACTATTCCGACAAGAGCAGTTCCGGACCAGAGGCTTCGAGGAAGGTGATCGTCGAACGTCTGACACGAATTGGCGAGACCTCGATGCAGTACCAATATACCGCCAACGATCCCGGTAGCTACACCGCTGCCTATACCCGGGAAATCATTTTCGATGGCACCCCGGACAAAATTTATGAGTACGCCTGCCATGAAGGCAATTACGGCATGGCGAATATTCTTTCCGGTCATCGTGCAGAAGAAAGGATGGCGGCAGCAGCGGGCAACGATTAGAGATCTAAAACGGGGTCAGAGTAAAATTGATTAGAGTGACTGCAAATATTGGTATACTCAAAAATCAATTTTACTCTGACCCCCAGTTATTTAATTTTATTCTGACCCCGTTTATTGACCCCCATTTATTCTTCACTCTGACCCCATTTCTACTGGCATTGGAGCATTGCTATGCTAAGACAGATTCCACTTGCGGCATGGGTGCGAATGCTCCCGCGTGCGTCCCTGCTGCTTTTTATTGCAGTCTTCCTGATTCGAACCAACGTTACAGCGCAGTCGTCCGACGACTTCATCCCGGTCACAGACGCAATGCTGCAAAACCCGGCAGCGGCGGATTGGTTGATGTGGCGACGCACGCTGGACAGTTGGGGCTA
>CAVOFA010000050.1:0-19247 GCA_963694865.1 Gammaproteobacteria bacterium | reverse complement strand
TAGCTGTTGTCGTCGAACTTGCCTCCCGCGTGAAGAACGGTCATTATCACCTCGGCCGCAGAAACCCCTTCGTCGTGCATTTCTGTGGGAATGCCTCGTCCATTATCCGTAACGGTGACCGTTTCACCTACATGTATAATTACCTTGATTTCGTCGCAATAGCCCGTAAGCGCCTCGTCAACGGAATTATCCACCAATTCAAACACCATGTGATGTAGTCCCGCGCCGTCATCTGTGTCACCGATGTACATTCCCGGACGCTTTCTTACTGCATCAAGGCCCTTAAGAACCTTAATACTGTCGGAGTTGTATTCTGGCTGGGTTTCTTCACTCATGGAATTGCTCCGGAATCTAGCTGGAAGAAATCCAGCTTTTCACTACTAATGTCGGATAAATCAACTGATAATCAAGCCGTTATTATACCACGTTCCACGTGAAACACTGTCATTTGCCGTGGGTCCAGATCTGCCTTGATCGATTCTAGCTCTATACACGTCACGAACAATTGGCCCCCAAGACCCATCAACATTTGCAGTACGGCAACACGATTAGCCCTATCTAGTTCGGAGGGTAAATCATCGACCAAATAGACACATTTCCTGCCTGTAGACTCAGTCAATAGTCGAGCCTGGGCAATTTTTAGTGAGCTTACCAATATTTTTTGCTGGCCCCTGCTAAGCACCTCTATCGACGGCACATTGCCAATTCTTACTCTGATATCCGCTCTATGGGGACCATTCTGAGTAGCGCCGTAGCGGCTGTCTGTATCCAGACTCGTCTTAAGCACCGATGCGTAATCGGTATTAGAGTCCCATCCAGAGTCGTACTTCAATTCAAGTTCATCCACCGCGGCACCACGTAGCGCGGTGTAGACATCGGTAAAAGCTGGAAGTAGAGACTGAAGATAGGTGCTTCTAGCCTTGTCCACCGATATTGCTGCCTGAACTAGCTCTGCATCCCATGCAGCCAGTTGATCGCTATCGAGTTGCCTCTGCCGTAGTAGAAAATTTCTGTTCGCAATGCACTTGCTAACCGTTCGCCAGTTGATGACAAAGCTTGGTTCCACGTGAAACACTCCCCAATCCATGAACCGCCTGCGCGCTTTTGGCCCCCCTTCCAGCAGTTGAAATGAATTTGAGTCAAGTACCTGGACTGGAATAACCCTGGCCACGCTCTCCCAATTACTCTGAGCCTCATTTTGAAATTTGAGTAGATTTGCTTGTTTACGGGCTTTGCTCAGCCCGATCTGGCTGCCGTCAGCCAATTCCACAAAAACTACCGCCTCTAAGGAATTGTGGGCAATAAGAGAGCCGATTTTGTTGCTTCGGAATGAACGACCTGTAGCCAACAGATGGATGGACTCAAGTATGCTGGTTTTTCCGCTGCCATTATCGCCCCAAATCAAATTAGTAGTCGGGCAGGGATTAATGTCGGCCGAGCTTATATTCCTAATAGCAGAGATGTTGAGCCTGGATATTTCGCTCATAAGGATGCCCGGGACCGCAATACGCCGTAACTACATTAAGATATCGTTACAAGCGCATTGGCATTACTACATAGAGAGCATCACTGCCTTCGTCCGCTTCCAGCAATGCACTGCTGTTTGGGTCAGAAAGAGTAATACGCGCTCGTTCACTGGCCAGGGTGGACAGCACATCTATCAAATAACTGACATTGAAACCGATTTCGAGAGAATCACCCTCATATTCAACGGATACAACTTCCTCCGCCTCCTCTTGCTCAGGGTTATTCGCCAGTATCTTCAGCTCTCCGTTCGACAGCAGTACACGTACGCCGCGATACTTCTCGTTAGATAATATTGATGCCCGCGCAAAAGCACTGCGAAGCTCCTGGCAATCTCCAAGCAGTACTTTGTTGCCATTCTTGGGGAGCACACGGTTGTAGTCCGGGAATTTCCCGTCCACTAGCTTAGAGGTAAAGGTATAGTCAGGCACGGTTGCACGAATATGATTCTGTCCAAAGGTCAGGTTAATATCCCCCCCCACATCCAGCAATCGGGCCAACTCCAAGATGCCCTTCCTCGGCAATATTAAGTGTTGGTCCTCACTAACCCCACTCTCAATTTCCAGTGTTTCCATCGCCAGGCGATGACCATCGGTAGCAACGACCCGAAGATGGCTAGCAGTTACTTCGAAAAGCATGCCATTGAGGTAATAACGCACATCCTGCTGTGCCATGGCGAAGCTGGTATTCTCCAGCAATTCCCGTAGGCGGGATTGAGATAGCGTGAGGGAAAACGTATCCGCATCATCGTCTACGTTAGGAAACTCTGTCGCCGGCAGAGTTGCTAATGTAAAACGGCTCCTGCCCGATTTGAGCGTGAGTTTGGCATCCAGCAGTGAAACTTCCACCGGTGCCTGATCGCCTAGTGATTTGCATATATCCAGCAGTTTTCTCGCAGGTACAGTGATCTCCCCGGCCTTCCGCGACTCATCGACCGTCACCCGGCCAACCAGTTCTACCTCTAGATCCGTGCCCGTGAGTGACAACTCACTGTCTCGTAGAACCATGAGAACGTTAGACAACACCGGTAGCGTTTGCCGGCGCTCGACGACACCGCAGACTATTTGCAACGGTTGTAACAGAGCTTCACGTGATATCACGAAATCCATGTTTTTTCCTTACGCTTTGACCAAAAATCTAGCTAGAAAGTGATCTAAGCAAGTTATTGTAATCTTCTTGTATGTCTATGGAGCTGTGACGCAATTTATTCACCTGCTTGCAGGCATGTATTACCGTCGTGTGGTCACGACCCCCAAAGGCGTCTCCAATCTCAGGCAAGCTATGATTAGTAAGCTCTTTTGAGAGCGTCATTGCTACCTGGCGAGGTCGGGCTATAGAGCGATTACGGCGTTTAGACAACATATCCGCCATCTTGATCTTGTAGTACTCCGCAACAGAGCGCTGTATGTTATCAATAGTGACCAGTCTTTCCTGTAGTGCGAAAAGGTCACGCAGAGCTTCCTTTATCAAGCTTAGGCTTATTTTCTCACCGACGAAATTTGCATGTGCTATGACACGCTTCAGTGCACCTTCCAACTCTCTGACATTGGAGCGCAAGCGCTGGGCGATGAACAACGCTGCATCGTTGGGAAGTTCTATGCCGCTCAGCGCCGCCTTATTCATCAGTATCGCTGCCCTGGTCTCAAGTTCCGGCGGCTCTACTGCGACGGTTAAACCCCATCCGAATCGAGACTTTAGTCTCTCCTCCAGACCACTAATTTCTCTGTGAAATCGGTCGCAGGTAAGGATTATCTGCTGGCCACCCTCTAGCAAGGCGTTAAACGTGTGGAAAAACTCTTCCTGAGACCGCTCCTTGCCGGAAAAAAATTGAATATCGTCGATTAACAAGGCGTCGACTGAACGGTAAAAACGTTTGAATTCATTAATCGCATTCATCTGCAGGGCGGTAACCATGGTCGCGACAAAAGTCTCAGAGTGCAGATAGACAACCTTGGCATCAGGCTTTTTCGCCACCATATAGCTGCCTATCGCGTGCATTAAGTGAGTCTTTCCTAACCCCACTCCACCATAGATAAAGAGGGGGTTATAGGCATAGCCTGGATTCTCAGCAACTTGTATCGCCGCCGCTCTTGCCAGCTGGTTGGATTTCCCCTCAATGAAATTAGCGAAGGTATTGGCGGTATTTAGCGCACCTCTGTGCCTGAGTTTACCGTCAATTATAGTGTCTAGATTGCGACGGCGGGCGTCATAGGTAGCGCTTAAGCCCGGAATCCCGCCAACTTCATTGGTTGGCATCGCCGCATGGCCAGGTTGATATGGCGGCGCGGCGTTAGAGTCCGCTGGCTCCGCACCGGCTATATTAAACTGCTGCCTGGGGGCGACTCTAGCAACCGACGCCACCTCCAGCTTTACATCCAATTTATCGTCACCAAGCGCGCCGATGATTTCACGAATGCGCTGTAGAAATTTACCTTTTACCCAATCCTGGATAAATCTATTGGGTGCAAACAACCGCAGCGTTCCCACATCCAATTCGGCGTGTAACGGTCTAATCCAGGTATTAAATTGCTGGGCTGGCATTTCGGCCCGCAAGCAATCGATACATTTTTGCCAACATGCTACCGCCACTTTCGCCCTGCCCGCTCAATTATTATTAAAACTGGCGTCAATTTTAACCACAAGGATGAGAGTTATCCACTGCGGCGTGCGGTAAAATCAGGGTTTTTGAGATGATTTTATCTCTTTATTTATCAATACGTTAAAGACAAAACACTGATAAATCCCGAGGCAAAAACACGGGAAATAATGTTGCTGCCTAACTAGCGGTTGATAAATAAGCTGTGTATAACTTGTTATTAAGTCGGGGACACAAAATTTCGGTGAGTGCGAAGCCCGTTGCAAAAAAATGCCTATTTGCCAAACTGCGGAGAGCCTGCGTGCCGGCATCGAAATAGATTGCATCAGCCCTGCAAAACCACTAGAATTCGCGCTCATTTTTCGAACCGACTCGTATACGGTTTTTGACAAAAAATACTGGTTTTACCGCTATGAAAAGAACATTTCAACCTAGTCTATTAAAGCGCGCCCGTACTCATGGTTTCAGAGCTCGTATGGCAACCAAGGCCGGCCGTCTGGTCCTAAAACGCCGACGAGCGAGAGGACGCGCCAAGCTTTCAGCCTAAACTCTGCTAGTCGGTACTCCTGCTGTTGACTAGAGAATCCAATGTGGCTGATAGCGGTTTTTCCAAAAATAAACGCTTGCTAACGGCCGCGGAATACGGAGCTGTTTTCAGTGGCGCTCAGTTTAAAGTTTCCTGCCACTACTTCCTTATTCTTGCTGTCTGCAATGAGAGTCAGAATCCCCGGTTGGGCTTAGTTGTCGCCAAGAAAAATATTCACACCGCGGTGCAACGAAATCGAATTAAACGACAGATTCGAGAGTCATTTCGACAGCGCATGGATAAAGCAAGCGATTTGGATTTAGTTGTGCTGGTACGCAAGGATGCTGATAAACTAAGTAACAAACAGCTGGCGAAAGAGCTGGCATCGTTGCTACAAGACCTTGACAGCAAGTTACAAGGCTATAACGACAAACGTTCGCAAACACACTAATCAATCCTGGCAGCAGTTTAATTTATTGCCCATGTTGAATAAATTACTCATTCGAATGATTACCTTCTATCAACTAAGCTTGAGCTTGTTGATTGGAAACC
Organism: Gammaproteobacteria bacterium; assembly: GCA_963694865.1. Lineage (GTDB taxonomy): Bacteria > Pseudomonadota > Gammaproteobacteria > Pseudomonadales > Pseudohongiellaceae > UBA9145. Next base: position 14,049 of record CAVOFA010000050.1, on the reverse strand, counting down.
AATGTCGATTTTACCCTACGTGTTCTCAATACACCAAGGAAGCCATTTTGGTACATGGTTCGTTGCAGGGATCATGGTTGGGGATGCGTCGAATTTGTAGCTGCCACCCCTGGCACGCTGGCGGTTATGATCCCGTCCCTACTAGTGAGGCCCCTGAGGGCCAACAGACAAGCAAGTAGCACTTCATGGATTTTAATCGCTTTTTCCTTTATACGTCGTTAGCCATCGTCACCTATTTATTCTTACTCGCCTGGCAGGAAGACTATCCGCCGGTAGTCGATGACGGCAGCACAATAAGTTCCACCACCAACACGGTCACCGAGCCTGGGCTTGCATCGATCCCACAGGACAATCGCGCCGCTTCGAACAGCGACATCCCCAGCGATCTGCCATCACAAGGCGCAACTGTTACTGCAGACACTCCTGTAATTTCACAGCCGCCTCAGGATAATACAACGGCCACCAGGTCCATCTCTGTTGCTACCGATAGCTTCGAAATCGAAATTGACCTAAACGGTGGCGACATCGTCTTCCTGGCTCTTACCAAATTCTTGAAAGAGTTAGATGTAACCAGCGATCCCTTTGTGATTCTTGACAATATTACTAACAGATCTTATGTGGCTCAAAGCGGCTTGATAGGCCGGGATGGAATCGACAGCACCGGCAGAGCCAGATATCAAGCCAGTGCAACTTCCTACTCAATGTCTGCAACCGACAATACCCTGAATGTCGACCTGGTACTTCGAGCCGAGCAGGGCGTGCAAATCACTAAACGATTTGGCTTCACTCGGGATAGTTACGTTATTGATGTTAGTTTTCTGGTGGACAATCAGTCTGGTGACGCCTGGCAGGCAAACGCTTTTGGCCAGATCAAGCGCGACAGCTTCGACGACCCCAGTAGTGCCGGTGGTTTTGGACGTACCTATCTTGGCTTTGTTAGCACCGATGAAGACGATCCCTACATAGAAGCCGAATTTGATGCTATCGATGATGGCACCACCAGCACCGAAATGACCGGTGGCTGGATCGGGTTCAGCCAGCATTATTTCCTCAGCGCGTGGATACCCAATACCGAAACCACCAACCGATTTACAACGCGGAAAAACCAGAGCAACCAGTACCTGGGTGAATTCACCAGTTCCTCTTTCGAGGTCGCAGCAGGTAGCAGTGGTAGCCACTCGATGCGGTATTATTCCGGGCCTAAAGATCAGTATGCCTTGGCCGAGATTTCTCCAAATCTGGATCTCACGATCGACTATAGCCTCCTCTGGTTTATCGCCTCGCCAATTTACTGGTTGCTGTCCCGTATCAATTCCTTTATAGGCAATTACGGCGTCTCAATTATTATTCTTACACTGTGCGTCAAGGCTGCGTTTTACAAGCTTTCAGAAACTCAGTATAAGTCGATGGCTGGAATGCGGCATTTAATGCCAAAGATGCAGCAGCTTAAAGAAAGCTATGCAGACGATAAAATGAAGCTGCAAAAGGCGACAATGGATTTGTACAAGAAGGAGAAGATTAATCCCTTCGGCGGATGTCTACCCATGCTGGTACAAATGCCCGTATTCATTGCACTTTACTGGGTCCTACTCGAAAGCGTGGAATTGCGTCATGCGCCATTTATCTTTTGGTTAAATGATCTCTCTGTGCGCGATCCATTTTTTGTACTGCCTTTGCTAATGGGCGCTACCATGTTTCTACAGACATCGCTTAGTCCGACTCCCGCAGATCCTATGCAGGCGAAAGTAATGAAGCTCATGCCGGTTATGATGACGGTTATTTTCCTCTGGTTCCCGGCCGGACTTGTGCTTTACTGGTTCACCAACGCCGCCCTGGGCATCTTGCAACAATGGTATATTACCAGGAAAATCGAGGCTACTTACGCGGCTAAGAAGGCTAGCTAAAACAGCCTTGCTCGCACAGCCAGGCGGTCCCAATCCTCTATTGCTGACCTTCAAATGCCTCAGATCGATAATGACACTATCTGCGCGATCGCCACACCACCAGGTCGTAGTGGAGTCGGTATTGTACGCGTCTCCGGCGCGCTGACACCGACTATTGCAAATAGTATCCTGGGGCAAATACCGCCTCACCGGCATGCACATTACGGCGATTTCACCGGTGCTGAGGGAGAGATACTTGATCAGGGTATCGCGATCTTCTTTCAGCAGCCTGGTTCTTTCACTGGTGAAGATGTACTTGAGCTTCATGCTCACGGCAATGCCTTTGTGCTTGGCAGCATACGCGACAGTATAATCTCACTAGGGGCAAGAATCGCACGGCCTGGGGAGTTCTCTGAACGAGCATTCCTTAATAACAAAATCGACCTGGTTCAAGCCGAAGCCATAGCAGACTTGATTGATTCAAGCTCGCAACAGGCAGCCAGGTCCGCTGTTAGAACACTGCAGGGACATTTTTCCGCCCAGATCGGCCTGGTAATAGCCAAGTTGATTGCAACTCGCGTCAAGGTTGAGGCCTCCATTGATTTCTCGGACGAGGATATTGATATTGTAACTGACGAGAAAGTTAATGAATCGCTGCGTGGCATTCAAGCGGAATTAGACAAAACCTTGGCTGGCGCGCAGCAGGGAGCAATATTAAATCAAGGCATGAGCGTCGTCCTGGCTGGAAAGCCGAACGCCGGTAAATCGAGTTTGCTGAATGCAATCTCGGGTTCGAATACAGCGATTGTGACCGCCGTTGCTGGCACCACTCGTGACGTTCTCAGCGAACAAATCAACCTCGACGGGTTGCCCTTAAACATCCTCGATACAGCCGGTCTAAGACCCAGTACAGACATTATTGAGCAGGAAGGCGTAAAGCGAGCCAAGTTGGCAGTTGATCAGGCTGACCAGATCTTACTCATAGTAGACAAGAGCAACCATCAGGAAAAGCCGCTTACTGAAGATGCTGTGAAAAAGTTGTTAGCTTCACTGGAGTTAATGAATGATAAGTTAATTGATCAGAGTACCTTGTTGAGAAGAATGACATTGGTTTTCAACAAAATAGACAAACTCGAAGACAGCAATCCCGGTTTCGACAGGGTTAATTGCGGTGGCCAGGAGATCACCATTATTAATATTTCTGCCAAAACAGGCGCGGGGATCGAGTTGATCAGAGAACATTTAAAGGCCTGTGCCGGATACAACTCCAACACAGAAGATGTTTTTGTAGCCAGAGAGAGACACCTGTTGGCATTACGAGCGGCTCAGGATCTCGTCAGTTCGGCCCAGGACAACATTGCGATCGAGGCGCCACTGGAACTGCTGGCGGAAGACTTACGACTCGCGCAAAAAGAACTGGGGACAATAACGGGCGAGTTTAGCAGTGACGATCTACTGGGCGAGATATTCTCCACGTTTTGCGTAGGAAAATAGAGACCCCTCAAAGACTGTGCGTAAGTGGCGAAATATGTTGAAGAAGCGGTGAACAATCCAGGTATAATGTTTAACAGGCAGACACAACTGCAGATTATTCACACTAAATCCAAGCCTTATGTCTAGCTTGCCAAGTGTTTTTCAACCAGCTTACTATTAGCCCAAGGCTATAAAATATAAAGATTTTTGTACATTATCAACAGAAAATCGGCTAACTATTAACATTAACATTAATACCTTTATATACTTAACTATCATAATAATACTATTTGTTATAAATAATAATAGACTGTACAGAATTGAATTATCGTAGTATCGATCGCTGAGCGCATAGAAACAGTATTATGGAATACTCCAAACATTATCAAGTCATCGTGATCGGTGGCGGCCACGCGGGTACCGAGGCGGCTCTGGCATCGGCACGACAAGGCGCGACCACTTTGCTGGTTACTCACAGCATTGAGACTCTGGGCCAAATGTCCTGCAATCCTGCGATTGGTGGTATTGGCAAGAGTCACCTGGTGAAAGAAGTGGATGCTCTGGGTGGTGCAATGGCGCAGGCGGTGGATTGCGCGGGGATCCAGTTTCGAGTGCTCAATGCCAGTAAGGGCCCCGCCGTTCGCGCTACCCGAGCGCAGGCAGATAGAGTCCTTTACAAGGCTGCTATCAGGGAAATTCTTGAACAACAAGAACATCTGGATTTGTTTCAACAGGCAGTAGATGACCTCATCATCGAGTCTGAGGAGATACGGGGCGTTATCACACAGATGGGCCTGGTGTTCAGGGCGTCGAAAGTGGTGTTGACCACCGGCACCTTTCTCGGTGGAAAAATTCATATTGGTATGGAAAACAGCTCTGGAGGCAGGGCTGGCGACCCACCCTCGATTGCTCTGGCCAGAACGCTGCGGCAATTGCCGCTACGCGTGGACAGATTAAAGACCGGCACGCCACCGCGAGTCGACGCCAGAAGCGTCGACTTCTCGGCAATGCAGGTACAGGTAGGGGATAGCCCCCTGCCGGTAATGTCTTACCTGGGACAGAAATCCGATCACCCGCAACAGATTAATTGCTACATCACCGCAACTAACGAGCGCTGCCATGACATTATTCGCAGCGGTTTGAATCGATCGCCCATCTACACGGGAGTTATTGAAGGTCCCGGTCCCCGCTATTGCCCCTCTATCGAAGACAAGGTAATGCGCTTTGCCGATAAAACATCGCACCAGATTTTTGTGGAACCGGAAGGGCTTACTACCAACGAGCTTTATCCAAATGGGATATCCACAAGCCTGCCTTTCGATATTCAGGTGGATATGCTCAGGCAAATCAAGGGGTTTGAGAACGCGCACATAACCCGGCCCGGTTATGCGATAGAGTATGATTATTTTGATCCAAGGGATTTGAAATACTCGCTGGAAACGAAGTGCATCAAGGGCCTCTATTTTGCGGGCCAGATCAATGGAACCACTGGCTATGAAGAAGCGGCAGCACAGGGACTGCTGGCGGGATTGAATGCCGCCCGCGCCGCTAGAGGTGAAGATTATTGGTGCCCAAGAAGAGACCAGGCTTATCTGGGCGTGCTGGTTGATGATCTGATTACCCTGGGCACGAATGAGCCCTATCGGATGTTTACCAGCCGAGCGGAATACAGGCTAACTTTACGGGAAGACAATGCAGATTTGAGACTCACTGAGAAGGGCCGGGAACTGGGACTGGTCGATGATGAGCGCTGGCAATTTTTCAATGAGAAGCGAGAGAAAATTGAAACCGAATTACATCGCTTGCGCAATCACTGGGTGCATCCCAATACGTCTGCAGCCCGGAAAGTAGATGCCTTATTGGAAAGACCCATGTCCAGAGAGTACAGTCTTGCCGATTTGCTGGCGCGACCACACGTTGACCATGCTTCGCTGTGTCGCGCAGTATCAGCTGAAGCTACCGACGCCGGTGCGATGGGCGAGTTGGATCAACAAGTAGCCCAACAGGTAGAAATTCAATTAAAGTACCAAGGTTATATCGATCGGCAGCAGGATGAGATAGACAGGTTGAAGAAGCAGGAGAACACGGCGCTGCCGCTAGATTTTAACTACCAACAGATGTCGGGCTTATCCAACGAACTGAAACAAAAACTGTTAGCGGCGAAACCGGAAAACATCGGCAGGGCAAGCAGAATTCCGGGCATGACGCCGGCAGCTATTTCCTTACTGCTGGTTTATCTAAAGAAAGGCAAGGCGGTTAACCGCAAAGCAGGATAATGCTGCACTCAATCATCACGGGCAACTTGCTGTGTCTCAGGCATTAGAGCAGGAACTAAAACAAGGACTCGACCGGCTAAATCTGACGGCAGATGATGGCCAGTCCGCAGCATTGATTTCTTATCTGCAGCTGCTGAAAAAGTGGAATCGGCATTTTAATTTGTTCGCTGTTGATGACCTTAGCGCCATGGTGTCGAGACACTTGCTGGATAGCTTGTCTCTGAACGCCTATCTACATGGGAGCAGAATTATTGATGTAGGTACTGGAGCAGGCTTGCCTGGTATCCCGCTGGCAATCATGAATCCGACACGGGATTTTGTCTTGATTGACAGCAATGGCAAGAAGACCCGATTTCTATTTCAGGTGAAAATCGCACTGCAGCTAGAGAACATCAGCATAGAAAATACTAGAATCGAGCACTATCAAAATCAACAGCAAATTGATATGGTGATATGCCGTGCCTTCTCTTCTTTGGAGGATATGGTATCTAAATCACAACAATTATTTGGTAAAGAAACTAAACTTCTAGCCATGAAAGGACGCTACCCGCAGCAAGAATTACAGAGCTTGCCAGCGGGATTTGAAGTCAACAGGGTTATTAAATTGGACATACCCGAGAGTGAATATCAACGACACCTTGTCGAAGTGATTCGCGAGTAGTTTTTGGAGCAACAGCAGTGGGTAAAGTTTTAGCAATCGCAAACCAAAAAGGAGGTGTGGGCAAAACCACCACCTCCGTAAATCTAGCGGCGTCCCTGAAAGTAACTCGAAAAAAAGTCCTGCTTATTGATCTTGATCCTCAGGGCAACGCCACTATGGGTAGTGGCGTCGATAAGTCAGGTTTGAGCACTTCGGTTTACGACTTGCTTTGCGCGGATGCAAATTTTGATCAGGTCGTGCTGCAACCCGAGATACCAGGGTATGATCTGCTGCCATCGAATACAGACCTGGTTGCCGCTGAGATAGAACTGTTGAATGTGGATGACCGGGAGTTCCGGCTGCGAGGAATCATTGAAGGGGTTCGACATAACTATGATTACATAGTCATAGATTGCCCGCCGTCATTGAATATGCTGACGGTTAATGCGGTGGTTGCGGCCGACGGTGTAGTCATACCAATGCAATGTGAGTATTACGCGCTGGAAGGCTTGTCTGCACTAATGGAAACAATTGCAACTATTCGTGATAGATTTAATCCCCAGCTGAAGATTGAAGGCATATTGCGAACCATGTATGACCCAAGGAATAAGTTGACAACCGAAGTTAGTGGTCAATTATTTAGTTATTTTGGCGACACTGTTTACCGGACAGTTGTACCCCGAAATGTAAGACTGGCTGAGGCGCCAAGCTACGGTGTGCCCGTGATTAAGTACGACAGACAATCGCGGGGAGCCCTCGCGTATTTGGCCCTTGCCGGAGAGCTTTTACGGCGCAATGACGAAGCCGCCGCCGGTGTTGCCGGATAACCCGGGCGCAAATCCCAACCACGTTAGAGCCCAGGTGTGACATGACAGACAGGAAAAAGCTCGGAAAAGGGCTCGATGCGCTTTTGTCGGCGGGCAGCACAGAAACCATGGCCAGCCTGCTTGGCAGGCCCAAGGACAGGTCCGCACCGGTATCGGCCGACAGAGACGGAGACCTGAAAAACGTCCCCATCGACCTCATTCAGGCCGGAAAATACCAACCCAGAACCGATATGCATGAGGAAGCTTTGCAGGAATTAGCCAATTCCATCAAGGTTCAGGGCGTCATGCAACCCATCATCATTAGACCTATTTCTGCAGACAAGTATGAGATTATCGCTGGCGAGCGCCGCTGGCGAGCCACCCAGATCGTTGGCATGGATACGATTCCGGCCATCATCAAGCCAGTTGGTGACGAGGCGGCTATCGCCATGTCACTTATCGAAAATATTCAGCGGGAAAACCTCAACCCCATCGAAGAAGCGATGGCGCTGAAGCGATTGCAAGACGAGTTCAAGCTCACGCAACAGGAGGTGGCCGATGCGGTTGGCAAGTCTCGTACCAGCGTAACCAACCTGATCAGGTTGATAGGTTTGAGCATAGATGTACGGCGTATGCTCGAACATGGTGACCTGGAAATGGGCCACGCCCGGGCGCTACTGTCGTTGCCGGATATTCAGCAATCTGAGGCAGCCCGCACGGTAGTGGGCAGGGGCTTGTCGGTGCGACAAACAGAATCCCTGGTGAGGCGCCTTATTGCTGGCGGTGGCTCGGCCACGGCAAGTAAGCTGGTTGACCCGGATATAAAGAGTCTGGAGGAAAATCTGGCCGAAAAGCTGGGCGCCAAGGTAATGATTCAACACACTGCTAAAGGGAAAGGAAGGCTTGTTCTAAAATACAATTCTTTAGACGAGCTGGACGGTATACTCTCCCACATAAAGTAATCTCTGATTAAGGCCGGATCTGCGCCAGAACCTGACCCAGTATCAGCGCCAGTCTCTTGATAAGGCCTGACAAAGCCCCTATAATGCGCCTGCTTTTATGATCGCCGCTGTAGGAGCAGGTGGTCAATACTGGTAATTATTGCAGGTGTTTTGGGGTGTGGGCTGGGGTATCAGCCAAGCTAAATAGTCTAATAGTGTCTAATTTAAAAGCCCCCCCAATATATAAAGTGATCGTCGCACAGCTAGCGATAACGGGCTTTATATCGATTATTTCTCTGATGTTTTCAGGCACGACGATGGCCTTCTCCGCGCTGCTGGGGGGGCTGATTAGCGCATTGCCCAACAGTTATTTCGCCCTACACGCTTTTAGATATCAGGGAGCGCGGAATGCAGAGAAGATTGTTAAGAGTTTTATAAGAGGGGAGTTGGGCAAAATAATCATTACCGTGGCGCTGTTTGCGCTTAGTTTTGCCCTGATCAGCAGTTTACATGAAATCGCCTTGATACTTGGGTTTATAGTCGCCCATTTTGTGGGCGTAGTGATGTCCGGGTTTATAAATAGCAGGCCTTTTAGCAATAGAAGCGAGAGCTCAAAAAAGAGTTTATAGATGGCAGAGTTAGCAGAGGCAGCCCACGCAGCGGCCGAACATGGCGCTGAAACCCAAACAGTGCAAGAGTATATTACTCATCATTTATCCTATCTAACCTATGGTAGGCATGTTGATGGTGGCTGGGGTTTGGCTCACACACCCGAAGAAGCGCTGGAAATGGGCTTCTGGTCGGTTCACGTAGATACTCTGGGATGGTCTGTTTTCATAGGTGCAGCATTTCTGCTGTTTTTCCGTTACATCGGCAAACAAGCTACCTCCGACACGCCCAGCGGCATGCAAAACTTCGTTGAGATGATATTTGAATTCGTTGAGGCGCGGGTTGCCGAGGGCTTCACCGGGAAAAATCCTCTGGTGGCACCACTGGCATTGACCATATTTGTCTGGATTATCCTCATGAATACCATGGATCTGGTGCCGGTAGACTGGATCACCAGCCTGGCTAGCGGGATAGGCGAAGTGGTGTTTGGTCTGGAGCATATGTCGTTCAAGATAGTGCCGACCACCGATGTCAACATCACCATGGGCATGTCCCTGAGTGTTTTTGCACTTATCCTTTATTACAGTATCAAGGAAAAGGGGCTGGGCGCCTTTCTTGCCGAGTTGGCGTTTCACCCGTTCGGTAAATGGATGCTTCCTTTCAATCTAATTATCGAAGTCCCTACCCTGTTTGCGAAGCCGATCTCATTGGGTCTGCGGTTGTTTGGCAACCTTTATGCGGGGGAGTTGTTGTTCCTGTTAATTGCGTCGATGCTGGGGGCATACCAGTTACCCGCCCATTTTGTCTGGGCTGTATTTCACTTACTGGTAATACCCCTGCAGGCATTTGTGTTCATGATGTTAACAATTGTGTACCTGAATGCCGCGCATGAGGTCCACGACCACTAACTGCATTAATTATTATCTGAACTGAAGAAAACCTGGAGAAAAGAAATGGAAATGATATTGGCTTTTACCGTACTCGGCGTTTTGCTGGTACTGGGAATGGGCGCACTTGGCACCGCGATTGGCTTCGGTATTTTGGGAGGCAAATTCCTGGAAGGCTCAGCTCGTCAGCCGGAATTGGCCGGTAAACTGCAAACCAGCATGTTCCTGGTGGCAGGCCTTATCGACGCGGTAACCATGATCGGTATTGGTATCGGCATGTGGTTCACCTTCGCCAATCCTTATCTGGCTACATTAGCAGCGGGTGGCTAGTTCACGCTCTGATTTATAAACCTGAATAGCAGGAGTTGTGCCGTGAGTTTTAATTTAACCTTCATTGGACAGTCCATAGCCTTCTTTGTGTTTTGGTGGTTTTGCCAAGCCAAAGTCTGGCCTCTATTTGCCAATATTCTGGAAGAACGCAGACAGAAGATTGCGGATGGCCTGGAAGCCGGTGTTCGAGGCGAAAAAGACCTGGAATTGGCACAAGCCAAGGTTATCGAGCAGCTAAAAGAAGTCAAAGTTCAAGCTGCCACCATCATTGACCAAGCCAACAAGCGCGCTTCCCAGATTGTGGATGAAGCCAAGGACCACGCCAGGGAAGAGGGTCAGCGCATTATTGCTGGTGCCAATGCTGAGATCGAGCAGGAAATGAATCGGGCGAAGGAAGCTCTGCGAGAGCAAGTTTCAGCAATAGCTATTGCTGGCGCGGAAAAAATACTGGAGTCATCCATAGACCAGGCAGCAAACGAAGAGATGCTTAGCAAGCTAGCAGCAGAGCTTTAATCAGCGACTTTATCCGCAACCACTCGAATAGATAAAATGGCAGAAATAATCACATTAGCAAGGCCCTACGCCAAAGCAGCTTTCGAAGTTGCGCTGGCCGACAGCGATCTGGAAAGCTGGTCAAAGATGTTGGCTGTGTTGGCCTCCGTCGCGGACGAGGGCCCCGTCGCGACAATGCTGTCTTCCCCTGCGCTGGCGGCAGAACAGCTGGCTCAGTGTCTGATAGACGTCTGTGGTGATGGATTGGATAGCAAGGGCCAGAATTTTATTCGCCTGCTTGCCGAGAATAAGCGTCTGGATCTTTTATCGGGAATTTCCACTTTGTTTGAGGCTCTCAAGGCCAATCAAGAGAAATCCGTTGACGTTGAAATTACCACGGCGTTTGAAATCAGTTCAGATGTTTCAGACAAGTTGGCCCAGGCACTGAAGACGCGATTACAACGAGAAATAAAATTGGCCACCCGCGTGAATCAAAGCTTGATCGGTGGCGCCGTAATCCGGGCAGGAGATACTGTGATAGATAACTCTGTTCGTGGCAAATTGTCCAAATTAGCGGAATTAATGAATTCCTGAACAGGTCAGGACCAAGGGAAAAAGCATGCAACAACTGAATCCATCAGAAATCAGTGAAATTATAAAACAGCGCATCGATAAACTCGATGTCTCCGTGCAGGCCAAGAATGAGGGCACAATCGTAAGCGTGTCTGACGGTATTATCCGCATTCATGGCCTGGCTGATGTGATGTATGGGGAAATGATCGAGTTCGAGGGGGGCCTGTATGGAATGGCTCTGAACCTGGAGCGTGACTCCGTAGGAGCGGTGGTTTTAGGTGATTACCTGTCGTTGAAAGAAGGTCAAACTTGTCGTTGTACGCAGCGAATTTTGGAGGTGCCAGTAGGCCCTGAACTGGAAGGCCGAGTTGTTGATGCCCTGGGCAAACCCATAGATGGAAAAGGGCCGATCGAAGCCAAGCTTACAGCGGCAGTAGAAAAGGTGGCGCCGGGTGTAATTGCCAGGCAGTCGGTTTCCCAACCGGTGCAGACCGGCCTGAAGTCTATCGATTCAATGACCCCGATTGGTCGCGGCCAGCGCGAACTGATTATTGGTGACCGTCAGGTTGGTAAAACAGCGGTGGCCATCGACACCATCATCAACCAGAAAGGCAAGGGCATTAAGTGTGTCTATGTTGCGATCGGGCAGAAGGCCTCATCGGTTGCGAACGTAGTCAGTAAGTTGGAAGAGCACGGCGCGATGGAATACACCATTGTGGTCGCTGCGACCGCAGCGAATCCTGCCTCCATGCAGTTTATTGCACCTTATTCTGGCTGTTCCATGGGCGAATATTATCGGGACCGTGGCGAAGACGCATTAATCATTTATGACGATTTAACCAAGCAGGCCTGGGCCTATCGACAGATCTCCCTGTTATTGCGCCGACCACCAGGAAGAGAAGCCTATCCGGGTGACGTTTTCTACTTGCATTCACGTCTCTTAGAGCGTGCGGCGAGAGTGAGTGTTGACTACGTTGAGAAGATCACGGACGGTAAAGTGAAGGGAAAGACTGGCTCACTGACGGCTCTGCCGATTATCGAAACCCAGGCGGGTGACGTATCGGCTTTCGTACCCACCAACGTCATTTCCATTACCGACGGCCAGATTTTCCTTGAAACTGATTTGTTTAATGCGGGCATTCGACCGGCGATGAACCCGGGGATCTCGGTTTCTCGTGTGGGTGGTGCGGCGCAGACCAAGATTATTAAAAAGCTCGGTGGTGGTATTCGTATTGCCCTGGCTCAGTATCGAGAGCTGGCGGCCTTCGCGGCCTTTGCCTCCGACCTCGATGATGCGACTCGAGCGCAACTGGAGCACGGTCAGCGGGTGACGGAGTTGATGAAGCAGAAGCAATACTCCCCACTTTCTGTAGCAGAGATGGCAGTTTCCTTGTATGCGGCGAACGAAGGCTATCTTCAGGATATCGAACTTAACAAGGTGCTGGATTTTGAGGGATCGTTGCTGTCTTACATGAACAGCGAAAGTAGCGACTTGATGGCGAGCATCAACGAAAGCGGCGACTACAATGAAGACATCGAAGGCCAGTTCAAGGCGGCCCTGGAAAAATTCAAGTCCACACAATCCTGGTAAGCAGTGCCCTGATAGGTAAATGCGCTAGCAGGCAGCTGCAAGTCAACAGCAAAAGAACAAACAAGAGAACAGGCAAGAGAAATGGCCAGCGGAAAAGAAATACGAGCCAAGATTTCGAGTATTAAAAACACTCAGAAAATCACCAGTGCGATGGAGATGGTTGCGGCCAGCAAGATGCGCAAGGCTCAGGATCGCATGAAATTGGGCAAGCCTTACGCCCATCGTATTCGCTCTGTGATTGGACATATCGCGAATGCTACACCGGAATATCGGCATATATATTTTGATACCAGAGAAGTGAAGCGGGTTGGTTACATCGTGGTGTCAACGGACCGTGGACTCTGTGGTGGCTTGAACATCAATGCCTTTAAGGCCGCCGTTGCTTCAATGAAGGCCTGGCATGATCGCAACGTAGAAATCGATCTTTGCCTGATAGGCGCGCGAGCCGCGACTTTCTTTAACAGTTACGGCGGCAACGTTGTCGCTACCGTACGAAATATTGGTGATGCTCCAGCGGTTGCCGATGTGATCGGTGTAGTAAAAGTCATGCTGGATAAATTTGATAGTCATGAAATTGATCAATTGCAGATTGTCAGTACCAGCTTTATCAATACCATGACGCAGAAGCCAGAGATTGAGCAGATACTGCCGCTGTTGCCCTCTACAGAAGAAGACTTGCAACACCATTGGGACTATCTGTACGAGCCCGATGCCAAGGAATTATTGGACGGCCTGCTGGATCGCTATATTGAGTCGCAGGTGTACCAGGCCGTAATTGAAAATAACGCCTGTGAGCAGGCCGCAAGAATGATTGCGATGAAGAGCGCAACCGACAACGCGGGCGACCTTATCGACGGTCTGCAATTGGTATACAACAAGGCCAGGCAGGCCGCTATTACCCAGGAATTATCAGAGATTGTGAGTGGCGCGGCAGCGGTCTAATTGTCGTCCATGCGTGAGGGGTCAGTGGGACTCCGTGAATTTATTATTAAATTTTAGATTAAGTGCTACAGATTAAGAGGAACCGAACATGAGTAGCGGTCGCATAGTTCAAATTATTGGAGCTGTAATCGACGTCGAATTTACCAGGGAAACTGTTCCCAGGGTTTATGACGCGTTGAGTGTTGATGGCACGGAAATTATCCTGGAAGTGCAGCAGCAGTTGGGTGATGGCGTGGTCAGGACTATCGCGCTGGGAAGCACGGAAGGCTTACGCCGTGGTCTCGACGTTGATGACACCGGTGCGCCGGTCTCGGTCCCGGTAGGGGAAGAAACACTTGGCCGCATCATGGATGTGCTAGGTCGACCGATTGACGAGCGCGGGCCTATTGCTGAGAAGACGCGCATGCCGATCCATCGTGACGCTCCCGCTTACGACGAGCTTGCCTCAAGCAACGAGCTGCTGGAAACCGGCATCAAGGTTATTGACCTGATCTGTCCGTTTGCGAAGGGTGGCAAGGTTGGTCTATTCGGTGGTGCCGGTGTCGGCAAGACCGTCAACATGATGGAGCTGATTAACAACATCGCTGTGGCCAGTGGCGGCCTCTC
>CAVOFA010000049.1:0-19402 GCA_963694865.1 Gammaproteobacteria bacterium | reverse complement strand
GACTGGCATCGCCAGCGGCCTGCGGCATTCACCGAGGAGGGCTAGGCATGGAATGGGAAACCGTTATCGGTTTGGAAGTGCACGTACAGCTTTCCACCCGATCCAAATTATTCTCCGGCAGTGCCACTAAATTTGGCGCAGAGCCAAATACCCAGGCTAATGTCTACGACCTGGCTCTACCAGGCACCCTACCGGTACTCAACAAAGAAGCTTTAAAAATGGCGATAAAATTTGGTGTCGCCATTGGTGCAGAAATTGGCAAGCGCTCGGTGTTCGATCGCAAGAATTATTTCTATCCAGACCTGCCCAAGGGCTACCAGATTAGTCAGCTCGACTTTCCCATCGTTGGCAAGGGCTCGTTAGCGGTAACGCTTGATGATGGTAGCGAGAAAGTCATCGGCGTCACCCGCGCGCACATGGAAGAGGATGCAGGTAAGTCACTGCACAAAGACTACCAGGGCATGTCAGGCATCGATCTCAATCGTGCTGGTACACCACTATTGGAAATCGTCTCCGAGCCCGATATTCTCAGCGCGCGGGAAGCCGTTGCCTACCTGAAAAAGCTTCATTCAATTATTCGCTACCTTGATATCTCGGATGCCATCATGGCGCAGGGCTCGATGCGCTGTGACGCTAACGTCTCTATCCGAGCCAAGGGTGAGACCGAATTAAGCACCCGTACCGAAATCAAAAACATCAACTCATTTCGCTTCGTCGAGAAGGCGATTAATCATGAAGTACAACGGCAAAAGGATGTCATCGAGGACGGCGGTCGCATAGTCCAGGAAACCAGGCTCTACGACGCCGACAAAGACGAGACCCGATCCATGCGTAGCAAGGAAGTCGCCAACGATTACCGCTATTTTCCAGAACCGGACTTGCTACCTATAGTTATAGACGATGCGTATATCGCCGACATCCGCTCGCAGCTACCGGAATTACCCGATGCAAAAATAGCACGCTTTTGCGACGAATACGGCCTTAGCGAATACGATGCTGGCGTGTTGGCAAGCACCAGGGAGATGGCCGATTACTTCGAAGCTGTCGCCACCGCCAGCGGTGACGCAAAATTGGCAGCCAACTGGGTAACGGGTGAACTGCAGGGCTTGCTTAACAAGCACAGCTGGGAAGTAGCCGACTCTCCGATTCAGGCGGATCGACTGGCCACGCTAATCGCTCGCATTAAAGATGATACTATTTCAGGAAAGATTGCCAAGACCGTGTTTGAAACCATGCTCGACGACAGCTCTGACGTGGATGCGATTATCGAAAGCAAGGGCCTGAAACAGGTAACCGACAATAGTGCCATTGAAAAAATAGTAGACGACGTTATCGCCAGCAACCCGGACCAGGTGCTGCAATACAAGGATGGCAAAGTACAGTTAATCGGCTATCTAGTAGGCCAGGCCATGAAACTCTCCCAAGGCAAAGCCAATCCCGGCCAGGTCAACGCTCTACTTAAAGAAAAAATGCAGTAATTAACCAATATAGAAAAGGACGCGCTGACCATGGATGGTCAGCCCATTTGCGCAGCAAATGCGAGTGTAGTCAGGGCAAGCTAAATCACACAAGCGCCAGCCGTGACAAGCGACATTTTTTAAGTACAGGATGTACTTAAAAAAAGGTAAAAATAAAAAAATGAAAGAAATAAAGAAGTCGGGTAAAGACAGAAACCAACTGGCAACCAGAGATGAAACCTGGTCAGATGATCGATTGAAATCGTTTCTGCAATTCGAACCGCCGGAGAGTTTGCCAGCGGACTACAATATATTACTGAGAGCTTACAGAGGCATGACGGCGGAACTGTTTCAGCGCTTCATCGCCTTCTACGTCGAGGCCGAGCATGATATTAACGTGTCTTTACCGGATGGCAGCACTTTCCTCGATCTGGTGTCCCAGCACAGAAAATCTACGGACTACGCTACCGCAATGGCGGCAGCCGGCGCTATTTCAGGCCGTGGCTGAAGAGTAGGTAGAAAGGGGCATTGTCAACCGAATCTCTTAGGATAGTAATTCTTTGCGAGGGAAACGGCCCCGGTTCGGCAGCATGGTGTAGGCTGAGACCGGCCACACCATGCTGCCACCCCTAACTCCGAGGCGGAATTTAGCATCGGAGTGACACCAGCTATTCTCATAACAGCTAGGCAAAAAACGCTAAATATTTGTGGGGGTGCTACAGGGGCGGAGAAATTTTCCTAGCGTTTACGCGCTGGACGCCGATTGCTGCGAGGCCGTGAAGAACTGCGGCTATCAGGCTTTGGTCTGGCCTTGATTTCACGCACGAAGCTTGGTGCCCGTTCCAGTAATGCGTCATCAGGATGAATGCAGTCAAGTTTATGCCTCAACTTGTCTTCGATGGCCGGCAATAAAAAAGAGTCTTCTTCACAGGCGAAGCTAATCGAGGTGCCTATGGCACCTGCTCTGCCCGTACGCCCGATTCGATGCACATAGTCTTCCGGCTCTTCCGGCAACGTGTAGTTCACCACGTGGCTCACGTCGTTAATATGCAGACCTCTGCCAGCAACATCGGTGGCAACCAGTACCCGTATCTTGCCAGTCTTGAAATCATCGAGGGTGCGTATACGTTTGTTCTGGGGAATCTCTCCTGACAGGGCTCCACAATTTATACCATTGCGGTACAGATTGTCTGCCAACCTCCTGACCTGGTCGCGCCGATTACTGAAAACCAGTACCTTCTTCGACTCCGAATCAGTGATGAGGTTGTACAGCAAGTTGTATTTATCGGCAGTGGTGACCAGGTAAACTATTTGATTGACCGCTTCAGCCGCTACCTGCTCAGGTTCAATTTCTACCATGATCGGATCCATCGCCCAGCGGGATCCAAGCTCGATAATCTCCGGGGTAAAGGTCGCACTGAACAACAAGGTTTGTCGGCAATCTTTCTTGGGCGTGCGGGATACCACCTGTCTGACCTGGGGAATAAAACCCATATCCAGCATGCGATCGGCTTCATCTAAAACCAGCAGTTCCACCAGACCAAGGTACAGGTTGCCGTTACTGGCGAAATCCAGCAGCCGTCCCGGTGTTGCCACCACCAAATCTACCGGTTTCAACTCCAGCGCTCGATTCTGTTTCTGGTAGTCTTCGCCACCGACCAGGGTTACGGTGTGCAAATCGGTGAATTCTGTTAGCTGTACCGCATCACTGGCGATCTGAATAGCAAGTTCTCGCGTCGGCGCAATGATCAGCGCCCTGGGCTCGGCCAGGAAACGCTCTTCCTCTATGGGGTTATTCAAGAGATCATTTATTATTGTAATCAGGAAGGCCGCGGTCTTGCCGGTGCCGGTTTGCGCTTTACCGGTGACATCATGTCCGGCCAGGGTGTGCACCAGGCTTTCCGCTTGAATCGGTGTGCAATACTCGAATCCGAGCTTGGCTATTGCATCACGCAATGGCTGCTTTAGTTCAAAGCTGTCAAACGAAACTGCTTCGGGTTGAGCTTCAGGTTGAGCTTCGGGTTGAACCTCAGATTCTGATGTATCTACTGCATTCATATAACGGTTTTTCCAACACTATTCAATAACTAGGGAACCAGGCTACCCTGGAAAGGCAGGCATAATAACGGGATGCCTGTATTACTGCAATCAATTGCACGCTAACATCGGCTATTGCGTGGGCTGCACTCAACTCCCACAGGCGGGACATTCACTATCGCGGGGCAGCTTCATTTCTCGCCATTGCATCGTCATTGCATCCAGCAGTAGTAATCTACCACGCAAGGGTTGGCCGATGTGGACGATGAGTTTGATTACCTCCATAGCCTGAACAGAACCGATTATTCCAACAAGCGGCGCCATCACACCATTGGTAGAGCAACTGCTGTCGTCATCATCACCTTCGGTATATAGGCACTGATAGCAGGGGCTCTCAGGGTTGGAACTGTCGAATACGGCAACCTGCCCTTCCATCCGAATCGCCGCACCGGACACCAGCGGCTTGCCGTGGCTGATGCAGGCCCTATTTATAGCGAATCGAGACGTGAAATTATCGCAGGCATCGACCACGATGTCGGCACTGCTGACGACCCGCTCCAGGTCGTTGCCACTAAGTCGCTGCTGCACTGCAGTGATTTTAAGATCCGGATTCAAGCCTTTCAGAGTTTGTTGTACCGAGTCCACCTTCGCCGTACCCAAATCAGACTGACTGTGCGCGATCTGCCTCTGCAAATTAGTCAGCTCTACAATGTCGTCATCGGCAATTATAAGGTGTCCAATTCCAGCAGCCGCCAGATACATGGCGGCAGGACAACCGAGCCCGCCCATGCCGACTATAAGCACGCTTGCATCCAGCAATTTCTGTTGCCCTGCTACATCCATCTCCGGCAGCATGATCTGGCGACTGTAGCGCAATAATTGCTGGTCTTGCATAGATTGTTGGTCTTGCATAGAGAGCTCTGGGTAATTAATTTTGCCACTGCGCTGAAGTCAGACGATCGACTCCCGCGTAGTCCTGCGCGCATTTGACGTTGGCGTAGCCAGCCCCGTGCAATAAATTTTCAAGCGCTTGTTTTTGATCGTAGCCGTGTTCCAATAAGAGCCACGCGTCTTTTTTTAGAATCGGCTTACATTGTTGAATTATTTGTTCCAGATCACTCAAGCCCGAGGCGTCAGCCGCCAGCGCCATCGAAGGTTCGAATCTCAGGTCTCCCTGCTGCAAATGCTTATCCCCCACAGCCACATAGGGCGGATTAGCAGCGATCAAATCATAGCCATTTCTGTCCAGACCATCACACCACGACGCTTCACGAAATTCAATATTATCCACCGCCAATAGCTGCGCATTCCGGGCTGCTACTAGCAATGCCTGCGCGCTGATATCCACGGCCGTGACCTGCCAGAGTTTGCTGTGGCGAGCCAGGGCAAGCGCTATGGCGCCGCTGCCAGTACCCAGGTCGACGAGGCGAAGTGCAGTAGAGCTGCGTGATTCCAATAATTCCAGGGCGATGGCGACCAGCAACTCTGTTTCCGGTCGCGGAATCAGCACCTGTGGATTTACCATCAACTCAAAATCCCAAAATGCCTGCTTGCCAACAATGTAGGCAATTGGCTCGCCCCGCTCACGGCGTTGCAACAATGCCAAATACTCCGTCAGTTGCGGCCCGGACAATTCCCGTGATGGCCATGCATACAGCGTTTCTCGACTGCTCAGCAATACATGGGCCAGCAGTATCTCCGATTCCAGGCGCCAGCTTTCACTCACGTCCTGTAACGAGCTGTGCACCTGGGAGAGGGCCTGCTTAATACTTGTACCCATCGGCAAGCTACCTCGCCTAGTCGGCAGCCAGGCCCGCCAACAAGTCCGCCTGATACTCGTTAATCAGGGGTTGGATGACGGTGGCGAGGTCGCCGGCCATGACTTCCGACAAATTATACAGCGTCAGTTTTATACGGTGATCTGTCACTCGGCCCTGGGGATAATTGTAGGTGCGAATTTTTTCCGAACGGTCGCCGCTGCCCACCAGTTTACGCCGGTTGTCCGATTCTTCTTGCTGCTGCGCCTGCTGCGCCTGATCCAGCAGTTTCGCCTGCAACAGTGACATCGCCCGTGCCCGGTTCTTGTGCTGGGATCTTTCGTCCTGGCATTCCACAACGATACCGCTGGGAATATGCGTCAAGCGGATGGCTGAATCGGTCTTGTTGACGTGTTGACCACCGGCGCCACTGGCTCGAAAGGTGTCGACTCGCAGATCGGCTTTGTTTATCTCGATGTCATCCACTGCATCCAGTTCCGGCATGATGGCGACGGTACAGGCCGAGGTGTGAATACGACCCTGGGTCTCTGTTTCCGGGACGCGCTGCACCCGGTGCGCGCCGGACTCAAACTTCAACTTCTCATACACATTCTTGCCTTCGATGCGAGCGACTACTTCCTTGTAACCCCCGTGCTCGCCATGACGCTCCGTAATATTCTCCAACTTCCAATTCTGCAGCTCTGCATAGCGCGAGTACATGCGATAAAGATCACCGGAAAAAATAGCCGCTTCATCACCTCCGGTGCCGGCCCGTATTTCCAGGAAAACATTGCAGCTGTCTTTCGAGTCCTTCGGCAGCAGCAGTTTTTGCAGCGTCAGCTCAAGCTCCTTTCGTTCTGCTTTGGCAATGTTGACCTCTTCGTCTGCCATCGCGCGAATTTCGACATCGGAATCTTTCTGCATTTCCTTTGCTGCATCCAGATCAGCGCTGACGATCAGAAACTGGTTAAAACTCTGTACTACTTTTTCGATCTCGGCGTATTCCTTGGACAAGTCGCGAAATCGATTCTGGTCGGCGATGATTTCGGCATCGCTAAGCAGGGCTTCAATTTCACCGAAGCGGTCCTTGAGTCTGTCCAGCTTGTTACGAATGGAGTCTTTCATTTTTACTTCTAGTCTTTTATTTTTACTTCTAACAGTGGCTAACGTTCGTTAGAGGGTGCTTTTGGGCAATCCTTGGCTTTTCGGCTAATGCCTCACTCTAGGGATCATCATCTGGGTC
Source organism: Gammaproteobacteria bacterium (assembly GCA_963694865.1). Taxonomy (GTDB): domain Bacteria; phylum Pseudomonadota; class Gammaproteobacteria; order Pseudomonadales; family Pseudohongiellaceae; genus UBA9145. The sequence goes on along the minus strand of CAVOFA010000049.1, from coordinate 12,908 downwards.
CAACTCGAAGAGTTCCCGAGTTAGCTGCAATAATTCATCACGTCCTTCAGAACTGGCTTTCTTCATCTGCACGCTGGGCGAGTGGATCAACTTGTTGGTAATCGCCCGCGCCAGGCTCTCCAACACCGCTGCGGCACTCTCACCCTTCTCCAGGGCCTTGATACTGCGTTGCAATTCCAGATCACGAATAACATCAGCCTTGTCGCGGAACGCACGCAGCGTGGAGACTGCGTTCAGCGACCGCAGTTGCTTCAGGTATTCCTCTATTCCGCGTTCAATAATGGACTCGGCCTGCGCCGCAGCTTCGGCGCGACTTTTTACGCCGTCTTCGATGACTTCACTAATATCATCGACGCTGTAAAGATAGGCGTCAGGAATTTCGCTGACTTCGGCTTCGATATCCCGGGGCACGGCCAAATCAATTAACAACATGGGCTTGTGTTTGCGTTGCCTCAGCGCGCGCTCAACGGCACCCTTTCCCAGCAAGGGCAATTGGCTATTGGTCGACGAAACCACGATGTCGGCGGCCACTAATTGCTCTGGAATCTCCGACAACAACACACCGTGGCCTCCAAATTTTGCGGCAACATCCAGCGCGTGGTCCAGCGTGCGATTGGCCACCACCATGGCGCTGACGCCCTTATCGGCCAGATGTGTAGCGACCAGTTCAATAGTTCTGCCGGCACCTATTAGCAACACACTGAGGCTAAAGAGATCCGAGAAAATGCGTTCGGATAACGCCACTGCGGCAAAGGCAACCGATACCGGGTTCTCACCGATCGCGGTGTCGCTCCGCACTTGCTTGGCAATGGAGAAAGCCACCTGGAAAGCCCTACCGAGAACCGTGCCAATAAGCCTTAAATCCTTCGAGACTGCAAATGCCGACTTTATCTGGCCAAGAATTTGCGGCTCTCCCAACACCATGGAATCCAGACCACAGGAAACCTTCATTAAATGCCGCAACACATCTTCGTCACCGAATGAATAGCTGCATTCACCCAGCTCCTCAACACTCATCTCATGGTAGTCTGCCAACCAGCTGATAATAAGCTGCTGGCGATCAAGCAAGAGACGGTTTTCGGCAAGCTCGGAAGATGCAGCTTCGGCACCGTCGTTACATTCGAGGTAGATTTCCGTGCGATTACAGGTTGAAACAATCACCGCTTCGCCCACCGAATCCAGGGCATGCAGCCGCCGCAGCGCATCTGCCACGACTTCCGGTGGAAAAGCTACCTTCTCGCGCAGCGCTATATTCGCTGTGTTGTGATTGATACCTACCAGCACTAATGCCATCGATAACCCGCTAATCCGGAAAAACAGGAAGCCCGGAAAAAGTCAGCAATGGTACTAGGGAACCTCTTGTTAATGAATCAATATCTCTGGCCTGTAGAGCGGCCGTAGATCAAGGCGGCTTCCTGTAGTAATGTTTACTACCTTGGAAAGGCCTCCAACGCGGAGCTACGGCTGCTCTGTAGACCCCCGCGGACGCGGCCTGCAGCACAGAGACTTTAATTCATTAACAAGAGGCCCCCTCGAATTCAGCTACAGTTCTCATTAGAGACTGATTTTCCTCAAGTTCCTGTGGCAACAGCCAGCGGCTGATATTCCCAGCAGAGCAGAGAAATGCAGTAGCATTCACAATAACCGACGATAATCCGGTCACTATAGAGAAGCGGGGCTTCTCGGCGAGTAACAGCAGCTAATTGCTGTAGCAAAGAATCTGGAAGAGTACGCTGTCGCCCCGCCACAAACTGTTATAATGGCCCGAAGTAGGCACAAAACAGACAAGATCAGAGCACTATGAATTTACTTTTACATTGTACTACTGCTGCCCCACTGCTTTTAAGATCCCTCGCAGCGGTCAGCCTCAGCGCCACACTCGCCGCCTGTGCCACCCTACCCGAGGGCGCCGAAGAACCCCTCGAAGAAGTAGAAATAACTGCCGTGGAGTCGCAGCCAGAGCCGGTAGAGGTCGAATACGGCAATTTCACGGAAGAGCAGCTCTACCAGGCTATTATTAGCGAAATTGGTGCCAAGCGCGGCCAGGTTAAGGATGCCGGTGAAAATTATTTCGACCTGGCCTTCGAAACCCGTGATATGGCCATCGTCGAGCGAGCGTTGCAGTTTGCCTTGGTCGCCAACGACGTCAATGCCCTGCTGCAACTGGGCCTGCTGTGGGCAGAAATCAGGCCGGAAAACCCCCGCCCTCATTTGATGCTGAGCTTTCAGTTTTTGGAGAGCGGTGCTTTCGAGCAGGCGCTATCCCACATGGCACGAGTTATAGACCTGGGTGGCAGCATCGATTTTTCCACGCTGGCTACTCGCACTGGAAGGCTGGACCCACAAGGCCGTGCTGAACTCATAGACAATCTGCGTCAACTGGTGCGAGAGTTCCCGCAGCAGGAGTCTATTCACATCGCCTTGATTCAACTGTTGGGACAAAGTGGAGAGCCAGAATCTGCCCTGCAGGAATTGAACTCCCTGAAGGATCGGTTCGAACTCAGGGCCTCGGTGGTAGTGCTGGAAGCGCAGTTGCTGCAAAACCTGGATAGAGGCGATGCGGTAATGCGCACGCTGCGCATTGGCGTGCGAAACTTCGAAACCGACAGAGCTCTGCGCCTGACCTTCGCCCGCTTTCTCATTCAGAGTGAAGAGTATGCGGACGCAATAGAGCAATTTGAAATACTCGTCGAGCAGGACCCTGAGGACTGGGAGACCTATTACTCCATCGCCCTGCTGGACATGGAAATAGACGACTACGACAGCGCCATAGGCAGATTCACCCGCCTGATCGGTGTTGATCAGCATGTTGACGAGAGCCAATATTACCTGGGCCTCATCTATCAAGAGTCAAACCAGTTGGAAAAGGCTATTGGGCATTATCGCCAGGTGCGCATCGGCACCGATAACTTCCTCTCCGCGCAACAACAAGCCACCCGCTTCTCTGTGCAACTAGGAGAGCTGGAAGACGCCCATGCCTGGCTAAGTCGCCTGGCCCGAGGCCAGCCGCGCCTGGACGTACTCTTCATTACCATTGAATCCAGCGCTCTGATCCAGGCCGGGTACGGCGACGAAGCCCTGGAGCTATTAAACACGGGATTAAACAATTACCCGAATGAGGCCGATCTGTTGTTCGCGCGAGTCCTCTACCATGACTCGATTCAAAACCGCGAAGGTTCCGAGCGTGATCTGCGTCAGATAATCCAGATGCAACCGGAAGATTCCCGCGCACTCAATCACCTGGGGTATATGTTGGCAGATCAGAGCAGCCGCTTCGATGAAGCGCTGGAACTGCTGCAAAGGGCTATCGCCATCGCCCCGGACGATGCAGCGATTATCGATAGCCTGGCCTGGGTTCAATACAAGCTGGGCCAGTACGAAGCTGCCCTGACGAACCTGCGTCGCGCCTTCGTCGCCTTCCCCGACCATGAAGTTGCGTCACACCTGGGAGAGGTATTGTGGGTAATGGGCCGGCGGGATGAAGCACTTCAGGTCTGGGAGGACGCACTCGAAACCACCCCGGACAGCGAACTGATTAAAGAAGCAATGGAGCGATTACGGTCCCAGTCATGATGGCGACCCAGCTTTATCCCGCCGCTCAGCCTGCAAAGCGCCGATCCTGCTTAGCTACCCTCAGCCTGCTACCATCCAGATACTGGCAGCTACTGCTGCTGTGCCTGTCGCTGGCAGCTTGCGTAAGCGCGCCACCTGCAGAAGACAGTGACTGGACCCGGCAGCGGGAGCAACTACAGCGTCTGGACTCCTGGCAACTGAGCGGTCGCGTTAATATCCGCTACGACAATGAATCCCACACGCCCAGAATTCGCTGGCAGCAGCAAAGCCTGGAATATCAAATCCGGCTGTGGGGCACCTTCAATGCAGGCAACACCCTCATCGTCGGTCGCCCCGGTTATGTAACCATGGAGCAGAACAGTGGCATCCTGACCGCCAGTAGTCCCGAAGACCTGATCCTGCAACAGCTCGGCTACGAACTGCCGGTGTCTTATCTGGAGTACTGGATAAAGGGATTGCCGGCGCCCGATACTCCGGCTGACCTCACCTTTAACGAGCTAAATCAGCTTACCAATCTTTCCCAGTTCGGCTGGAGCGTAAGCTATACCGACCCACGGCAGTATGGCGCCGTATCCCTGCCTCGGCGGGTGGAATTAACCCGCCCCCAGAACGATATACGCCTGCGTTTTATCGGCCTGAACTGGGACCTGAGCAGCGCCAACACTGTCACCGCCAACAATTCGACAAACTGATGGCCACCGATTCACTGAAATTATTGGCTCCAGCCAAGCTCAATCTGTTCCTGCATATCACTGGCCGTCGCGCCGATGGCTATCATGAACTGCAGACCCTGTTTCAGCTGCTGGAATATGGCGACACCATGGAATTTGCCCACGCTGAAGACGGCGTGCTGGCGTTGCATGTGCAATCCATGGCGGGCAACACCGGGGTGCCGCTGGATAACAACCTGATCCTGCAGGCAGCTCAGCGGCTTAAAAGCCTGTATCCGCAGCGCGACCCCGGTGCCAGCATTAGCCTTCACAAACGCATCCCGCTAGGCGCCGGACTGGGAGGCGGCAGTTCTAACGCAGCACTGACACTGTTGGCTCTCAATGCGCTTTGGCAGCTACATCTCAGTGTCGAGCAGCTTTGTGAAATCGGCGTTAAATTAGGCGCCGATGTGCCGGTCTTCATCCGCGGCCGCAGCGCCTGGGCCGAGGGAATCGGTGAGCGCTTACAGCCTGTGGAATTGGCCGAATCCTGGTATCTGGTCATCACACCCGAATGCGCAGTTTCTACTGCGCAGATTTTTTCTGACGAACAATTGACACGGAACTCCCCAGCCATCACAATTGCCGACTTTCTGGCAGGCGGAGCCCGAAATGACTGCGAATCAGTCACTCGAACGCTCTATCCTGCGGTCGATGCAGCACTGGATTGGCTGGCTCAATTCACCGACACCAGGATGACAGGAACCGGCTCCAGCATCTTTGCCAGTTTTCCTGACAAAGAATCGGCGGACACCATACTGGCGAAATTACCAGTACATCTCAGCGGATTCGTAGCAAAAGGGATTAATTCGCTGGAACAGGAATTACCCGCGGCATAAAATACACCTGCTCTGAATGCCCTGAGCCCGGAACAGGAGTGAGATAGGCGTCACTTTGCAGGCCGAATTGCGCTTATAGAAGGAAAGACGAGTTTTGGGGTGTAGCCAAGTGGTAAGGCACAAGGTTTTGATCCTTGCATGCGCTGGTTCGAATCCAGCCACCCCAGCCATTACTATTAAAAGACGGTACTATTAAAGACATTACACATACTACCTGCCTACAGGAATCAAGCGTGGCAAATAACTTAATGGTCTTTACGGGCAATGCGAATCCGGTACTAGCGGACAAGATTGCCAAACATATTGGCTTGCCCCTGGGCTATGCCAGCATCAGCAAATTTAGCGACGGTGAAATATCTGTTGAGCTGAACGAGAATGTCCGCGGCAAGGATGTTTTCATCATTCAGCCAACCTGTGCGCCGACCAATGACAGCATCATGGAATTGTTGCTAATGGCCGACGCACTACACCGGGCTTCGGCCAACCGGATAACGGCGGTTATCCCCTATTTTGGTTATGCCAGGCAAGATCGCAGAGTGAGATCGGCGCGCGTCGCCATCAGTGCCAAGGTAGTCGCTGACATGGTTAGTGCAGTAGGCGTAAACCGGGTATTGACGGTGGATTTGCACGCCGAACAGATCCAGGGCTTCTTTAATATCCCGGTGGATAACGTCTATGGCTCGCCGGTGCTGACGGATGATATTGAACGCCAGCGTTATGAAAACCTGATCGTGGTTTCGCCGGACGTTGGCGGCGTGGTGAGAGCGAGAGCGGTAGCGAAACAACTTAACGTTGAACTCGCTATCATCGACAAACGGCGTCCGTCGGCTAATGAAGCGAAGGTTATGCATATCATCGGTGATGTTAAAGACCGCTGCTGTCTGATCGTAGATGACATGGTGGATACTGCCGGCACTCTGTGCAAGGCCGCAGAGGCCCTCAAGAATCATGGCGCCAAGCAAGTAGTCGCCTATTGTACCCATCCGGTTTTATCCGGCATGGCTATCGAGAATATAAACAGATCGAGCCTGGACACACTGGTGGTGACAGATACGATTCCATTAAGCGAAGAAGCCAGCAACTGCTCGCGCATCCGGCAACTGTCGATGGCAAAATTATTAGCCGAATCGATTCGCCGGGTGAGCAACGAAGAATCCATTAGCGCGATGTTCGATAATACCTAGAACATCACGCGGATAACCGAAATTTAAATGAGGTTAATTTAGTTGGAGTCAGAGTAAAATTTTAGATTTAATAGGGGTCAGAGTAAAATTTTCATTGCTCAGCATCAAAGCTTTGCACATTAAGAGATGAAAATTTTACTCTGACCCCAACTAAATCAACTCTGATCCCCTTTAAAATCGCATTTAAATTATTTTTTAACTCTGTACGTTGCCGGTCGCAAGCTACGCACAGTATTTCTTAGGAGAGACTTATGTCTGCTGAAGAATTTGAACTGAATTGCTCGGTTCGGACTGACTTGGGGAAAGGTGCGAGCCGCCGCCTACGTCGTCTGGACAACAATATACCCGCCGTCCTATACGGTGGTAAAAAAGATCCCGTTGCACTCACAATTGCCCACAAGGACATCGCCAGGGCAACCGAAAACGAAGCCTTCTTTGCCCACATTATCACTCTGAAAATCGGCAGCAAGAAAGAACAGGCTGTTATCAAAGCCTTGCAACGTCATCCCGCCAAGGCCTTGATTTTACATGCCGACTTCCTCCGGGTTAGCGCTACCCAGGCGATCGTTGTGAAAGTACCGATTCACTTCCTCAACGAAGAAAGCTGTGTGGGCGTGAAGCAAAGTGGTGGCAATATCATCAAGACTCTGAATGGAATTGAAGTGTCCTGTCTGCCGAAAGATCTGCCAGAGTATATCGAAGTAGATTTGCTGGAACTCGACCTTGGCGATTCGGTACACCTGTCTGATATTAGCTTACCAGAAGGCGTCACCAGTGTAGCTCTGTCCCATGGCGAAGACAGCAACGACCTTTCCCTCGCAATCGTACAGGCACCTAAAGGAGCCACAGAGGAAGAGGAAGAGGCAGAGGCAGCAGCGGCAGCAGCAGCGGCAGAAGCGGCAGAAGGCGAAGAAACTGGCGACGACGAGAGCGGCGAAGGCGACTCTTCTGGCGACAGCGAAAACTAGCCGGCATTACTCTTGCTCGGAATACCGGCCCCTTATACGTAATCATAAAGGGCCGGCGCAGGAGCATCAGTCAGCATACAGTTGCACTGCGATAATTGCAGCGCAGGTCTTAAAACATCGAAGCTGTACGCTGACGCCTTGCTCTGACCCCTGATATTTTGACTCCCGGATTTTCTATGTCTGGCAACCCCCTGAAATTAATTGTGGGTCTCGGTAATCCGGGTCCACAACATGATTCCAATCGGCATAATGCCGGAGTCATCTTTCTGCACCACCTCTGTAAAGGCTACGACAGTAGTCTGCGTGGCGAGAGTAAGTTTTTTGGTGAGTTCGCCAGCATCAATATTGGCGGCAGGGACGTCAAATTGCTGTTCCCCACTACTTTCATGAACCACAGCGGTAAAGCGGTGGCAGCGGTGTGCAAGTTCTACAAGATCGAACCCGAGAACATGCTGGTGGCCTACGATGAAATCGATTTCGAGGTCGGAGTTACCCGTTTCAAGAATGGCGGTGGTCACGGCGGTCATAATGGTATGCGGGACATTATCAACGCCCTGGGTGGCAGCAAAGATTTCTATCGCCTTAGAATAGGTGTGGGACACCCCGGCCACAAATCCATGGTCGCCAACTATGTGCTGAGCAATCCCTCGCGCTCCGACGCCGACGTCATCATGAGCAATATCGAAGATACTATTCGCGTCCTGCCCAGGGCCGTTAACGGCGAGTGGGAAGAAGCCATGCATGCGTTGCACACAGACTAAGAGAGAAGAAACCAAATGGCAGTAAAATGTGGAATAGTAGGGCTGCCCAATGTTGGCAAATCTACGCTGTTTAATGCCCTGACCAAGGCCGGCATTGCCGCGGAAAATTTTCCGTTCTGCACCATCGAGCCTAACTCGGGAATCGTCTCTATTCCCGATAAGCGTCTGGACAAACTGGCGGCAATCGTAGAGCCGCAGAAGGTGATACCCACCACCGTTGAATTCACCGATATCGCGGGGCTGGTGGCTGGCGCCTCCAAAGGTGAAGGACTGGGGAATAAATTTCTCGCCAATATTCGCGAAACCGACGCCATTACCCACGTGGTGCGCTGTTTCGAAGACAGCAACGTGACCCACGTAACCGACAAGATCAATCCTGCCTCCGATATCGAAATCATCAATACCGAACTGGCTCTGGCGGACCTTGAAAGCGTTGAAAAAACCTTGAATAAAGTTTCCCGTGTAGCCAAGAGCGGCGACAAGGACGCCCAGCGTCAGACCATATTACTGGAAAAAGTTCAAGCTCACCTGGACGAAGTCCAGGCAATTCGCACACTTCAGCTAAGCAAGGAAGATCACGCAGACCTGTACTCTCTGCACCTGTTAACTGTGAAGCCAGTAATGTATATCGCCAACGTCGATGAAGACGGTTTTGAAAATAACCCGCATCTCGATGCAGTAAAATCCATAGCCGAATCTGAAGGCGCCGTCGTTGTCGCCATCTGCAATAAACTGGAAGCCGAGATAGCCGAACTGGAAGACGATGAGAAGCTGGAATTCCTGCAAGATCTGGGCATGGCCGAGCCAGGCCTGGATAGAGTTATCCGTGCCGGCTATGACTTGCTCAAGCTACAGACCTATTTCACCGCCGGGGTGAAGGAAGTCAGGGCATGGACCGTAAGTGTCGGCGCTTCCGCCCCCCAGGCCGCCGGGGTAATTCACACCGATTTCGAAAAGGGTTTTATCCGCGCCGAAGTCGTCGCGTTCGACGATTTCATCGGCAATAAGGGCGAAAATGGCGCGAAAGACGCCGGCAAGTGGCGACTGGAAGGCAAAGACTACGTGGTTCAGGACGGCGACGTAATCCATTTCAGATTCAATGTCTGACTTGACAATTTAAGTCGGAATGGCCAAAATTCGCCGCCTTTCAAGATATTGGATACCAAAACACAGGAATCCATCACTGAAGAGAGAATTTCTAGTGTGACGTAGCTGGGGATTTTATTTCCCATTTCACGCGCGGGTGTATACAGCATACATCGAGCATAAAATGGAAAATAACAACGCAGATGCGGTGCAAGAGGAAGCCGATACAGTTTCACGGCTATGTAGCTCAGTTGGTTAGAGCACAGCATTCATAATGCTGGGGTCGGTAGTTCAAGTCTACCCATAGCTACCAATTTATTTATAAATATCAATATATTACCAACAATCCCTTTGGTGCTCCGCCCCCATTGATGGGTCAGGGTTACCTTACGATGGTATTTTTACTCATATTGTCGCTAAATCAGCAGGATCTATTGCTGGCTGCAATCTCTGTAGAACGATTTCATCAGCCTTTCTATAATGTCGGCTTTCGGGTCAAAAGCGGACCCTCAAATATTGCTGGAACTCAACTCCCCGACAGGCAGCTTTCGGCCAACAGCGGTCCTTTAAAACAATTGTGTCTAGTAAGAAGAACAAACGTCCTTTTCTTAGCCACTTTACCCTAAAAAATTGAAGTACGGCAACCAATTATCGTTGTTGAAGCGGCTGGGACGAACTCAACTTCCACTTGACCTTTCGTTTCCTGTAACCAATCATTGATTTCAATTTCACTTTCGTGAACCTGCGATACTCGTTGTCGAAAGATCCTGACCTGCATGTCTCGCTCCGTTACGCTATGAAACAGCAACTTTGGCCTATTAATTAATCTTGATCAACAGTTCAAACCACACGCACAGCAGGGTAGGCACCAATTTATGCACCACTTTATGCACATCATCAGGAGGTTAGGCCCGCTCCTGCCTATGGCAGGATTTTTCTTTTCCTCGATTCTTTTTCTGTCATTGGCTCGCCTGGCCTTTGCCTTGTTTAACTGGGAGCGCGTCGTCGATTTTCACACCCTGGTCCATGTTCTGCTGGTTGGTATTCGGATGGATACAGCACTACTCTGCATGGTGACGGTTGTGCCTGTTTTGGTTACTTTGCTTCTGCCCGCTTTCATCACCGGATCAAAACAGTATCGGCTATTTATTAGCGTATTCCTTTGTATCTGGGCGACCCTGTTTGTGCTCATGGAATTAGCAACCCCCACCTATATAGCGTTTTTTGATACCCGGCCCGGGCGTATTTTCTTTGAATACCTGAATCACCCCAGGGAAGTCGGCTTGTTATTACTTGGGGGTTTCGTCATTCAATCCATATTTGTGTTTATTGGTACTGTGCTTGGCGCTGTCGCTGCCTATGCCGGTGTAAGACGTTTGCAGGCGCAACAGACAACTTATCCATACTCACGGCAGTTGTTAATACTACCTTTCGTGGTGGCACTTCTGGTTTTGGGGGCCAGGTCAACCTTAGGGCATCGGCCAATAAACGCGAGCAGCGTTGCCTTCTCTAATGATCAACTGCTAAATGAACTGGGACTCAGCAGCACCTACACTGTGCTCTATGCGCTCTATGGGTTGAAGAATGAGGGTGATCCTTCCCAGTTGTACCCCGCAATGTCCGACAAGGAGGTGATCAGGCGGGTGAGACGGAACTCCCTGGTTGATGAAAGAAGATTCTTTAACCCTGCGCTGCCGACACTGCACAGTTTTGGCAGCGATGCAGGAAAACCACGGAAAAACCTGGTCATCCTTCTGGAAGAAAGTATGGGTGCCCGCTTTATCGGAAAGTTAGGTGGGTTGCCCCTGTCGCCAGCAATCGATCAGCTGGCAGAAGAGGGGCTCTGGTTTACCCGCCTTTATGCCACAGGCATTCGCTCCGCCAGGGGTATCGAAGCAGTGGTGACGGGATTTCCGCCCTCGGCCTCTCGTAGCGTCCTGAAGCTGGGTCTGTCACAGCAAGGTTTTTACACCATGGCCCGGACCCTGAGAGAAAATGGTTATCGCAACTATTTCATCTATGGTGGAGAAAGCCACTTCGATAATATGAAAGGATTTCTTCTCAATAATGGGTTCGATGTTGCAATTGATGAAAACGATTATACAGATTGGAAATTCAAGGGTTCCTGGGGCGTCTCGGATGAGGACATGTTCGATAAGGCCCATGGGATTTTTGAAGCTGAATCGGAACCCTTCTTTGCTCTCGTTTTCTCTTCGTCTTTCCATAGCCCATTTGAATTTCCCGACGACCGAATCGAATTGTACGATGAAGAAAAAAATACCAAAAACAACGCCGTTAAGTATGCGGACTATGCAGTTGGTTATTTCATCGATAAGGCAAAAAAATCCAGTTATTGGGATGACACCCTATTCCTGATTGTGGCGGATCATGATGAAAGGCCGCGGGGTTCGTCTCTGGTACCCGTCAGCAGCTACCATATTCCTGGACTTATCCTTGGCGCGGGGGTCGAGCCGCAGGTCTATGACAAGGTGACCAGCCAAATAGACCTGATGCCCACGCTATATACATTGTTGGGTATAAAGGGGAATGCGCCCTACATCGGCCAGGATATATTTTTGAGGCCGCCGGGTTATCCGGGAAGGGCTCTGATGCAGTTTGCAAACAATCATGCCTACATGGTCGGTGATCAGGTGGTGATCCACAGGCCGCAAACGGATGCATTGCAATTTGTGTTTCGGAACGGGAAATTAACCCCAACCAGGCTCGACGAGCAGCTTTCAAAAGATGCATTGGCGTTGGCGTTGCTGCCTGGTCTTTTGTATAAAAACCGTTGGTATCGAGCAGACTAGATACTGCGTGAAAACGACAAATTTGTTATTGCGGATAGGAAGAACAAACACCCTTTCCTTGGCCACTTTACCCTAAAAAATCGAAGTACGGCAATCAATTATCGCGGTTGAGACGGCTGGCAGAATAGCACTACAGAGAATAACCCTACAATTTCAAGTAGTCGTGTCGGACTTATTTTCATGTTGATGATTTACTCTGATGATTCATTTTACTATTTCTTTATGTCCGCTTGGGGTCGATAGCTGCCTATTAGCCCCATACCCTCTTAGCCTCACCGTAACGTCTGCTATGGATTCAACAGCAGACCCTCAGTTATTGCTGATACTCAACCTTGCGACAGGCAGCTTCCGGCCAACAGCGGACCTCAAGACTACTGTATTTTTACTCCGACCCCTTTTTCACCTTTTTCAGTCTCTGAGCCGAAATACATGCAGCGCATTGCCGGATCGAGGGTAATTAATCTCTGGCGCGAGTGACGCCGGACCCAATCGCGGACTACCGCCGCCGAGTCCAGTCGACACTGCTATATACTGTGTGCCGTCTATTTGAAACGAGACTGGAAAGCCCTGCACCGAAGTGCCTAGTCTGGTTTGCCACAATTCTTCCCCGGTCTTTACGTCGACGGCGCGAAAGCGGCGGTCGAGATCGCCGACGAAGGCGACGCCACCCGCGGTTGAGAGTACACCGGTCAGGAAGGACGCGCGTTGTTCAAAGCTCCAGACTTCTTCCATTGTCTCCACGTCAAACGCAGCGAGTTTTCCCAGGTTGCCATTGGTACCCGGCATCTCCAGAAACGGTCGCGATCGAATGCCGACTCCGCCCGAACCTTCTACCAGTGAGATCTCTGCGCCGGTCATCTGCATACAGGTCTGGGCCAGAGGGATAATCAGGATTCCTTCACCCGGGTGATAGCTCATGGGGTGCCAGTTCTTGCCGCCGGCAGTGCTGGGACAGGACGATATTGCTTCGTTGATTC
>CAVOFA010000048.1:0-19775 GCA_963694865.1 Gammaproteobacteria bacterium | reverse complement strand
TGGCAGCCACATCGTGAGTGCGCACTATATTTGCGCCACCACGGAGGGCATGGACAGTAGCGGCTACAGACCCGGCAAGCCGGGCATCTACTGGCCTGTCGGTGACAGCACCGATCATTGATTTTCGGGAAATGCCAACCAGAATGGGTAGTTCAAGCTCCTGCAAGCGCGGCAGATCTTTAAGCAACCGATAATTATGTTGTAGAGATTTTCCGAATCCTAAGCCCGGATCTATGATCAGATGGTTGCGCTCAATACCGCTGGCTAGACACAGCTGGACTCTTGCTCTGAGGAAGTTGAAGACTTCTTCGGTTACATCCTCATAGGAAACTGCTGCCTGCATGGTGCGGGGTTCTCCTTGCATATGCATCAAGCACACCGCCGCCCCGGTTCTGCTGATGACATCAAGCGCCTGCGGATTAGCGAGCGCCCGGATATCATTGATGACTTCAGCACCTGCTTTGATTGCCTCCAGCATCACTCGCGGGCAGCTGCTATCGACAGAGATACAGACATCCAGATCGGCGCGGATAGCCTCGATTACGGGTATTACGCGGCCCAACTCTTCTGCGGTAGAAACGGCGTCGGCACCTGGCCGCGTCGACTCGCCGCCCACATCTACAATGCCAGCGCCCTCGGCAACCAGGGCTCTGGCGCGACCCAGTGCCTTGTCGACATCGACTTCGAATTTATTGGAGTTGTCTTTGCCAAGCTGAGAACCGTCGGAAAACGAATCCGGCGTGAGGTTGATGATACCCATGCAGACAGGAGAAGACAGATCAATCTGTCTATCTCCTGTTGTAAGAAGGTGTGTCACAAATAGAAAGTGCTGGCAGACGAATTCGTAGGTGTGGGTGGCCTAGTGCTCGCTGGCAGGGCCACCAATCTTGCTGGATTTATCGGCGTCCTTTTTATCCAATTTACTGGCACCGGAATCTTCATCGCCAGCCTCGGTCTTATTCTTACCATTGGTATCGGAGTCAGACCAGTCTGCGGGTGGCCTGGGATTTTTGCCTTGCATAATATCGTCAATTTGAGCGGCGTCTATGGTTTCATATTCCATCAATGCATCTTTCATCATTTCCAGTTTGTCTTTGTTGGTTTCAAGCAACCCTTCCGTTTTTTTGTAGCAGGTGTCTATGATTTTACGTACTTCCTTGTCGATAGCGATCGCGGTGTCACTGGAGACGGTTTTCTGTTGCATCCCCGCAGAACGTCCGAGAAATACTTCACCTTCTTCTTCGACATAGAGCAATGGCCCGAGCTTGTCGGACAGGCCCCATTTGGTAACCATATTCCTGGCCATCTCCGTTGCCCGTTGAATATCGTTCGAGGCGCCAGTGGTGACACCGTCTTTGCCAAGTGTCATTTCTTCTGCGACGCGGCCACCGTAGAGGCTGCAGATATTGCTGAGAATATGTTGTCGGCTAATGCTGTAGCGATCCTCTTCTGGCAAGAACATGGTCACGCCCAGGGCACGCCCGCGGGGAATGATACTCACCTTGTAGACTGGATCATGATCCGGCATCAAGCGGCCGACTATGGCATGTCCGGCCTCGTGGTAGGCGGTGTTTAGCTTTTCCTTTTCCGACATCACCATGGCCTTGCGTTCGGCGCCCATCATGATCTTGTCTTTCGCCTTTTCGAACTCTTCCATCGTTACCAGGCGTCGCCCTGATCTGGCAGCGAACAAGGCCGACTCATTCACCAGGTTCGCCAGATCCGCACCCGAGAAGCCCGGCGTGCCACGGGCAATTACACCCGCCTGCACGTCATCATGAATGGGGACCTTGCGCATATGTACTTTAAGTATTTGTTCGCGTCCGCGGATATCAGGCAGACTAACAACAACCTGCCGGTCGAAACGGCCGGGCCTTAATAGTGCCGGGTCCAATACATCGGGGCGGTTAGTGGCGGCCATAACGATGACACCGTCATTCGCTTCAAAACCATCCATCTCTACCAACAACTGGTTCAGGGTTTGCTCACGTTCATCGTGACCACCACCCAAACCAGCTCCGCGATGTCGACCGACCGCATCGATCTCATCGATGAAAATTATGCAGGGTGCCTGTTTCTTGGCCTGCTCGAACATGTCACGCACACGAGACGCACCGACACCAACAAACATCTCGACAAAATCTGATCCGGAGATGGAGAAAAACGGCACCTTGGCTTCGCCGGCTATAGCCTTGGCGAGTAATGTTTTACCGGTACCTGGCTGACCGACCATCAGAATTCCACGGGGAATGCGTCCACCGAGACGTTGAAATTTATCGGGCTCGCGCAAGAACTCCACAAGCTCCTGCACGTCGGCTTTGGCCTCATCAACACCCGCTACATCGGCGAAGGTAATCTTGATCTGATCCTCACCCAGTAATTTTGCCTTACTCTTGCCGAAAGACATGGGACCGCTCTTGCCGCCGGCGCCACCCTGCATCTGCCGCATGAAGAAGAAAAACAGGGCGATAATGATGAGTATAGGAAAACTGGCAACCAACAATTGAGTCCAGATGCTTTGCTGCTCTGGCTCATTGGCGATAATTTCTACGCCATTCTCAAACAGGTCGTTCATCAACTGATCGTCGCCGATCAAGGGCATCACGGTGCGAAATTGGCTGTTGTCGGAGCGCAAACCGGTGATGTTTATGCCCGCAAGCTCCACCATCTCGACGCGGCCGGAGCGAACTTCCCGCACAAACTGTGAGTAATTGATGCTGTCCTCTCTGGTTTCCTGGTTAATATTGTTGAATACTGTCAACAACACGCCAGCTATAATCATCCAGAGAATTAGATTTTTTGCCATATCATTCAAGGGCTTATCCCCAAGGGTTAAAATTTTATATTGCTAGTTTAGCCGGCCAGGAGCGCTGAAAACCAGCTCCGCACGAGCTCAGCGTAGCACCCATTCTAGCGACTATTCTAATATCTACGTCAAATATTGCACGAATATTTAGTCTTATCCTCGAAAACCCCGGGCGAGCAGGTAAACTTCGCGCGATCGTGCCCGCGAAGCGTCGGGTTTCCTTGTCTTTACACTGCTGAAACTGCCCTTCAATTGCCGCAGAAAAGCCTCGTAGCCTTCTCCCTGAAACACTTTGACGAGGAAACAGCCACCGGGCTTGAGTATAGATTGCGCCATATCCAGGGCCAACTCGGCAAGGTACATGGATCGCGGCTGGTCAATGTTCCTTACTCCACTGATATTGGGGGCCATATCGGAAATAACAAGGTCTGCAGCCTGGCCATCGAGCCTGGACAAGAGTTCCTCAAACACCGAAGATTCGGTAAAATCTCCTTTCACAAAATCGACTCCGTGCAAGGGGTCTATCGACAACAGGTCACTGGCCAGCACGCTGCCCTTATTGCCTACCAATTCCGCCGCCACCTGGGACCACCCACCGGGCGCCGCACCCAGATCCACTACCGTCATTCCGGGCTCGAACAAGCGATCTTTTTTCTGTATTTCCAGCAACTTGAAACTGGCACGGGAGCGATAACCCTGCTCCTGGCTGCGCTTCACATAGGCGTCGTCAAAATGCTCTTTCAACCATTGTTTGCTGGTTTTCGATCTGGACATAGATTTTCTTGGTACATTGTAGCCATGGAATAACTTGGTACATTGTAACAATGGAATAAATAGGATTATAGATAACGTGGTAGACTCCGCATCCTTCGATTCCAAGACAGCTCCAACTAATGGCACTATCTAACGCAGCCAAAAAACGCTTCCGCTCCATCGGCCACAATCTAAAGCCGGTGGTGATCATTGCACAAAAAGGCATCACCGAGAATGTCCACGATGAAATCGAGCGTGCATTGAAGGATCACGAACTGATAAAGCTCAAGTTGGTGACGTCAGACCGTGCAGACAAACAAGCTTTAATTACGACGATCTGTAGTGAGTTTAAGGCTGAGTGCGTGCAAAGCATCGGTCACGTGGCGCTGCTCTACCGGGCGGCGAAGAAGCCTGATCCACGGCTTTCAAATCTGCTCCGAAATCCTGCTTGAAACATGGTTCCGGTGCATTTGGCATCGGATTATTAAAAGCGCAGTGAAGGCGCGCTGCGCTCCCGTATGCTCCTTCATCAGCGGCTTGCATCCCTCCCGGATGCCCTCCCTCGGTCAGGAGACCAAAAGACGGTCTCCTTCGGTCACTCGGTGCTACGCCTTTATTGCTGATGCAGGAGCATACGGCATCCCATCGCTTGATAGCTCAATGACATTCGATTCCTGTAGAGAATCATCTAAGCAGATTTTAAAATAGAATGACATTTAGCTAGGGTTAAACTTTAGCGCTTCTTACATCAGTATTACGTGGGAACTGCGAGCGCTAGGTTGGGGGGGGTCCTGTTGACTCAGCAATTAAGGCGCCGCACCGAGTGATTGAGGGAGACCGTTTTCTAGGGCTCCCGATTGAGTGAGGGCATCCGGGAGGGATGCAAGCCGCTGAGACAATAGGTCCCCCCCTACCCAACGCGATCTACACAGCTATCAACTAAACCTAAACCGGTAAACACATATACCCAAACAAACAACTTCCAATTTTCTAGGGGTAATTAAACCTCGAATACGTATGCTGGACTAGATATGTTTTACGCTGTCGATTTCGTAGTCGATGTCACCGGCCGGTGCTTTTAGTACGATCTCTTCGCCTTCTTCTTTGCCCATCACCGCTCTGGCGATTGGCGAGATTACGGATATTTTTCCGCTGGCGACGTCGGCTTCATCTTCACCTACGATCTGATAAGTTACGCTGACCTCGGTGTCGAGGTTGATCAGGGTCACAGTGGTGCCGAAAATTACCCGTCCGGTCGGCTCGATCTTGCTGATATCAATTATCTGGGAATTCGAGAGCTTGCCTTCTATGTCCCCAACCCGGCCTTCACAAAAACTCTGTTGTTCTCGTGCCGCATGATATTCAGCATTTTCCTTGAGATCGCCGTGCTCTCTTGCCTCGGCGATTGCCGCTGTGATCTTGGGGCGGGAGACAGTTTTTAATTCGTTAAGCTCCGCCCGCAGAGTTTCCGCGCCGGCAACTGTCATGGGGAATTTTTGCATAGCTATTTAACCTCGAACTGTCATTCGATACTGATTATACAAACGGACTTCCGGGGATCGAATTAGTGTAAGTCAGCGTGTAGCTGCTGAATCGTGTAGACGGACATTTTATCGCCGAACTCAAGGGCCTCGCAAACTGCCAGAGCACCAGCAATAGTTGTAGTGCAGAAAACATCGTGGCGCAAGGCTGTACGCCTGATCATGGAAGAATCGGCAATTGCCTGTTTGCCTTCCGTGGTATTGACGATGACCTGAATCTCGTCATTTTTTAGCATATCAACTACATGAGGTCTACCCTGGGCAACCTTATTCACGCCTGTGACCGCTACCCCGGCGGCGTCTATTACCTTCGCCGTGCCGTGAGTCGCCGCCAGGGAATAGCCCAGTGCCTGCAGCTTGAGGGCCACTTCCACAACATAGGGCTTGTCGTGGTCTCTCACGCTGATAAAGGCAGTGCCGGACTTTTCAATGGTGTCGCCGGCGCCTAGCTGTGCCTTTGCATAGGCTTCAGCGAAGGTTTTGCCGACGCCCATAACTTCACCTGTAGATTTCATTTCCGGTCCCAGGATCGGATCCACGCCCGGAAATTTATTGAAAGGAAATACCGCCTCTTTTACGGCGTAGGTTGATGGCACTATCTCTCTGGTGAAGTCCTGATCTTGCAAGCTAACGCCAGTCATACACCTCGCCGCCACTTTCGCCAGCGAGCGACCTATGCACTTGGAGACGAAGGGCACAGTACGAGAAGCTCGGGGGTTTACCTCGATAATGTAGATCTCGCCATCCTGGTAGGCGAGTTGGGTATTCATTAATCCAATCACCCCCAACTCCAGCGCGAGTCTGGTGACCTGATCTCTAATTTCGTCCTGCACATCTTTTGGCAGATTATAAGGCGGCAGAGAACAGGCTGAATCTCCCGAATGTATACCAGCCTGCTCGATGTGCTGCATGATAGCACCAACGACTACCTGCTTACCATCGCTCACCACATCGACATCGATCTCGATGGCAGCGTTTAGAAAATAATCCAACAGTACCGGGCTATCATTGGAGACTTTGACCGCAGTGTGCATGTAGCGCCTGAGCTCCTCCTCGTTATAGACGATCTCCATGGCCCTTCCGCCGAGCACGTAGGAAGGTCTGACCACTAAAGGATAGGTAATTTCTTCAGCAGCGCTTATGCTCTCCTCAACACTTCGCACGGTGCGGTTTGGCGGTTGTTTGAGACCAAGTTTTTGAATGAGCTGCTGAAAACGCTCGCGATCCTCCGCTCTATCGATAGCGTCAGGTGAAGTTCCGATGACGGGCACTCCCGCCTCTTCAAGACGCTTGACCAGATTCAATGGAGTCTGGCCTCCAAATTGAACAATGACGCCCTTGGGCTTCTCGAGTTCGGCGATCTCTATTACATCTTCGAAGGTAAGTGGCTCGAAATAGAGACGGTCTGAGATGTTAAAATCGGTGGACACGGTTTCCGGATTGCAATTAACCATGATGGTTTCATAGCCGTCTTCGCGCATTGCCAGTGCCGCATGCACGCAACAGTAATCGAATTCGATGCCCTGACCGATGCGATTGGGACCACCTCCCAACACCATGATCTTGTCTCGGCTCGAGGGTAAGGCTTCGCATTCTTCCTCATAGGTGGAATACATGTAGGCGGTATCGGAAGCAAATTCTGCGGCACAGGTATCGACTCGCTTGTATACCGGTCGCACGCCCAGAGCGTGGCGTGTCTTCTGTACCTCGATTTCCTTCATATCAAGTATTTGTGACAGGCGCTGATCGGAGAAGCCCTTGCGCTTGAGCGCGTACATTGCGGCCTTATCTAATTCTGGCAATGATCTTTTTGCAAGCTCGGATTCGGTGCGTATTAGATCTTCTACCTGCACCAGAAACCAGGGGTCAATACCTGACAACTCGTAAACAGTTTCTATCGACCAGCCCTCTCTGAAGGCATCGGCCAGATACCAGATTCGCTCTGCACCCGGCTCGGTCAGCTCCCTGGTGAGAACTTCCTTGGCGTCACTGAGCTTGGTATCCAGAATCGGCTCGAAGCCACACACACCGACTTCGAGTCCGCGCAAGGCCTTGTGCAGAGACTCCTGAAAAGTTCGACCGATGGCCATGACCTCTCCCACGGATTTCATCTGCGTGGTGATGCGATCGTTGGCATCGGGAAATTTCTCAAAGGTAAAACGGGGTATTTTGGTGACGACGTAGTCGATGGTTGGCTCGAAGGATGCCGGTGTCACTCCGCCGGTAATCTCATTGCGCAGTTCATCCAGGGTATAGCCTATAGCCAGTTTGGCGGCGACTCTGGCGATAGGAAAGCCAGTGGCCTTGGATGCCAGCGCCGAAGAACGCGATACCCGCGGATTCATCTCGATAATAACCAGCCTGCCATCTGCCGGATTGATGGCGAACTGCACATTGGAGCCGCCGGTTTCTACACCAATCTCCCGCAACACAGCGATAGCCGCATTTCTCAGAATCTGATATTCCTTGTCCGTCAGCGTTTGTGCCGGCGCCACCGTGATCGAGTCGCCGGTGTGCACTCCCATGGCATCAAAATTCTCGATCGAACAAACGATGATGCAGTTGTCTTCCTTATCCCGTACCACTTCCAGCTCGAACTCTTTCCAGCCTATCAGGGACTCATCGATCAGCAACTCATGGGTTGGTGAGAGCTCGAGTCCACGGACACAGATTTCGTCAAACTCTTCCTTGTTGTAGGCGATGCCGCCACCGGTACCACCCATGGTAAAAGAGGGTCTGATAATACAGGGGAAGCCCACCTTGTCGAGCGCCGCCTGCGCCTGCTCCATATTATGGGCCATGCCGTGCACTGGTGTTCCCAGACCAATTGAAATCATGGCCTTGTCAAACAACTCGCGATCTTCCGCCTTATCTATAGCCTCACAACTGGCACCGATAAGCTCCACCTCATATTTTTCGAGGATGCCGTGGCGGTTGAGGTCCAGCGCGCAGTTGAGAGCCGTCTGCCCACCCATCGTTGGCAGGATGGCGTCGGGTCTTTCTTTGGCGATTATCTTTTCAACGATAGACCAGGTCACCGGCTCGATATAGGTGGCATCCGCCATCGCGGGATCGGTCATGATGGTAGCGGGATTCGAATTCACCAGTATCACCCGGTAGCCTTCTTCCTTTAATGCCTGGCAGGCCTGGGTTCCTGAGTAATCAAATTCACAGGCCTGACCGATGATTATCGGACCTGCACCCAGGATAAGAATGCTATTTATGTCGGTTCTTTTTGGCATGAAACTTTGTTGTTACCTTCTCGCGATTAGTCGTAAATGCAGCTCAGGTATTGCGCTGTGCTGTCATCAATTCAATAAAGTGATCAAACACAGGCGCCACATCGTGTGGTCCCGGGCTTGCCTCCGGATGCCCCTGAAATCCAAAGGCGGGTTTGTCTGTGCGCTCTATGCCCTGCAGTGAACCATCGAACAGGGATTTGTGAGTCGCCTGCAAATTATCGGGCAGACTGTCCGCGTCGACTGCAAAGCCGTGGTTCTGGCTGGTGATCAAGACTTTGTTATTGTGAAGGTCTTGCACCGGATGATTGGCACCGTGATGTCCAAGTCGCATCTTGAGGGTGTTGGCACCACAGGCCAGCGCCAGCAGTTGGTAGCCGAGGCAAATTCCAAACACGGGTACTGCTGCATCAACAATTGCACGAATCGCCTCGATAGCGTAGTCACAGGGTTCCGGGTCACCCGGGCCATTAGACAGAAAAACGCCGTCGGGATTCAGCGCCAGCACCTCGTCGGCACTGGTTTGCGCTGGAACCACGGTGAGTTCGCAGCCACGGTCCACCAGCATTCGCAGGATATTGCGCTTTACGCCAAAATCGTAGGCTACGACTTTGAACGCTGGCGCGCTGGCGCTACCGTAACCAGACACCAAATCCCAAACACTTTCATCCCAGACATAACTCGTGGCTACCGAAACTTCTTTCGCCAAATCCATGCCCTTGAGCCCGGCAAAGGCCTGCGCCTGCGCCACTGCCGCCGCCTCTCCGCCCGCCGCCAACGCGGACCCGGACAGCACGCAGCCGTTGAGGGGCCCCTGGTCTCGTAACACCCCGGTTAGTCGGCGTGTATCGATATCGGCGATGGCAATAACTTTTCGCTGCTGCAGAAATTCATCCAGGCTTTGTTGTCGGCGCCAACTGCTGGCAAGCAATGGCAAGTCCCGTATTACCAAACCCGACGCCCATACCCGCTCCGACTCGTTATCTTCATCATTGGTTCCGGTGTTACCGATGTGAGGATAGGTAAGAGTAATTATTTGTTTCGCGTAAGAGGGATCGGTAAGGATTTCCTGATAACCAGTCATGGACGTGTTGAAAACCACCTCACCACTGGAACTGCCTTCCGCCCCTATTGCGGAGCCATGAAAAATACTGCCATCTTCTAACGCCAGTACAGCTAATTCGGACACATCTACTCCTGAATTAATAAATTATTCACCCAAACTCAGTGAAAATAGCGCACAAAAAAAAGCGGAATGAAGAATTTCTTCAATCCGATTTGGCGTCAATTTGTAAAGGTTTCAGTATCGAACATACTGAGCAAGTATATTAAGAAAAACAGGCCATTTTGTCCATCAAGTTCTCTCTGATTGTTGCAATTTATGGATTTATAAATTCAACACGTCCTGCATGGAATACAGTCCTGGTGCTTTATCGGCAATCCAGCTAGCCGCTCGCACCGCTCCATTGGCAAAAGTCATGCGACTGCTGGCCTTGTGCGTAATCTCAACCCGCTCACCGAGTCCGGCAAAGATAACAGTGTGATCGCCCACGATATCTCCCCCCCTGACTGTGGCGAAGCCTATAGTTTTTCTATCCCGCTCTTCAGCAAGGCCCTCGCGGCCGTAGATTGCGTGCTGCTCCAACTCACGGCCCAGTGCCTGCGCGACGATTTCGCCCATTTTGATCGCCGTGCCCGATGGCGCATCTCGCTTGAAGCGATGATGAGCTTCGGTAATCTCGATATCGACATCGTCTCCCAACACCCTAGCAGCCTGTTCCAGCAAGTTGAAACAGAGATTTACACCAATACTCATATTGGGGGCAAACACGATAGGGATGGTGTCGCTGGCTGCGGTAATCAGCTGCTTTTGGGATTCGGAAAATCCGGTAGTACCAATGATCATGGCTTTGTCATTGTGCTTACAACAGCTTAGATGCTCCAGCGTTGCCTGCGGCGAGGTGAAGTCAATCAACACATCGAAGCTCTCGATCGCTGATTCCAGCTGTGCCTGTGTCTCAACACCCAGTACCGAGCCGACAGCCAACAAGCCGACATCAACACCCAGCGTGGGATCATCGGCCAGAACCGTGGCCACGGTAACAGCGATATCGGCTTCGCTGCTGGTGATTGCTTCGACCAGGGTCCTGCCCATACGGCCGGCAGCTCCAGCGATGGCTATATTTACCATGATTTGAATTACCTTGAATTTACTCTAGCTAAATTTATCTGGGGACAAGTATACAGGTGGACTTATTGAAGCTAAACCATCTGTCGCCAGGCAATTTTGCAGAAGTGTGAAAAAAGCAGGTATTCGGCACTTTCATGATATCGAATCGAGTAAAAACTTGATGCAAACCGCCAAGTTAGGCACACTCTCTGCCCTAGGGGGGATCAATCAAATACTCGAATGTGAGCCTTTGCTTACTGTCAGTCTGTGTCCCTGCGTATTTTTTGAACCAAGAATGAAAATTAATGAGCGATATCCCGGTCTTACAAGGAAGCACGAAGAAACAACGCTATGAATCACTGGTTGCGGCCCTGTATCAGGATGTCTACCGGTATGCGTTCTGGCTCTGCAAGAACCAGCCTATGGCTGAAGATCTGGTGCAGGAAACTTTTTTGCGTGCTTGGCGGTCTCTTGAGAGTCTGCAGAATGATAAGGCCGCCAAGGCCTGGCTTTTTACTATTCTGCGGCGAGAGAACGCACGACAATATGAGCGCTATCGACCAGAATTAGTCGATATAGAAGGACAGTCGATTGCTGAGAGCGATGACAACGAGCCCGATAGCAAGATGGATCGGCAATTGTTGCAGAATGCCATCAATCGACTCGACAGCGATTACCGCGAACCACTGTTACTGCAGGTTATTGGCGGTTTCAGTGGCAAAGAGATAGCCGATATACTGGGCTTGAACAACAACACGGTAGTGACGCGCCTGTTTCGTGCCCGGGCCAAATTGAAAGTAGAGTTTGGTCTGGATACTGACAATGATGAAGATGAAAATTGAGACGTAATTGAGACGTAGAAGAGCTGACTAAGATGAATGAATTAGATTTTCGCACACGGCTATACACTGACCCTCAAGCAGCAGACCAGGAACTGCTGGACGCTGCTGCTGGCGACCCGGTTCTGCAAAAAATTCTTGATCAGACCCGGGAGTTGGATACGGAAGTTGCTGCTTTATTGAGTAGCGTTACGATACCGGCAGGGCTGGCTGACGAATTGATGGCCATCCCGGCTACTGCATCCACCGATTCCCAGAACCTGGAAGAACTTGCGGCCAAGCCGGCGGCAAACAACAATTTCTTTCAATACTATGCTGTGGCTGCCTCATTATTGCTGGCGCTGGGCATCACTTTTTCCGTGACCTTTAACAGTAGCAGCCCCACTGGTGCCGAATTGGCGGTTGGTGACGATATCCTCCAGCACCTATACATGGATGCCTATGAGCTTGAAGGTGTTAGTAGTAATCAAATCACTACTGCATTCGGCATGCCTGCACTCAATTCGATAATGGCTGAATCAGGTACCCGCCTGGTCAGCAATGAGTTTTTACAAGAGCTGCCGATTCTATCCGCCAAACCCTGTAAAATTGTACCCTCGTTCGATAGCGCCCACCTGATATTTTCAGGCACCCAAGGTGCCGTGAGCGTGATAGTAATTAACAACAGTCCCGTCAGCGGTGAATACAAATTCAGTGACGACCGCTTTAGCGGTCTGGTCTTGCCAAGGGGTGAAGGCAATATGGTGTTGGTGGGTGAAAGCGGCGAAGACCTTGAGCAGTACAAGGATCTGTTCGCCGAAAACATCGATTGGGTCATCTAGCAGACTGTTGAAAAACTCTCAGCCGGCCAGGGAACTTACGCTACGCCGATAGCCGCAAACCCGTGCGGCCACGCACGGGTCCCGCCTAGAATTGTTCTGACTTCAGCTCCATCAAAATCTCCGGCTCGGTGGCAATCTCTTCCGCCAGCGCTTTGCTGTGAGGCAACAGACGTCGAATAAAAAAATGCCGGTCTTGACCAGCCCATCATAGTAGTCCTGATTGCCTGCTCCCGTCTCGATCGCCAGGTAAGCAGCCGCGAGGATGCGCTGCCAAATGAAGCAATACAGCGTCAGCCCCGTCAACTGTAGATACCCATAGGAGGCCGCGCCGATATACTCAGGATTGATGGCCGCGTTTTTTATTACCCACTCGGTGGACTCTATTAACAACTGCTTGCAGGCTTCAAACGCGCGCAATGGGGCTTGCATCGCGGCAATATCACTCTGAGCGGCGCTGAACTCATCCATCTCCTGTAGCAATACCCGCAATAGCTTGCCATTACTACGCACTGTTTTCCTCCCCAACAAATCCAGTGCCTGCACACCATTAGCGCCCTCATAGATCTGTGCGATTCGAGCATCGCGGACGTTTTGCTCCAGACCCCACTCGACAATATAGCCATGTCCTCCTAACACCTGCTGTGCCATCACTCAGGCCTCAAAACCACGATCTGTGCAATAGGCCTTCTGTACAGGTATCAATAACGCCACCAGTTGCTCGGCCTTCATACGCGCATCGGCATCGGGGTGAGAGCGCGATATATCCAACTGCATGGCCGCGTACATCGACAGTGCGCGACCAGCGACAACATTTGATCTTATGGTGAGAAGCATTCTCATCACGTCCGGATGCACGAGGATGGGGTCGGCAGCCTTGTCAGCTTGCTGTGGTCCGGACGGAGATCTGCCCTGAATTCGCTCTTTAGCATAGGCCGAGGCGACCTGATAAGAGGCGTCGGCGAGACCGTTTCCCTGTATCCCCATAGACAGCCGTGCATAGTTCATAAGCGTGAACATATTAGACATACCCTTGTTCACCTCACCGACTAAATAGCCCTTCGCGGCATCGAAGTTAAGCACGCAGGTGGCGGAAGCCCTGATACCCATCTTGTGTTCGATGGAGCCGCATTCGACCTGGTTGCGCTGGCCCGGATTGCCCTCACCATCAGGCATAAACTTCGGCACCAGAAACAGGGAAATACCCCGGGCTCCGGCGGGCGCATCGGGTAGCTTGGCCAACACCAGGTGAATGATATTTTCGGTGAGGTCGTGCTCTCCAGCAGTTATAAAGATCTTGGTACCGCTTATTTCGTAGCTACCATCGGCAGCAGGCACGGCCCTGGTGCGGATCATCCCGAGATCGGTACCGGCGTGAGCTTCTGTCAGACACATGCTGCCCATACAGCTGCCCTCGTACAATTTACTCAGATACTTGTCCTTCAGCTCGGTGCTTCCGAGTCGGCTGAGGCTGTGGGCGACTGCGGTGGTTAACACCGTATACAGCGCAAACGACGAATTGGCGGCGAACGCCATCTCCTCCAGCAAGGCGGAGAGCGCGGTGGGCATGCCCTGGCCACCATAATCGACGTTGCCAGTAAGGCCGGGCCAGCCGCCCTCGGATAAGGCCTTGAAGGCTTTCTTAAAGCCTTGCGGCGTGGTAACAACGCCAGCGTCAAAGTGACAGCCTTCCAGGTCACCATTTTGATTTATTGGAGCGAGCAGGTCTTCGGCCATCTTCGCTGCTGCTTCCAATATGGCGCTCACCAGCTCGTAAGTAACTTCTTACGTGGCTGGCATTGCTGCGAATAATTGTTCTGCTTTAAAAACGTCACGCAGCAGAAACTGCATGTCCATTAACGGAGCACGATAGCTCGACATTTTCTTTGTTTCCCATGTTACTTTTTGCGCAAGCCACAAGTATAGGATAAGCACTGGCGAACAGGTACTTTACATTTAGCACTGAAATTTGGTCATTCCCCCGGGACTTTCTATACTCATAGAGGTCTACGTAACACATCACTCTACTCGGAGCCGAAGTGCCCTCATTGCCGAAAACCCGTACGGCAGGCCTTTGTCAACGGCTGCTTCAAACTATCCCCAGTCCCTGCATAGTTTGCGGTATACTCAGCAACTCGGTTTTGAGTCTATGCGCAGAGTGCGAAGCCAATTTGCCGTGGTCCTGGCATGGCTGTAATCGTTGCGGAGAGGAGCTTACTGCCGGTGTTTCAAACACCCAATCCTGTGCTCGCTGCCTGTTAGTTGCACCGCCTTTCAGCAGCTGCACTGCGTTGTTTCGTTATCAATCTCCCATTGACTCCCTGCTCTCTGGTTTCAAGTTCAAGGCTCGTTTCGATGCCGGCTACGTTTTAAGTTGTTTGTTAGCAGAAAAAATCTCCCTGCACTATGCCGATAGCATCGCGCCGGATTTGTTGTTAGCGGTCCCGCTACATCCAATGCGCCTGCGCCAACGGGGTTTTAATCAAGCGCTCGAAATAGCCAGGGTGGTATCCAGAAAATGTAAAATCCCGCTCAGCAAAAAGGCCATAGCGAAGGTGAGGAATACCGTTGCGCAGACTGAGTTGCACTCTGCCCGGTCACGGAAGAAGAATTTAAAAGATGCCTTTGCGGTGACAGATACCTTAGTGCCCGGCAAGGTAAAATCGGTGGCGATTATCGATGATGTGGTGACCACAATGGCAACCGTTGCCGCAGTATCCAGGGAATTACAGCGCAGGGGAGTTCGTCAGATAGACGTCTGGTGCCTGGCGCGGGCCAATCGCTGACCACGTCACAGCACATTGCCATTACAGCTTCTCAGGAGCGAGTAGTAAAGTTGAAGATAAACTGCAAGATCAGAACTGGTACTTAATAGAGCCGTAGGCGACACGACCATTTTGATCGAGGATGCGGGTGGTAGAGTTAAAGATCTGCGCGTTTTTCTCGTTGAATATATTGCGAATCCCAAAAGAAATAATAGCGCGATCGTTGGAACCGGTCTCAACACTGTAGCCGTACTGCAAATCAACCGTGGTGATGTTGTCGACAAGCTCGTTAATTTCGTCAATATCCAACTCGCTGATCTCTTTGAAGGAATCGATATAGTTGGTGATGGCGCTTGCCGTATGATTGCCCAGTTGCCAGCTCAGCATCAGGCTGCTTTGCAACTCAGGGCTAACCATTGCTTCATTAAGAGCGCTGAGTTCGCCCTGGCTAAGCTGCAACAGGCTGCCCTTGTTTTCGAAATCTTCAACGTAGGTAGTTTTGGAGCTGAGCGTAAACTGGCCGAACCTGGATGTATCCCACTCGTAGGAAGCACCGATATCAAAGCCCTGAGCTTTCAGATTGGAACCTAGTAGCGGATTGCCCAGTCCAAATTCTGATATTTCAGAATCCTGAATATAAAGTTGTGATGATGCGCTTTGCCAGTTGTTGTTACTAACATTAGAGCTAACGCTTTTGACAGGCGCTTCATCCACCTGCAGGCGCCACGCATTTGCCCGTACGCTAAGCCCAGGGGCAGGATCGATTTGCATGCCCAAATTGAAGTTCAGTACATCGTTGACAGCCGTGTCCTGAAAATAGTTTTCCTCGATGCTGCGATCGAAACGGAACAGAGGCGCGTCGATTAGCGAAGCAGACGGTACAATTCGAAAACTGGTCACCACATCGGCATTGCCCACGCCGAAGAGTTTGTTGAGAATTTGGGTCTGACTTTCATCAACTCCCCGGGCATCCACACTCTGGGCCACAGCAACAGGCATGGAGCAAGCCATTGCCAGCAGTGAAACCAATGCTATCTGTGGGGATTTGAAATTCATATTCTCGTTTCTATTATCGCCTCTGCTTAGAGAAGACGCCAAACAACTCCTACATCCTACCATTAGTGGGAGAATATGGACACTTATTTGTGTGAATTAGAGCCCAATAACAGCGTTTAGATACGGGTACCAAATTTACTCTCAACTTTGCTTTTTAATTATTATCTTCGCTTATAGATCAATGGCTTGGGAAGGTGATAGACGAGATGCAGCGCCCCCAACATGCAACTGTAAGAGCAGTTGCTGCACTGTCACAGTCTGTCCAGGCAGCAACAGGTCTGGCGCGAGCTCTGCCAGCGGCGCCAGCACAAATCGCCGGAGGTGGGCTCTGGGATGTGGCAATAGCAGATCATCCTCATCGGAGATAAGATTGCCCCAACAAATCAAATCCAGGTCCAGCGCTCGCGATTGATTGACTGCGGCAAGCCTTTCGCGGCCGCGTTCTCGCTTTCTACTACGCCCAAAGCGCCTTTCGATACGCTGTAGTTCGGCCAGGAAAGTCAGCGCAGACAGACTCTCCTGCGGCGTTACTATAGCAATTGCATTGATGAAGTAGGGAGTGCCCGCTGCACAGTCCAGCGGCTCAGTGCGGTAGCAAGAAGAGACCAGCAGCGGCGCAGAGCTGAGGCTCTCAAGCGCCACAATGGCGGCACCAATTACCTCCGCTACCGACAGCTTGCCGTAGGCAATATTGGAGCCGAGACCAACCACCGCCGTGACCGGCTCGCTATTACCGAGCGTGATATTGACTTGAGAACTCATGGACAGCCTCCACGAACACCGCCACGTGCTCCGGATTCACTTCCGGGGTAATGCCGTGTCCCAGATTGAAGACATGCCCCGGGCCGGTACCGAAGCTTTTCAGAATAGCGGCCACTTCCTTGCGAATGGCGTCAGGGGAGGCGTAAAGCATAGTGGGGTCCATATTGCCCTGCAGTGCAACCCGGTCTCCAATCCGCGCTCGCGCCGTGCCTATATCCGTGGTCCAGTCCAGGCCAACTGCCTGACAGGCAGTATCCGCAATCGCTTCCAGCCACTGACCACCATTCTTGGTGAATACTATGACCGGTACTTTGCGCCCCTCATTTTCGGTAATAAGTCCACTGATAATCTTGCGCATGTAGTTGCGAGAGAATTCGATGTAGCTGCCACTGGTTAAGATCCCGCCCCAGGTATCGAATAGCTGCACGGCCTGCGCACCGGCTCGAATCTGCGCATTCAGGTAGTCGGTTACTGCCAGCGCAAGCTTGTCCAGTAACAGGTGCATGGCCTCGGGATGGTCGTACATGAACTGCTTGGCGTGCCTGAAGTCCTTGCTGCCACCGCCTTCGATCATGTAGGTGGCAAGCGTCCAGGGGCTGCCGGAAAAGCCAATCAGCGGTACCGAGCCATTCAGTTCCTTCCTGATAAGCGTTACCGCTGCAGTGACGTAGGAAAGCTCATCGGCAATATTCACATCCGGTAAATTCTCAACATCGGCTGCCGAGCGGATGACCTTGCGAAACTTCGGCCCTTCACCTTCGACGAAATAAAGTCCCTGCCCCATCGCATCGGGTATGGTCAGAATATCGGAAAATAAAATAGCCGCGTCAAAGGCATATCGCCGCAGCGGTTGTAGCGTGACCTCACAGGCCAGTTCGGGATTCTGGCACAGCGACAGAAAATTTCCGGCTTGTTTACGGGTGGCATGATACTCGGGCAGATAGCGACCTGCCTGGCGCATCATCCATACCGGTGTTACATCAACACTCTCCCTTAACAGGGCTTTCAAGAAGCGATCATTTTTCAAAGACACGGGAATTACCTTCGTCCTGGCTTAGAATTCAGTTCTTCTGCAGGCACAAGCCCAATCGCCGCCTTACTTGGTTACCGGCCAGCCTGCCACAGGAAGACTTAAAAAAGGGGGCAATATTACACGATCTATTCCTAGCAGGCTGCTATTCGATCTACATACAGAGCTGATTTCCAGCTTTTAGGGTAGCTTCCAGACATTTTCTGTCAATCTCGCCGGCCATGATGGCCTTGCCAATGCCGCGCAATAACACGAACCGTACTTTGCCTAACTCTGCTTTCTTGTCACTAGCCATGAGATCGAGATATTGCGCCGTGGTGATAGCGGGCGGCGGCACCACAGGCAGGCCAAAATTGTCTTCCAGGACTGATCGCACTTGCCGCGCAGCTTTCTGCTCGATCCAGCCCAGGCGCATTGATAAGTCCGCCGCCATTACCATACCCATGGCAACGGTCTCTCCATGCAGCCAGGTGCCGTAACGCGTCGCCGTCTCGATGGCGTGGCCAAAAGTATGGCCCAGATTCAGTAGTGCTCGCACCCCGGTCTCTTTCTCATCCAGAGCCACAACCTCGGCCTTCGCCTGGCAACAGGTCTTGATCGCCTGGGTCAGGCTGGTGGGGTCCAGTTGCAACAGAGCATCGCTATTTGCTACCAGCCAGTGGAAAAAACCGGCATTGTTAATCAGACCGTATTTCAGCACTTCGGCCAACCCGGCCCTCACCTCTCGCAGCGGCAACGTCGTCAGCACATCGGTGTCAATGAGCACGCACTGAGGCTGATAGAACGCACCTATCATATTCTTGCCTGCAGGATGATTTACGCCGGTTTTGCCACCGACAGCGGAGTCCACCTGCGCCAACAGAGAGGTGGGGATTTGCATGAACTGTATGCCGCGCAGATAGGTCGCGGCTGCAAATCCGGTGATGTCTCCAACTACTCCCCCGCCCAACGCCACCAGCATGGTATTGCGGTCGTATTTGCCCGCCAGCAGCGTGTCATAAATATAACTGACCGCCGCCAGATCCTTATGCGCCTCTCCATCGGGTAGTACTATGGCTTCACAGGATTCCCCTGAAGCAGAATTTGATTGCGCGGCACAGAACATCGACTGCGCCCGCTTAAGATAGAGCGGCGCCACCACATCATTGCTGACAATAACAACCCGGCTGCGGCCAAGATAGGGTGCCACCAAATCGCCGCGATCGATCAGCTTCGAGCCAATATGAATCGGATAGGTCCTATCCTCCAGGTTTACCACTACTGTTTGCATGTCATATTTCCATCGCGGCCCGATTAATCGTGTTCATTATCAGCTTGTCGCTGCAACAATATTCCCAACTGTTTGCTAATTTCCTGGCTTACTGACTTCGGATTACGTCGATTGGTGTCAACGATAATATCCGCCACTTCCAGGTACAAGGGGTCGCGAATTGGCATTAGCTCACGAATTTTTGTCTCTGGGTCGGCGGTCTGCAACAACGGCCGGTTCTTGTCACGACTGGTGCGCTCTACTTGCTGGCAAATAGAGGCGCGCAGGTATACCACTACGCCTCTACCACTCAGACAAGCCCGATTCTCCGCCGCCAGTACCACCCCTCCGCCTGTCGCCAACACAACATTCTGCCTTGAGCTCAATTGCTCGATCATGCGAACTTCCCGCAGGCGGAAGCCACTCTCCCCCTCGACATCAAAGATCCAGGGAATGTCTGCGCCAGTCGATATTTCAATTTCTCTATCAGAATCGACAAACTCGAGACCCAGCAAGTCGGCGAGCACGCGCCCAATGGTGGTTTTTCCCACACCCATTGGACCCACAAGGAAAATATTGCCAGAAAACGTCATGTCATAGGCACCCGCATCAATTCGAAAAAATACTATGTTCGCCGAGCAGTCGCATGTACGTCGTCAAACCATCTTGGACAAAGTTAGCTCTGATCTAAGAGGCACATTAGCCCATCCGGGTTAATAACTTAGTCTGTTTATCGTAGTGCATTTT
>CAVOFA010000047.1:0-19791 GCA_963694865.1 Gammaproteobacteria bacterium | reverse complement strand
CGTGTTCTTTGATCGCTTTAATGATCTGTTCGTCTGTATATCGCTTCTTCATATCGAGATCTCCATCCATCTAGATTAACTGGAAATCTCATCGAGGTCATGGTTCTAAAAGTGGGGGATAGGTCAATTTCAACAGTCTGCTAGGCCAGGAGCCCTGGAACCAGCCTTAACCCCGTGTTTTGTAGTGGTTTCCCTATCCATTGCTTGCCTACTAGGCAATGAGTATACTCTGGAAGATCGAGAAGTAATTTTTAGGTAAGCTCACTAAGAAGGAGAGAACCATGAGTTCAAAACAATCTAATCGAAGGAAATTCCTAAAACGAAGCGCCGCGTTGGCAGGAGGCTTGGGCTTGGGAGCGGCTACGAAGTCTGCGACCGGTCAACTGCAAGAACCAGAAGCCTACATTCAGGGCACCGATGAACTCGTCGCCTATGGCAAGCGCTCCCGATTCGTGACGTCGGAACGCATTGCGCACGGCGGCAGGGCGTCACCCGATACCTTTGGGCTCGACTTTCATATAGCGTCTCCGATTCAGGATTCGATGGGAGTGATCACACCATCCTCACTTCACTATATGGGCACCACGCGCGGCTCCTTCGTTCCGGATATCGATCCCGAGAAGCATCGCCTCATGATTCATGGCATGGTGGACCGTCCACTGATCTTCACCATGGCTGAATTAAAGCGCTTGCCTTCCGTTACCCGCACGCATTTTATCGAGTGCGCGGGCAATCGATCCAACAGCCGTCACACCACAGTGCAGGAAACCCACGGTATGACCAGCTGCGCCGAATGGACCGGAGTGCTCCTGTCCACATTGCTCAATGAAGCCGGTGTACAAGACGGCGGCAACTGGATCGTGGCCGAAGGCGTCGAGGAAGTGAAAGGGGCGTCGAGCATTCCCATGTCGAAGGCGATGGACGACATTATGATCTGCTACGGCATGAATGGCGAAGCAGTGCGACCCCAACAGGGCTTTCCACTACGACTATTGGCTCCCGGTTTCGAAGGAATCCTCTCCGTGAAGTGGCTGCGGCGCATCAAGGTAGTGGACGAGTTTTACATGACCTACAACGACTATGGGCATCTGCATCAGGACGCCGACGGTGCCGCGATGGGCATGCAGATCGGACCGAAATCGGTCATCACCTATCCTTCTGGGGGGCAACAGCTGCCCGGTCGCGGATATTATGAGCTTACCGGCCTGGCCTGGTCCGGTGGCGGCGCCGTTAGCAGGGTAGAGGTATCCACCGATGGCGGTCGCAATTGGAAGGATGCCGAGATTCGGGGAACAGCACATCGTATGGCCCATACTCGATTCAGCTTCGAATGGAACTGGGATGGAGAGCCTTGCGAACTGCAGTCCCGCTGTACAGACGAACTGGGTAGCGTGCAAGCATCGCGGGCTGAGATCATCGAGTACTGGACTCAGCGGGGTCAGCCAGCCAGAGTGAAAGGCCAAGACAATTCGATTCAGCCGTGGCGCATCGATAGAGACGGGAGTGTGCACAATGCGATTGCTTAGACTGCCCCTCTCGGCGCTTCTCTCGCTGCTGCTAATGCTGGGAATCTCCGTGCAAGCGCAGTCGCCCACTTATGGTATTGGAAGAACCCCGACCACAGATGAAATCCGTGCCTGGGATATCTCCATCAGCCCATCTGGGGAGGAACTTCCGCCTGGGCGTGGCTCGGTCGGTGAAGGCTCGCAGCTGTATCTGGAGAAAGCCTGTGCTGGCTGCCACGGCACCACCGGCACAGGAGGCCTGGCGCCCAGATTAGTTAAGCTCGAAAATGTGAGCCCGGATGCCGGCCCCTGGGCCTTAGGGCGAGTACTGCCGATTCGCGCTCCATACGCGACGGCGGTATGGGACTTTATCAATCGCGGTATGCCTCTCTATCAGGAGGGGACCCTCACTCCTGATGAAGTCTACGCGCTGACGGCTTATTTGCTGTTCTTAAATGATGTGGTTGAGGAAGGCACGGTGCTCGATGAGCAGAGTCTGCCATTGGTACAGATGCCAAATCGTGAAACCTGGGCTCCTCTACCGGATTGGTGGACGCCCGGAATGCCAAGGCTTAGAGGATACCCCTGGTGATAGTGTTGTCGACGATTTTAGTCTGACAGTTTGAACACATACAGAGCATTATGGCCGTCAGGGCTGCTCAGTTCTGGCGCCAGAAAGCTGCCGATGCGCCACGGGCTACCACCTTCGCGACCGGCAGGAATAGCTATGTACTGCTCGCCATCGATAGCAAAGGACACCGGAAAGCCCTGTACCGAAGTGGCCAGTCTGGTGCGCCACAGCTCCTCACCGGTATTGACGTCGAAGGCATGCACATAGCGGTCGAAATCACCAATAAACAGCAAGCCTCCTGCCGTGCTTAAAGCGGCAGTCAGAAAAGGTGCGCGCTGCTCCACACTCCAGGTTTCATCCATGCTGGCCACATCGTAAGCACCGAGTTTGCCAAACTGGCCGTCGGTGCCTGGCATTTCTCTCCAGGCTCGATCTCCCTGATTGCCGCCAGAGCCGATTTCAAATGTGGTTTCGCGCGGCGACATTTCCATACAGGATTGGCTGAGCGGGATTATTAATTGCTGCGAGGGGGGATGGTAGGTACTGGATTGCCAGTTGTGACCGCCGGCAGTAGAAGGACACACCGAAAGCCACTCGCCGATTTTCATATTGCGGATGTCTTCCCGGTAGCGTACCGCACCAGTTTCCAGGTTTACGTCGGAGAACACATTCTGAAAGACAGTTTGTTTTAAGCCCTGAAACTCGCCGGTGCGGCGATCCAGTTTCCAGAGAATGCCGCTCTTGCCAATAGTTAGCAGGAAGGGCTCATCGAACAGGTCTACTAAAACCTGCTCGAAGGCCTCATCCATATCCAGTGATTCGCCGGGCACATGTTGTCGATACCACACCAGACGGCCGTCGTCGGGATTCAATGCCAACGTCGAATTGGAATAGAGGGCGGAGTCTTCGGTGGTAAGGCCGCGACTGGCCGCCATCCAGGGCTTGGCCTGGGCGGTGCCGAAAAACACGAGATTCAATTCAGGGTCCCAGCTGCCAGTCATCCAGACATCGACGCCGCCCCTGAATTCCACTGGCAGACCACCCCAGCTGTCATCCCCGGCTTGCTCTGGCTGGGCCACGGTGTAGGTACGCCAGAGTTCTTCCCCGGTGCGGCCATCATGGCCGGTGATAAAACAGCTGTCTTTATAGAAACGACCACAGCCGGTGATACCGTTTATTACCTTGCCATTCGCGACTATGGGACCACTGGTGTTTGAATAACCCAGGTCCTCGTCGGCGATTTCAACATCCCAGCGCACGGCACCGGTGCGCGCGTCCAATGCCACCAGATGGGCGTCGGTGGTGGCAACATAAATCATATCCTCCCACATCGCCAGTGTACGCAGCAGGCCGCCCTGGCGACCCCCCTCCGGAAACTGTCGGCGGTATACCCACAATAAGGTGCCATCTCTCCCATTTAATGCCTGCACGACGTTGCCGAAATTGGGAATAAAGATAATGCCATCTCTAACCAGCGGTGCAGGTTGGCTACGACCGGGGCTCATGCCCCAAACCCAGGCCAGGCTCAGGTTTTTCACATTGTCAGTATTGATCTGGTCCAGCGGCGTAAACCCATGGCTCTGTGGAGTGCGACGCCAGTAAGTCCAGTCAGCGGCGGCGGGATTGGCCAGTTCTTCTTCGCTAACGTTACGAAATCCTTCTACCGCTTGCAGCGAACGAGTATAGGCGCGTTCGGACTGATAGATGGTGGCGACTTCTGGAACGCTATCACGCGAATCTGGCGAGGGTATGGTGCCGGCCCTGCCGGGAACTGGTAGTCGCGCAGGCACTTGCTGTGCATCGCCGGACCCGACTCCAATGAAAGCCACGGCGTTAGAGCCGAATGTCAATGGCTCGGATCCAGGCTCGATCGCGTTGGAATTCAGTATATGAGCAACCAGGCTTGCGTATTCGGCATCTGTCAGGCTGGTCGGCGCCTGCGGCGGCATGGTGCGTTTGATTAGATCCAACAGCTCGGTAATATTTCTGTTTGACCAATTGTTGGTAAAATTGCTGCCGCTAAGAGCTGGTGCTTCAAATGTGCCCTGCAGATCGGAGAGGTGGCAGAGCGCACAGTTCTGCTGGTAAAGAGTCGCGCCAGAGTTAGCCTGGGCCAGGCTGAAGCTGGCTTGCTCGAGGCCTTGCGCCGACACTGCCGCTGTGTAAAAGGCTGATGACACTATCCAGGCGCAGGCCAGTGTTGTTCGGATAATCAAATTACTCATGCCGCAGTCTCTTGTTTTTATTGCAGTGGCTTATCTTATCGACGACCTATTCCAGAGTTAAGGTCTCCTGAAATGCGCGTCTCTCGGCGACGGCCTCGGCGTACTGTTCTTCGTTGATGTCGGTGATGCCGACCCAGGCGTGGCTCATCTCATCCACACCTCGACGTCCAAATACTACCCATTGATTGGGGTCCGGGTTGATCGGGTTGTTCGCAGTATTGTCGAATACCGAGGTAAATTGCAGCACCGTGCCGGTGGGCAACAAGGGCTTAACCTCGTCGGCATAGATATAGGATATCTGCCAGTTATGATTGTATTTGTTCACCTGGCTTAGCACTTCCTTGCGGCCATCAGGGAAAATGGCTGTCATGGTCATGACCTTGCCGCGCATGTGCAGGTGCGGACGGAAACTGTGAATGATTGCTGGTGACTGCAACACATGCGTGCCTTCCAGTACCTGGTAGCCGTGTGGGGGAATAAGAATGTCCTGTCCCCTGGCCATGCCATTGAGGCCGTCTACCCTGAACATGGACTCGCCATTGGTAACTAGTTCCGGTTGCTGGCCTTCGGAATAAAACCACAGACCTACCTCGACGACATCGTTATCGCCTTCGGTACCGACCGGAAAATAATGCAGATTCCAGGCGATGTGACCATCGGCAGGCACCAGCATGCCGGTGCCCTCCGGGTAGATTTCCCAGGATTTGCCGACACCGTAGCGGGCCAGTGCCACAGGGCGACCGCCGCCGGTAGGTTGCAGCACCGCGTGGCCGTGGTGCACGACTTTCTTGCCCAGCGGGTAGGAAGGCTTGAATTCAGCCGCACGCAACCAGCGCGATTGGTTTAGCCCGGTGAAAGGAACATCAGGAGTCCACCACTGATCCTGGCCGTTGGCGATCACGTCATAGGGAGTGGACTTGATGATCAGGTCAGGCGGGCCTAACTGATCTGCGAGTTGCCAGGCACCACCGCTGGGAAACTGAATGGGTGTGGGTAAATCTGCCGGATTGCCTTCGGGCGCACCCGCGTCCGCCCAGGCGGCCAGGGTGGCTATCTGCGCTTCGGAAAGCGAGGCGTCGTTCTTGAATTGCTGAATGCCGGTGGTGGGATCGTTATGCCAGGGCGGCATCATGCGTTTTCCGGTTCTATCTTTTATCAGTGCGGAAAAGGGTTTGACCTGAGCGTAGGTCAGCAACGGCATCGGGCCGATTCCGTCGGGATTGTGACAGGTCTGGCACTTTTGCTGCAGGATAGGAGCCACGTCCATGGAGAAGCTTGGCGTTATTATTTCACTGCCTTGCGCCAGCACGGTGCCAGCCAGGCTTGTTAATACAATAAAAATTGCTAATTCTAAAATACTACCTCGATGTGTGTGCAAGTGACTGTTCATTCGGAGTTCCTATTTGGAGGAGAGTTTCAATTTATAACTATTCTCTGCGTTTACTGCGTGATCTTTAATCACCGATATCCACGGTGTAATAGGCATTGGTGTGACAACAGTAGAATTCAAATGCCGCGATACTGTCAATGGTCTGCAAGCGCACGATGTAACGTCCCGCTGCTGCGAACTTGGCCTGTACCTGAGCGGGCCCCTGGCGGGGACTCATCGTATACTCAAGTGCATCGAATTCAACAACACCTGGTCCAGAATGTTTGGCCCAGCCCACCCATATCTCTTCATCCGGGTGTTCGATCCAGGCGCTTAAATTTACCGGTTCGCCCACGCGCCCGCTGATAACAGATTCGCTAAATATTCCCTTGCGGCCTCGTACACCCACGCCGTCGGCGCTTAACTTGACCAGCGGTGCAAGATCACCACGGCCTCCTGAAGCCGGTTCGTCCATTACGTAGGCTGGCAGTATATGCCCGGGAACGCTTAATGCTTGATTGGCACTGGTGAGGTTCCAGGTGACGGTTTCATCGACGCCGAAATCGGCAGCGACGGTGACAGTAAATACACAAAATTTATGTCGGTAGCGCGGCGGCAAAGGATCAAAATGTGTGGGCAGTATGGCGTCGAAATCGGCGCCATTCAGATTGTTGTCTGCACCCAACGGAATCGTTAGCGATTGTTCGGAGTTAAGATTAAAGAAACTGAAGCATAGGCTCTTGCTGCCGTCTTCATTGGCAAACCAGCCATCGAACAGGGGTACTACCGGTTGCCCGCTGGGCCTGATGACTTCGGCGGACCATATCTGCTGAGACAACTGGATTTGCTGAGCCATCGATCCTGATGCGTTCAGAATGGATAGCAGAGAAACAAGCAGGCAGTACTTAATAGGCGAACTTTTGGTCATCATCATGGTGACGGACTCTTTGTATGCAGTTACGCAGGTAAATAGTACTCAATCCCGGCAGTGTTGTCTCCTGTAGCCAGCCAGTTGTTTCCGCTTCAATTGCACTGGTGATGAAGCCGAATTGCACGCTCGCAGCGACTTTGATACTTTCTGCGGGGATTGGATGACGCCGTGCAGCGGCTACGCGGCCAGCTTCTGCCCATCGCTTTATAGCTCAACTCAAGTTGCTGACATTCGGCTCCGATATTGGCATTGCATACTAAATAACAGGTGAGAACAATGAAAAATCAGTTAGACACGATCGAAAATCTGGTAGACAGGTTTGATCAGAAGAAGATGACGCGGCGTGAGTTGGTGGCGTCTTTGCTTGCAGCGACCGTTGTTTCGGCGGCGACGCCGGCACTGCAGGCGCAAGCGGTTGCACCAGTGGCCGTTGGCCGGTCGATGAATCATGTGTCGCTGTCGGTGACCGACGTCAGTCGTTCTGCCGATTTTTACAAGCGGGTGCTGGGCATGGAGATTATCAGCAGGCCGTCGAATGGTGGTTTGAATATGGGTTTGGGAGACGAGAGTTTTCTGGGGCTTTATAACTTGCCCAATCCAGGAGGCATGCACCATATGTGCATAGGGGTGGACGATTATAATGCCGATGCCCTGGCAGAAAAATTACTAGGCCACGGTATTCAGGCCAATGTAAATCGTGACGCGGCAAATCGTACCAGCGGTGGCGATTAGCTTTACTTCACTGACCCCGATGGCATTCTTGTGCAATTGGCCCAGCATGGTTATTTAGGCTAGTCGTTACTCT
Organism: Gammaproteobacteria bacterium; assembly: GCA_963694865.1. Lineage (GTDB taxonomy): Bacteria > Pseudomonadota > Gammaproteobacteria > Pseudomonadales > Pseudohongiellaceae > UBA9145. The sequence goes on along the minus strand of CAVOFA010000047.1, from coordinate 12,385 downwards.
AATAAGCACCGGTATGGTTTGAGCAGGTGGGTGACAGCGATACTGCACAAATGCCCGGGTACGCGTTGCATCGGTGGTTCAATTGCATGCTTGCCCTAATACTCTGGGGCTGACAGCCACTTTTCAGCGGTCGCCAGCGGCGCGCTCAATGTTTTTAAGAAGGCTTCCAGTTGCCTTAGCTCCACCATTCGCAGTCCCAATGGCTTGGCTTCGTTATGATTTAACATCGACACCGGCGCGTCATTGTAGTGTTCAATGACCTCGCGAAGCGTCTTCAATTGACCGCCGTGCATGTAAGGGGCCGTCTCCGTGATATTGCGAAGAGTCGGGGTTTTTTGTGCACCGACGAGATCATTTTCATCGCGAGCGAAGCGCAATTCGATACAGTCGGTAACGCCTGCGTCGCTGTATGCTCCGAGGCAGTTAAACGGATCATCGCGGGCTGTGCGAATACCGTCGTACCTGCCCATAGGGGGCAGTTGTCCCGCAATGACGAAGACGCCGGTGTTGTGAAATTCATGGTTAGTAAATAGTGGGCCGTTGTGACAACTCACACATTGTGCCTTGTCCAGGAATAACTTCAGCCCCGCTATCTCCTCCCTGGCCAGTGAGTTGGCTTGCAGGGTGCCATGATCTTCGGCGATCGCCGCGGCGTAGCTATCAAATTCGGCCGGCCCTGGAAGTAGTCGCCGCTGATAAGCTGCCAGGACCTTGCCAAGATTGCTGAAGGCGGTGGATACCGCCACTTGTGCATCCGTCTCCATGCTATTCCAGGCGGCCTGACGCTCGGCATTACCGAGCGGAGAGGCGGTTTCTGGCAGGTCGAGAAGACTCGGTAGTGTGCCGAACAACTCTTCATACATGTTGGTGTAGCGCGGGTCTGCGCTGATCAGGCGGAGAATGGCCAGGCGGTCGGTGTCGTGCTCGACACCAGCTTCCAGTGGTGCCAGAGCCTGTGACCATTGGCTGTCTTTGCGACCATCCCAGTAAAACCAGGGGCTGTAAGCAATGCCGACCAGGCCCGGTGTATGGCGTGGGCCAATGCTTGTGCCCATGGCCAATACCAGGCCGTCGGTAAACATCAGATCTGGCTGATGGCAGCTGGCACAAGCAACTTTGCCATTGCTGCTGAGCCGGGTATCAAAATACAGGCGCTGACCTAATTCGGCGGCGCGCTCGTCATCGGCAACTCGATTGCTGGGATCTGGTGGCAGAGCAGGAAGGCTGGCCAGGGCAAGAGACTGTATCAGCCGAACTTCCTCATCAGACCAGCGTGCGGGTAAGGGTAGCGCCACAAATTGCCAGGCCCAGATGGCTGCTATCAGCAGAACAGGAATTGCGGCTAAGCATTTTTTCATTACAGTTGGAATTCTATGGTGCTGTGGTGTTCTTGTCCGGCAACCGTGACGGCAATCACGATTTCCCATTTTCCAGGCATGTGAAAACGCATGCCCTCTAATAGATAACTGCCGGGCTCGGTTTCCCGAGTTATTTGGGGCTGGGTGGGCAGGCCATGGTCGTGCTCGGGCATACCGCCACTAAGGGTAATTTCGGCGTCTGTTACCGGCCTGCCGGTGGCATCGCTGACTACAATCTGCCAGCTATGGATCTGGTTGATCTGAATGGGTGACAGCAGGCTGAATATCTTCAGCGTATAGCCATTGTCGCTAGTGCCCTCAAGATCCGCAGTGCCTGTGCCCTCGCTGCCGTAGCCAGGCAATGCGACGAGCAGAACCGGCGCAAGCCACAGGTATTTTGAAACCATGTTGTATCCAATGGAGGCGATATGGAGCATAGAAGCTGCCTTGACAGCATTACTGCGAGGCTATGTGTTCTTACACATAACGTGCAGTCGAATTCAAAGCGGAGGAATTTTACCAGATATTAAAGTCTTATGTTTACCCGGGTTCTGGCGCATCCAGTAGAGGTCTGGAATCCTGAAATTGAAACTCTTCCAGTTTGATGTCGTCAAGGCCGATCTGATCGAAGGGATTTTCCAGAGCGTCCTGCACATTATACAGTGAGATCAATATAAAGCCGTGCATTACGCCAAGGCTGTAGACGATCCACGCACCGTTGCCGTTGAGATCGTGGGCCAGGGTGGGAATAAAGGCGAATGGAAACAGATAGATAAAAACCAGGCAGTAGGCTCTGAGGCTTATTGGTGTGCCATGGATTTTAATGCCCATGGTGTTTTCGAAGCTTTCATGCACGTCTTTCAGAAACCGAATGATCTTGAGTGCTATACCGTTGGAGATTGAATCGCTGTTGTCATCCAGGAAGTCGAATATTCCATTGAGCGTGTCACGGACATCGGCGGAATTGTAATCCCGATTCTGCAGTGCTGCGAAAAACTGCGTCGATAGCGCCTGCAGTTGCCTGGAAATTACTTGCTTCTTGTCATCACGCAGCCATGAATATTCTTGGTGATCTGCGTTACGTTCATCCCGGCGAATACGAGGCAGTCAGAAGTCGGCGGGCGCGAACCTTGCGCAATAATTTGTATGAGCGCACGGTAGAACGCTTGCAAGCCGCGGATCCGGAGTTTATCGCCGATGAGGCGCATCGGCAGGCGTTCGATGCGCTCTATCCCCTGGGCTTCGTTGAACACCGCATGGCATGGAGCGCTGAGGGTGATTTTGGCGCCTGGGTACGGGAGCATAACAGCGTAATAAAAATAAACCGTAGCCTGTTTCTGCATGCTGGTATCAGCCCGGAAATTTTGGGCCAATCCATTACCGAAATCAACGAGAAGATTCGAACAGAGCTGGGTGGAGCCCTGTCGGAGGAGCCTGGCTTGTCAGAAATCCAGGCTGGGCCGTTGTGGTACAGAGGTCTGGCCACTAACGAAGAGGCGCTGGAACTAGCCCACGTCGATGCGGTGTTGGCCTTCTATGATGTCGATCGTATTGTCGTTGGTCATACCCCGGGATTGGGTACTGTCGTGCCCCGTTTTGGTGGCAAGGTGTTGCTTATCGACACGGGAATCTCGGCATATTATGGCGCTTATCTGGGTAGTTTGTTGATAGAAGGAGATGATCTAACCACGGTTCAAGTTGGTGTATCGGTGTCTGTGCCCCAGGGCGAGGGTTCCTTGCTGGCTTACTATCGTACTATCGCCGAGCAGCAGCCGGTGGCTGCGAGCTTGGTGAAATTGATTGACACTCTGAAGGCAGAATAAAAAAGGGCAAGCTCGACAGAGCTTGCCCTTTTAATTTAGATACTGCAGGGCTGAGCCTGCAATTCGAAACTCTTTACAGAGCTACGATATCTTCCGCTTGTGGGCCTTTTTGGCCGTCGGTAACGATGAATTCAACTTTTTGGCCTTCGGCTAAAGTCTTGAAGCCAGAACCTGAGATCGCGCTGAAATGTGCGAATACATCAGGACCGCCTTCTCTTTCGATGAATCCAAAGCCTTTGCTTTCGTTAAACCACTTAACTGTTCCGGTAATTTTGTCAGACATACTAGTAATCCTGTAAATATAATAATTGTCCCTGGTAGCCAGGAGTTCTTGCTAGAAATAGGGCCGATACTTATATATTCAGGACGAGGTGTTACTGAGAAAACTTCGAAATGGGTATAAATAGGGTGCTTTCTTTCAAGCTTCGCGAAGTTTACACACTATTTGTTGGATGTCAACGCCTATCGACTCTGATAAAGCCCAAAATGCACAAAGGCTGCGCTGGCTTTTTGACCGCGGCGTACATTTGCTGGCACCTGGTGGCGCACCGGGGGCAGACTCTTGAGATATGCCGCGATGGCCAGGGCATCCGTATTTGAAATCTTGCTGTAAGCGGGCCATGGCATGATCGGGATACTCCTGGCGCTATGCTCGGTGGTGCCCTGACGAATCATAAGTACCAGCCTGTCCATGCCCCAGCTGCCCAAACCGGTCTCCATATCCGGTGTTAAATTTGCCGGATAAACGACGCCGGGATTGGCGTCGACGAACGGGCTGGAATAGGCAATTCCTGTGTCTGAACCCGCCAGTAGCCTGGACATATTGGGCGCGCCCACCAGGGCACCATCGGTATGGCAGCTGCCGCAGCCGATTAAGGCGATGAGATACTGACCACGGCTGAGTTGTTTGGTGCTGTAAGTAGGGCTAGGCTGGGGCTCGGGGGTTTCGAAAATAGTCGCGGGATTCAACTGCTCGTATTCAACCAGGGGGTTGTATGTGTTCTCGCAGGACGTCAACAAGACTACCCCGAGGAGTATGAAACCGAGTTTCGATAGTAGGCAGAGCAAAGTTGACTGCATGAGCCATCCCCCTTAGTGACGGAAACACTATACAGGGACATGGTCCCACAGCCGGCTTAGAGGACAATTGATCTCGCGCATAAATGCGCCCAATTATGTCAGCGTAAGGCGTGGAGTCTGCCTCACTCGTTGATTATCAGGCGGATTGCGGGAAAGCCCAATCGATTGTTGATGCAGGTCAATTGGAAAATCAGTTAAGCTGCAATACTACTATGGCGGACTTGAGAATCTCAATTGGGGAAAAATTGATGCGTAAACCGATTAAAACTGTTGTTGCGGCGGTCGCAGCTAGCCTGATGTTACTAATTCAGTTCCAAAGCGCTGCGCAGTCAGAGGCACAGTGGACTGTTAAAGAAGTCATGAATGCCATCATCACGCCAATGACGACCACCATCTGGGGTGCCTACCAACTGGAAACTGACGCCCAGTGGCAGCAAGTTGAAAATGCAGCACTCACGGTCATCGCGGCCGGCAATTTACTGGCCAGCTCGGTGTCAGAGCCTCAGTTTAAGGACAGGGCCGCCGAAACGGCGTGGCAGGGTTACAATACGCAGATGATTAATACCGCCAGGCAAGTCATCGCAGCGGTAGCTAACAAGGATGAGGAAGCCCTGTCCAGCGCGGGCAACGATGCCCTGTATCCGCCCTGTGAATCCTGTCATCAGGACTACCAGGCGAAGTAAGAATAGCAAACCGCAGCATACTCCTCCTCAGCTTAAATCGAAGCCGCGGTAGCCGGCGCTCGCCACCTGCTCGCATTTCTCAACGTAGGAAGGATAACCAAGATAAGGCATAAAAATTCTGGGCTTGCCGGGAATGTTGGCGCCGGTATACCAGGAGTTGCAGCCATCCGCAAACAGGGTCTGATAGGCAATTGCATTTACCAGGTTAAACCACTCAGTTTCCGCGTCACTACTGGCTTCAATCGTTGAAATTGAATTCTCTCGCAGCTGTTGCAGACACGCTCCGATCCATTCTACGTGTTGTTCGATTGCCACTATCATATTAGCCAGTACCGAAGGGCTGCCGGGTCCGGTGATGGTAAAAAAGTTGGGAAAACCATTCACCGTCAGGCCCAGATAGTTTTTCGGACCGTGCCGCCATTTGTCCTGTAAAGATCGATCGTCTCTGCCGCGAATATCGATACTCAATAGTGCTCCGGTCATGGCATCGAATCCGGTGGCCATTATCAAGGTATCGAATTGGTATTCCTGCGCTTCAGTTCTGACACCGGCGGTGGTTATGGCCTCGATGGCTGTCACATTGACATCGACGAGACTGACATTATCGCGGTTGAAGCTTTGGTAGTAATCGGTGTCCACACATAGACGCTTGCAGCCCAAAATAGTCTGCGGGCAAAGCAGTTCGGCAACGGCCGGGTCTTTGACTATGCCGCGGATTTTGCGGCGGACAAATTCCGCCGCAGTGGTATTGGCTTTCAGGCTCGTGCTCAGATCGTTGAAGCTGGCGAGAAAGGCTAGGCCACCTTCTTGCCAGCGCTGTTGATAGCTTGATTCTCTTGCCGCCGGCGAGACATCGAGGGCCGACTCTGGGTTAGGCTTGTTGTTTAGCGCGGCGTAACGACGGGAATTCTGTGCCCGAAACCCGCCATAATCTGCCTTAATCCTGGACTCGTAAGCCGGGTCCATGGGGGCATTATGCGCGGGGATGGAGTAGCTGGCAGTGCGCTGAAAAATTGTCAGGGATTGAGCCTGGGCGGCGATAAGAGGTGTTGCCTGGATGGCGGACGATCCGGTGCCGATCATGCCCACGCGTTTGCCGCTGAAATCTATTTCCTTATGGGGCCACCTGGCGGTGTGTAGAATCTGACCTTTAAAATCATCGAGTCCGGGAAAGTTTGGAATATTGCTGCTAGACAAACAGCCGGTAGCCATAACACAAAATTGGGCATAAAAAATTTCGTTCTGGTCATTGCGTATTTTCCAGGTGTCACTTTTTTGGCTCGAGCTTGTTGCGATATAGTGCATGGATAGCATACGGGTATTGAACTGAATGTCCCGACGCAGGTCGAAGCGGTCGGCAACGTGATTGGCATATTTCAGTATCTCGGCCTGTGTTGCATATCTCTCACTCCAGCTCCACTGCTGTTGCAGTGCCTTCGAAAATTGATAGGAGTATTCCAGGCTATTTACATCACAACGCGCACCGGGGTAGCGATTCCAATACCAGGTTCCACCTACGTCGTTAGCAGTTTCCAATACTCGCACCGAGAACCCTAGTTCGCGCAGATAATGCAGCGCGTACATGCCGGCGAATCCAGCCCCAACAACGACTACGTCAAATTTTTGTATTGGCGTCATGGTTCGCAGTGAGTTCTCAGTACGTTTTCAATAAAACGGCGTTAAGCCAGCAGCAGGGAGGGCAGGCGTTCGACGAGCCAGTAGGCGGCTATTCCCCCCAGGCCATAAGCCAGGCCGCGGTGGGCGCTGCTGCGTAAACCTGGAAAAAATTTAGTGATCAATAAGTTAATCGCGATGAGTACGCAAATAAATGCCATCTGGCCCGCTTCTACACCCACATTGAAAAACAGCAGGGCGAGTGGAATATCGCCTGTACTAAGGCCAATATCACCCAGTGCATTGGCAAAACCGAAGCCGTGGATCAGGCCGAAGGCGAACGCGACTATCCAGGGCTTCGAGTGCACCAGCGTGCGGTGGCTTCTTTGCCCCATTATGATTTCCCTGGCGAGAAACAGTATCGACAGCGCAATCAACACTTCAATGGGAGCACTGGGCAGCGGGAAAATCCCTAACACCGCACAGGCCAGGGTGATGCTGTGGGCGACAGTGAATGCGGTGACTGTTTGTATGAGTTTCCAAAAACCCTGCAAGAGCAACAGCAGTCCGAGGATGAAGAGTAAGTGGTCGATGCCGAATAGTATGTGCTCGGCGCCCAGTACCAAGTAGCGGGTGGCGAGACTGCGAAGCGAGCCCGCACCGGCTTTTAATTCGCTCAATGGCACCTCGACGCTGTAGCTATCACCGGGGAAATAACCGGAGACACTGCTACCATCGCGCCAGTTCGCTACCACCACCAGGCCCTGGAACGACCAGGGGAATACGACTGTATCGTCGGCGTTGAAACCAGGTTCGCACCGGAATCTATAGCTAAAATTTCCAGGGGCTAGGCCCTGGCAGCGCTCTGGTAAGATGCGTTCGATGTTAAACAGAGGCGGCACTTGTTGGTCGACGATGGACAGCCGATAGTGATTGTCAGGCAATTCGTCCAGAAACAATCGGGCAACGCCCGTTACATCAATATCGTGTGCGTGTGCCGACACGCTCGACAGGCACAGGAAAAAGAAAAACAGTGTTGCTGGAATACGAGAGTGCAGGCTGGCGTTGCTGCTATTCTTAGACATCGTCGTTAATAACAATGGAGTACTGCTCCTGCAGTTTGTCTATTTCTTCCTGTAAGCGGCGCTCCTCTTCTGCGCTGATCCAGTCCAGGCGCACACGATCAATAATCTCATCCAGTTCGGGAATCCTCTCTGCAGATTTATCTGTTACCCTGAGCCAATGTTGGCCGCGATTGCTAATAAACGGTCCTACCCATTCATTGAACTGGGCAGCAAACACTTTTTGAGAAAATTCAGCGTCGAATATATTGCGCAGATCGATCGGATTCACCTGCGGTAGTACGGAGGCAGATCCGTCTTCGACGGCCAATAATGCACCTGGCCCGGCACCGTTTTGAAGCAGTGGCAGTACTGCCTGGATTAAGGCCTCCGCGGTGTCGAAAACCACCTCATCGGCCGTAACCTGCGGTAATATTTGGTAGCGCTGAGCGTTGCGTTGGTAATATTCCTCTACTTCTTCAACGCTGGGTTGGATCACGTTGGCACTCAATACGTGGCGCATTTTCTGGGCAAGCATGTCGTCAATACGGGCATCGTTGTCCAGACCCATGGTCTTGGCTTCCTGCACCAATATCTGTTCTTCCACATAAGCAGAGATAATTAATTGCCGCTGTTGCGCAGACAGTTCTGCGCCGCCGTTTATCTCCTGCAGGAATATCCTGGCATTTATTTCCCGCTGACTGATTTCCAGCACGTTTTCATTGCTGTTCTGGCTAATAGCATAGAGCGCGAAAATAACTGCCGCTATCAGGAAGAAGTGTAGCGTAGGCTCTCGTCCCGCGGCCTGCAGCGCCGACATAAACTTATTGGGTTTCGTATTCATAGTTGCTTGTTAATCCAATCTGCATCTAGCCGATAAGCAGGCTTCTGCGTTGGGAATTCAAACTTGAAAGAAGGCAGGTTAATTACTGACTGAGTCTGATGCAAGTTTTGATTGCTCGGTCTCAGCTGCAAGCTGCTGTCGAGGCAGCCACCAGTGCCGTAAATGCCTTGCTCTGCCAATGTTAATGCTGATCTTCGTGTAGCCGATCAAGCTGACGATACAATACGAGCGCAGCAATCCGGCAGGCCACTCGGTAGCAAATAGTGAACACCCGGGAAAATCTGCCTGAGCTAATCTATACAAGAGCTGGCCCCGTCTGTATAATCTCGTTTTTGTGGATAGTGGTAAATCTTATGTTACGTATTGCTGAAGAAGCTCTAACATTCGACGATGTTCTGCTCCTGCCTGCTCACTCCAATGTTCTCCCCAAATCAGTAAGACTCGAATCTCAATTGACACAATCTATTGTGTTGAATATTCCCCTGATTTCTTCTGCCATGGATACGGTCACTGAATCCAGGCTTGCCATCGCTATGGCACAGGAAGGTGGCTTGGGGGTGATTCACAAGAGCATGAGTGCGGATAAGCAAGCTCGCGAAGTGCATCTCGTTAAAAAATATGAAAGTGGTGTTGTTAAAGATCCGATAACGATTCCGGTTGCAGCGACCATCCGGGATACGGTAGCGCTGATGGCGGAGCATAATATCTCCGGTTTGCCAGTGTTGGACAGCTCTGGCCTGGTTGGTATCGTCACCAGTCGGGATGTGCGCTTCGAAGTAAATCTCGATGCCGACGTTGCCTCTATCATGACCCCGAAGGATCGCCTGGTGACTGTGGGTGAAGACTTCAAGCTGGAAGAGGTGAAAGAATTATTGCATCGCCACCGTATTGAAAAAATCCTGGTGGTGAACGACGACTTTGAACTCTGCGGATTGATTACCCTCAAAGACATTCGAAAATCTGAAGATTTTCCCAATGCCTGTAAAGATGAGTTGGGCCGTCTGCGCTCGGCGGCAGCCGTCGGCACCGGGGCGGATGCTATCGATAGGGTAGATGCAATCGTCGATGCGGGTGTCGATGTAGTGGTAGTCGATACTGCCCATGGCCACTCCCAGGGCGTGCTCGATCAGGTGAAATATATTAAAGGCAAGTACCCTGAAATCGCCGTGATTGGGGGTAATATCGCCACCGCCGATGCGGCCAGAGACTTGATGAAAATGGGTGTGGATGCGGTCAAGGTAGGCATCGGCCCGGGTTCGATATGCACTACTCGAATCGTCACTGGTGTCGGTGTACCGCAGATTAGTGCCGTAGCCAATGTGGTGGAAGCGTTGAAGGGAACAGATGTGTGTGTAATCTCGGATGGCGGTATTCGCTACTCCGGAGATATTGCCAAGGTTATTGCCGCCGGCGCGCACGTGGTTATGATCGGTAGTCTGCTTGCCGGCTCGGAAGAGGCCCCCGGTGAGGTCGAACTCTATCAGGGCAGAAGCTACAAGGCCTACCGTGGTATGGGATCGCTGGGTGCTATGTCCCACTCTCAGGGTTCCAGTGACAGGTATTTTCAGGACATCGAGTCGGGTACGGAGAAACTGGTTCCTGAAGGTATCGAAGGCAGGGTGCCTTACAAGGGCTCGATGTCGGCAATCGTGCATCAGCTCATGGGTGGACTTCGCTCCAGCATGGGCTATACCGGTTGTGGCGATATCGGCGAGATGCGCACCAAGACCCAATTTGTGAAGATAACAGCGTCGGGTATGTCCGAATCCCACGTTCACGACGTCAGTATTACCAAAGAAGCCCCTAATTATCGAGTTTCATAGGCGGGAATCAGCCCTTGGCGGCGAGATGCTTCGTTAAAAGCAATTAGAAAATGCTCGCGTACTACGTGTACGCTGCGCTTTTCGAATTGCTTTTGCCTCGCCTCTCGCCACCAATGACTCATTCGCTTTGGTCGACCCTAGCAGACTCATCTCGGATTAAGTGATACGAATTCTTTTGAGCTCAATTAAAATTGGAAATAAATGACATCAGCTAATATCCATAGCCAGAAGATTCTCATTCTGGATTTCGGTTCTCAATACACTCAACTAATTGCGCGGCGGGTTCGTGAGTTGGGGGTCTATTGTGAAATTTGGGACTATGCGGTCGATGCCGACCTGTTTAAGGATTTTGCTCCGCAGGGAATCATATTCTCTGGCAGTCCTGAATCTGCCAATACCACCGAATCACCACGGCCGCCGGATTATATTTACGCAGCCGGTGTGCCAATTTTGGGAATCTGTTACGGCATGCAAACCATGGCCGAGCACTTTGGCGGGAAAGTAGAGGCGTCGGCAAAGTCTGAATTCGGATTTGCCCAGGTCGACGTCACTGCAGCGAATAAGTTATTCGATGGCATCGAAGACAGGATTACTGCTTCTGGTCAGGGACAACTGGATGTGTGGATGAGCCATGGTGACAAAGTCACCGAGGTGCCGCCCAATTTTAGGCTTGTAGCCGCAACCGCAAGTGCACCCATATCCGCCATGGCTGATGAAACACGTTCGTTCTATGGTATTCAGTTCCATCCCGAAGTGACACATACACTGCAGGGCTTGCGTATCCTCGAGCGATTCGTTCGTGAGATATGTGGCTGTGAGGCACTGTGGACATCTGCCAATATTATCGAGGATGCTATTACCACCCTAAAAGCCAGGGTAGGCAGCGACAAAGTGTTGCTGGGACTTTCTGGAGGTGTCGATTCTTCGGTAGTAGCGGCACTGTTGCACAGGGCGATAGGTGATCAGCTCACCTGTGTTTTCGTCGACAATGGCTTGTTACGCCTCGAAGAAGGCGACCAGGTGATGGCGACCTTTGGCAAGAACATGGGCGTGCGTGTGATTCGGTCGGATTCCCAGGAATTGTTTCTATCCAGGCTTGCCGGTGTCGATGAACCGGAGCAGAAACGGAAGATCATCGGTAATACCTTTATCGAAATATTTGAGCTCGAAGCTGCAAAATTGCAGGACGTAAACTGGCTGGCACAGGGAACTATTTATCCGGACGTGATCGAATCCGCGGGCTCAAAAACCGGTAAAGCCCACGTCATCAAATCCCATCACAACGTCGGCGGTCTACCCGCAGACATGAAGATGAAATTGATCGAACCGCTGCGGGAGTTATTCAAGGACGAGGTGCGTAAGATAGGGCTGGAATTGGGTCTGCCTTACGACATGGTTTATCGTCATCCCTTTCCTGGACCTGGCCTGGGCGTGCGGGTATTGGGGGAAGTGAAAAAAGAATACTGCGACATCTTGCGGCAGGCCGATGCTATTTTCATGGAAGAACTACATCGCGCCGATTGCTATAACAAGGTTAACCAGGCTTTCGCTGTTTTCCTACCGGTGAAGTCGGTCGGTGTAGTAGGCGATGCACGCCGCTATGCATACGTGATTACTCTGCGAGCCGTGGAGACTATCGATTTTATGACCGCACGTTGGGCCCGACTCGACCCGGAGTTGTTAGAGACAATATCCAATCGCATCATGAATGAGATCGCCGATGTCGCTCGTGTCGCCTACGATATTTCCAGCAAACCTCCCGCAACTATAGAGTGGGAGTAGTTATTCTAGTTTAAGTTATTGATATTAAACAATATATAACTTACACATTTGTTTCACATAAAAAATCAATCTTTGATTTAATTGAAGTTTTCTCGTACATTTATTCAGAATGTTGCACAAACGTGTGACTACTGAAAATCATAGTAACTCTGCGAGCAAACGTGGCACTTAAAAAACAAAACTTTGCTGAAGGTGAAATAACAATATTTGACGAAGCTTGTGTGTACAAGCGAGGCGAGTATTGGCAGTTTCGCTTGTGGTTGCCTAAAGAGAACAAGTACGCACGTAAAAGCCTACGCACACGCAGCGAAAGCACA
>CAVOFA010000046.1:0-20581 GCA_963694865.1 Gammaproteobacteria bacterium | reverse complement strand
ACGGTCTTTTCTGGTGCCGCAGTGGCACAGTTTGCTGGCGCTGATTATGAAGTACCTCGAACTGAATATGGCCAGCCAGACCTGCAGGGCGTCTGGAATTTCAGTTCCAACACGCCGATGCAACGACCACAGCGCTATGGCGAGCAGGAGTTTTTAACCCAGCAACAAATACAAGAGGCGATAGCCGGGCAGGAACAGAGAGCGGCCGCCGCCGATGTCGCCGCCGCGCGTTTGGTTGTGGATCCTGATGCTCCGCAAGCCACAAGTGATCCCGGCGCCTACAACGATTTCTGGTTTGAAAGTCGGGGTATCGGCGATACGGTAAGGACTTCTCACATTGTGTCTCCTTCCAATGGTCGCGTGCCTGCGCCCGTAGAAGGTGCTCCCAGGACGTTTGGGGGTCTTGGTCCCGATATTCCCGGAACTCGTCCGGTGCGCTATGTGGTAGGTGGCATTGCTAAGGATGGGCCCGAGGATCGTGGCCTCTCAGAGCGTTGCATCGTCGGTTTTAACTCGGGACCTCCTTTCACCCCCAGTCTTTACAACAATAACATGCAGATCTTTCAGAATCGGGATACGGCGGTGATCCTGACTGAAATGATTCACGATGCCCGCATTGTGCGCCTGGGTGAAAAGCCGGAATTAAACGCTGACATTCGCCTCTGGTCAGGCGATTCGAGAGGCTGGTATGAAGATGACACCCTGGTAGTTGAAACTCGAAACTTCAATGGCTTGCGTCAGACTTTTAACAGCACTGGTATAAATACCGACATGGTGCTGACAGAACGCTTTACCCGTGTCGCCTACGACACAGTGAACTATGAATTCACTATCGACGACCCGTCTACTTTCACTGCTAAAATCACGGCGATAGTGCCGATGACCAAGGTGGCAGGTCAAATCTATGAGTACGCCTGTCACGAAGGCAACTACGGGATGTTCAATATTCTACGTGGCATGCGCATGGAAGAACATCGCTCGGCAGAGAGCTCTCAGTAATCTCTGCGAATTCAGAAACAGTTCGTTGCGGGACTGCTCCTGGAAACTATTATTCGATTGATATCGAGTATGTAAACTAAAGTGCAAATGATTGAAGGGTTGTTAATGAAAACTACACTACAGAAACTTATTTCAGCGACGGGTTTAATGGCGATTATGGCAGTGTTTGCATCTACGCAAGTACTCGCCCAGGACGATGCATTTCCCCGTACGCCAAGTGGTAAGCCGGATTTCAGCGGAATTTGGCAGGCTTTGACATCGGCACACTATAACGTGGAACCCCACGCCGCCTCCGAGGGGCCTTATTCTGGGCTATTAGGGGCTTTGTCCGCAGTGCCAGGCGGTTTGGGAATCGTTGTGGGCGGCAACATTCCTTACAACGAGCAGGCTCGTCGTCAGGCTGATACCAACCGTGCCAATGCCATAGAAAATGACCCCATGGCCAAATGCTATATGCCGGGTGTGCCGCGTGCCAACTACATGCCTTTCCCTTTCCAAATTGTACAATCACAAGCGGTTATCCTTGTCGCGTATGAAGTAGCAGAAGCGAACCGCATTCTCTATGTAGATCAACCTGACCTGGAGTCCCAGGTAGATGCCTGGATGGGGCATTCCAATGCCCATTGGGAAGGGGATACACTGGTTGTGCGCGTAAGTGGACAGATGCCGCATACCTGGTTCGATCGTGTTGGCAATCATCACAGCTATGAGATGGTGGTTGAGGAGCGCTGGACTCCAGCGGGGCCCAACCATATCGACTACCAGGCAACGATGACCGATGCCAATACGTTTATTGCGCCCTGGAGTATAAGCTTTCCGCTCTATCGACGCATGGAGGATGGCATGCAGTTGCTGGAATTCAAGTGTGCCGAATTTGCTGAAGAATACTTGTACGGCGAGTGGCGTAAAGAAGGAACTCTAAGAGGCAATCCGCCCCAGTAAAAATTAGCTGCGATAGTTCCAATGACAGAGTCCTGGCTCGAATGAGTCAGGCCTTTGTTATTAGCGAGCGAGAAAACAATTCCAGATCGCCACGCAGGAGTAGGCAACGACCACAATGCCTGCGCCTGTATTGTTTCCTGAACTTTACTGCAGTTGGCCAGCGCTGATGAGTTGAGTTTATCCTGGTATTAGCTGCTGTCTCTGTCTGCATGGAAGCTGGCAATTTCACTGAGAGTTTTTCGAGCGATATTCGGAACCCTTGCGTCTGTCTCCGGATAACCTGCGACCACAATCATAAGTGCCTTCTCCGTTTTTGGCCTCGCAAGAATTTCATTGAGAAATTTCATGGGGCTCGGCGTGTGGGTGAGTGTGGCGAGGCCAGCGTTATGCAGAGCAGCAATTAGTAAGCCGGCTGCGATACCCACAGATTCGGAGACGTAGTAATTTTTCTGCTTCTTGCCGGCTTCATCGAAGTCAGATGTCTGGCTGAAGACAACGATCAGGATTGGTGCTCGTTCCAGAAAGGGTTTATTGGCGTCGGTGCCAAGCGGAGCCAGTACGTCCAGCCATTCCTGGGGAGCACGGTTGCTGTAAAACTTCTGTTCTTCTGCCTCGGCACGTTCGCGTATCTGCTGCTTGATCGACTGGTCACTCACTACGGCGAAGTGCCATGGCTGCCGGTTGGCGCCGCTGGGTGCACTGCCGGCAGTAATTAGACATTGCTCGATTAGCAGTCTCGAAATCGGTGCCGTGGAAAAATCTCTCACAGAGCGCCGTGTTTGCATCAATGCAGAAAAAGCCGCGGCTCGCTCCAGCATCTCCGACTCGCTGCGCCGCACGAAGGCCAGCTCAATAGTCTCTATGTCAGAAGTTGACATGTGGCATCCTCATAATCTGCTGATGCCTCCGATTAGCAACAACACAGGGGGCTTGGATTGATACAATCGGCAGCGAAGGTGAGCTCTCCTCGAGTTGCCTACGGACTGGTTTTTACTTGCATAACCTTGTCAGGGTCACCTCGAAAGATAATATAGCTGATGGTATCGATATCATGCCAGCCATGGGGCATGCCCTTAGGGATAATGGCAATATCACCCGGTTTTACTTTCTGGAAAACACCTCCACGAATCTCGCCTCGCTCCATGGGGCCAAGCAGTGAACTATTGCTGGTCTGTTTGTCGATGAACTCACCACCGGTAACCATGGTACCCTCGCCGGCAACGATATAGTAAATTTCATCCAGATTGACATGAGCAATACCCGTCTCGACACCGGTATCCTCAACTTTGCTGCGCTGAACTACGGATACGCCCATATTCTCATTGCCCACGCCGATATGACGCATAACAATGTCGCTGACGGTAGTGCCGTTGGCAAGATTAACCAGGCCCTGGGCCAGTGTAGAATCAACTTCTTTCTTGTTCATGATAGTAGCGCCACCATCCTGGGCTATGCTCGCGGGGATAAACAGTAATGACGCTACCGTCAAAACGATCAGAGGTATGTTCATATTAGGCTCTCAATTTTATTGTAATTGCGTTCTTTTTTATAACTGGTCGAAGAGCATTATTCCTCGGCCTGAATCTCCGCCGCGATTCGCTGCACGTCATCCAGGACTCGCAGCAAATTACCACTCCATATAGCGCCAATCTGGTCTTCTGTGTAACCACGACGAACCAATTCGAGGGTGACATTGAAAGTCTCTGCGGCACTGTTCCAACCACTGATGCCGCCACCACCATCGAAGTCTGAGCTAATGCCGACATGCTCCAGACCCATCAGGTCAACCAGGTAGTCGATATGATCCACAAGGTCACCGACATCAACCGCTGGAGCCAGGTCATTAACCTCTGCTGCCATTCTGGGGGCGGCGAGTTCACTAATTTTTGCCATATTTGTAGCATAGGCGGCTCGGTCTGATTCACTCAGTGCATTTCTCTGCGGGAAGCTCAACAGTTCAACTCCCAAATCTGCGGCAATACTCTCATTAAGCCTGCTTAGCGCTTCGCGATGGGCTGTGTTCTTGTCAGCATTCAGATAACTGCCGAAGGCAACAGTCTGCACGACACCGCCATTGTCTTTAATACGCATTAATTGCTCATCATCGAGATTGCGGCTGTGCTCACTCATTGCCCGGGCTGAGGAATGTGAAGCGATCAGAGGCGCCCGGGTAAGATCGAGCATTTCCATGATGGCGGCCTTAGATGGATGTGATACATCGATCATGATGCCCCACTTATTCATCTCGGCGATGGCTTCGCGGCCCATGTCGCTCAAGCCATTGTGTAACCAGACATTGTCGCTTTCCCCGGTGTGGGAATCTGCGAACTGGCTGTGTCCATTGTGAGCCAGAGAGATATAACGACCACCACGCTGCTGAAAATCTCGTATATTGGATAGCTCCAGGCCAGCCGGGTAGGCATTTTCTACGCCGATCATGGCTACTTTTTTACCGCTGGCGTGGATGCGACGCACGTCATCGGCAGTGTAGGCTATTTCGATTCGCTGCGGTGCTATTTCTTCAGCGAGGCGATGGATGGCATCGAACTTGTCGATGGCGTTGGCGTAGGCGGCAGCATAACCCGCTGTATCCAGAGTGTTCTGGCCGGTATATACAATAAGCCAGGTGACATCCAGCCCGCCGGCTTCCATTTTTGGCAGATTCACCTGGGTATCCAGATCCATCGTGTAATTATTATCTACGGTGAAGTTAGCGGTATTGATGTCGTTGTGAGTATCTAAGCTAATCACGCGATCATGAATGCCTTGTGCTCGTTCGATGAGTTGTGTCTCGGTTTCAACGCTTTGATCCTGGGAGTCCTGAGCCGGAGCACTGGATTGAGTATTTTGACTGCTATCGCCACAGGCGGATAACAGTAATGTGATCAGAACTGGCACAGAAAATTTAAGTTTTGGAAACATGGATAACTATCTCTACTTTGCTTGGCGCTTAATTAGAAATTCGGCCGCACGCAGAAAAGTATCGAGCTGCGGGGCCAGTCATGAAAATTAAAACTAGCATTTAGAACTCTTTAATTACAGCTTATCTGTAGGAAATCTCGATTTTTCACGCATATTTTGCCTGCAAGTAGCATTTTGGAATAGCGCCGTAGATGCGCCAATGCTCGCTAGAAATTCAGTTGAGATTGTATGCTTGCTTACGTCTCGTGGATTAAGGAATTAGATCTTAGCTATACTTCAGTGAGTTGGAGCCGTGGTCATTACGGTGCCTAATTGGCGCGGGTCAGCAGCACCTTCCAGACCATCCTCACCGACCAATATAACGTGCAGGCCAGAATTTTCGCCCTGACTTTCCTGCACCTGGTATCCATACTCTGTTAAAGCATCCGCCATGGCTTGGCCGGGTTCCCGGCCTACTTCAACGCGTACGGTCTGTCCGCGGGCGACGATATTTGGAAAATTGATAGCTTCTTTTACAGACATTTGCCAGTCGACAATACCGATTAGTGTTTTGGCTGTATAGGCCGGGATGGAATTACCACCGGGGGAACCAGTGACCATAAATAACTCGTTGTTTGCATCAAGCACAATGGTCGGTGACATAGAAGAGCGGGGTCGGGCACCAGGCCGCACCATGTTGGCAGGCTCCGGTTCATCTGGATTATAGGCACGAGCAAAATCTGTCATTTCATTGTTGAGCACAAAACCCGCGGCCCAACGTTTGGAGCCAAAAGGGGATTCCACTGTCATGGTAGCCGAGATTGCGTTCCCCTCACTGTCGACTATTGAAAAGTGCGTAGTGCCGGCAGGCTCTATTGTGCTATCAGCGGCGAACACAGTCGCACTATCTTTTCCCAACAACTCGGCGGGATCTCCATGAATTGGTACAGCGCCTGGCGCTGCTGGAGAGTTGGCACGATAGTCCAGATAGCGTGAATCGAGCAGCTCCGCGACCGGTACATTTACATGATCCGGGTCACCAAAGTAATAATCACGATCGGCATAAGTAAGACGCTGTGCATCCACAAAGGCTTTCACTCGCTGCGTGTTAGTTGGAGAGCGCGGTAGTAACCGGTCATACAGATTGGCAATCATAATTTGAATTGGCCCCGACGACGGTGGAGTCGCAGCACAAATATTTAATTCGCGCCAGGCTCCACAAATAGCAGGCCTTTCAATTACCCTATAACTAGCCATGTCTTCCATAGTGAGCGTGCCGCCGTCTTCTCCTGCCTGCACCGCAGCCACTATTTCCTCCGCGATTTCGCCAGTGTAAAATGCTGACGGCCCTTCTATCGCGATGCGGCGCAGAGTTTTCGCATATTCAGGATTGCGAATTACTTGTCCAGCCTTAAGAGCTTCGCCATTGGGGTAGAAGTACTGTGCTACACCCTGATTTTCGTCCAACCGACTACGGGGCGCCATAGCGGGGAGATAGCTCGCGGTTTTGCTGGAAACTTCAAAACCCTCAGCAGCGAGTAATATAGCGGGCTCGAACAGATCAGCCCAGGGCAGTTTGCCGTAAGTATCATGTACGCTTTTGTATAGTGCGACAGTACCTGGAACACCAACAGCGTTGCCACTTTGGTTGGAGTCAAGATACCCCTGTGGACGGTTCCCGCTCATGAACATGTCAGCGCGAGCGCCGCTTGGAGCGGCTTCACGTCCGTCAAAGAATCGTACAGCTTGCTCAGAACGTTGGAATACCAGCATGAAGCCACCGCCTCCGAGTCCCGAACTTTCAGGTTCGAGCAAACCGAGTACAGCATGGGCTGCTATGGCAGCATCGACTGCGTGTCCTCCACGCGACAGCATTGCAGCTGCAGCTTCAGTAGCCAGTGGGTTTGCTACGGCGGCCATAAAGCCATGGGGCCAGGGATTCTCTCGTGTCGTTTCGGAGTCGCTAGTGCTCGTCTGTGAGTAGGCGTTGATCGAGAACGCAAAGAGCAATAGCAGGAAAGATCTGGAATTAATTAATCTCATGGGTATTCTCGTCGCACTGAGTGGTTTCATCTTTAAAGAGAGCAAAAAAATTCCCGGATTGAGCGGAATAATGACGTAAGTTTATCACAACTTTGGGCTTGATTTTAGGTCACTGGAAATTCAGTGCGTTAGGTATAAAGCTGCGGCTTGATTGATTAGAATCAACGATTTACCGATGGCAATTCTTAAGTTTTCGATACGCATATGCTTGAAATGTATTTGCACTCCAGATAGGCTTCGATATCTTCGCGATAAAACAGGACTTCACGAAGCTCACCATCCGCATACAATTGCGCTTGATCATCGAAGTGTGGTGTCGGCATAGCTGCCGATACCAATCAGTGCAGAACTTAGTATGAGCCCTGACAGAATGGGTATTTTCATGGAATTACCCTTAGAGAAATAAATTAAGCCGGGCATTGTTCAGAGCTGCCCTAGCGACTATCTTCAAATCTGTCATCGCAGGCAGGGTGTAAGTTAATTTCTGGATTGATCGTAATTGG
This sequence comes from Gammaproteobacteria bacterium, assembly GCA_963694865.1. GTDB lineage: Bacteria > Pseudomonadota > Gammaproteobacteria > Pseudomonadales > Pseudohongiellaceae > UBA9145. The sequence goes on along the minus strand of CAVOFA010000046.1, from coordinate 13,193 downwards.
AACATAGTAGTAGTGCCGCAAGGAGGAATAAATTAGAGAAAAAAAAGCCCGGCACACTTTACAGTGGTCGGGCTAAATAAGAACAAAGTCCGGGAAAGATTATTCAGCGTCTACATAACGGAAGAAGCCGAAAAACATTTCTTGCCAGGTTTGTTCCCCCCATGTCAGGTCTTGAGAAGGATCTGGATTAAAAGGGTTCATCTCAGAATTATCGAATCTGGCTCTGAACACCATTTCAGTTCCTGCCGGTAAAAACAGTGGTTCCTTGAAATCGTAAGTCTTCTGCCAGTTAAACTGGTAGTTCGGCACGTTCAGGATTTCTTCTTCACGGCCATCAGGATAGCGTAGCTTGAAGTTGGCATCGTAGCCTCGGTAGTGCATGTGAGGGCCAACCATTGTCAACAGAGCGTCTTTGCGAAACTTCTTGGATGCTACCATTTCGTGGTTACCATCGAAGGCTGGAATATTAATCTCCAAATCGGCCGCAGATCCGCCCAATATTCGGCGTTCAGGTTCTTCGTCCCATAGGTATAGGCCGATCTCAGAGGCATCCAGCGCTTCCTTGCCGGAAGTCGTATAGTGCATCTGCAGCATCAAGCCACCAACAGCTTGCAGTGGGTAGCCCGCATTTTCCGGGTAAGTATTGAGCTCGTTGCCAGGGGCGTATGCACCCAGGCCAATGCCTTGATTTAGTATATGGAACTCATTAACGCCATTGGGGCCGTAAGAAAAGGCAATGATGTGATGCAGTACAGTGGGATCGCCGGCATCAAATTCAACCGCCTTAACCCATATGTCTTCTTCAAGATCCAATGGAATCATCAGATTGCGGTATTCCTGAACACCCGTGGCAGGAATTTGTTGTTCGGGAATTTGAATAACGATATCCGGCTCACCATTGATCCACTTGACGAACTCGGGGTGGTATTCAGCCAGTGGATCGACGCCATCTTCGTTCTTTGAGCCGTTGTCGATCCAGCCAACCAACTGCTGGGTTTCTTCGATGGTAATGTGATTGACACCGTGGAAATCGTTTACATATTTATTGTCGATCTGACCCGGCGGCATACGCTTGGTATACAGAGTTTCACGGATCATCGGCGACCAGCCCTGGATCATCTGATGGCTGCTCATGGCGAAAGGTGCGATTCCGCCCTCCATGTGACAGCTAACGCAGCGCTCCTTAAGAATCGGTGCAATGTCGTTCGCGTAAGACGCGGAATTAGCAAGCTCGGTGCTGACAGTAAAGTCGATTGCTTCGCCCTTGCTAGCCAACTGCTCGACAGTGATCTCATCTCCAGCAAGCATTGCTTCCAGTGCGTCCGCAACATAGTGCTGCCTGGCGCGACGAGCACGACTGCCCGCGGAGAAGCGATCGTTTAGAGCGCCCCTGTAAACAACTTCCTTAGCTGAGGGATTAATGATGACTACTTCGACGGCGTGGGTGAGGCCAAGCTCTACTGCGACCAGCTGGGTATCGTCCATTAAGATAGGCAGGCTGATGTCGTTGTCTTCGGCAACTTCAGTCATCGCCACTTTGTCGACAGCGCCGCTGGAATCGATCATGAAGAAGGCGACGTTGCGATCAGTGAATTGTTCTACCAGTTTGTCCAGATCCGATACGGCGCGACGAACGTCACGGCTGTCGGCGTCGTGTGCGAAGAGGACGACTGCGTCCTTGTCGGCGTAACGGCTGAGTTGATGAAATCTGCCGTTGTGGTCGATCAATGAAAAGTCGCTGATACGATCGGCGGCATTGGCTGCCATGCCAACAAACACTGTCAACGCAGCTGCAAGCTTGGCTATGGTCGAAAATTTAAGCATGTCGATCTCCAAAAAATACTTCAATTAATGAAAGTAGCTTCGCATTGTTAGTGTCGGATAGTAGATAGCTGAATTTCAATAATCGGTTAGCTGTTTTTTCCTAAATATGCGGCTATTGCGTGCAAATCGGCTTCGAGTGCTCTTCTGTAGCGGTAGTTGTCGCTAATGCTCTGCGTCCAGAGGTATGATTCGTGCCAATATTATCAAGGTGGCTCTCTATGGTATCAACGGAAACACACAGACTTGGCGAAATCTCACCCTCTGGCTTGGTGATTATCGGAAGCAGATGGCTAGCGGCGGCGTTGGTGTCGATTAGTACAATTATCCTGCTCATTACCCTGCAACAACCGGCCAGTGCGAGCGAATACAGAATTGGCCATTGCCCGTACGGCTGCCCGGAGGGAGCGAGCTCTGAAAACCACCTGATCCTCAGGCCGATTTACGCGTTGTCGTACAACACCAGCAACAAGTCGGCGGACTGGGTCGCTTACAAAATTTCAGCTGGTTCTATCGGTATCGCAACCAGCCTTTCGAGGCAGTCACGTGCAGACAATTTTGTTACGGACACATTGACGGAAGCAGATTTTTCCGATGCTGCGGATGCAGATCTGCTACGCGCTCAGTTTGTGGCGCTGGTAGACTTTGCCGGAACCCCATACTGGGGCGAGGTGAACTATCTGACTAACGCCGTGGCTCGAAATCGGGCTTTGAATCAGGGGGCCTGGTATGGGTTGGAATGGTCTGTAAGAAACCTGGTGAACAGGGGTAACGAGGTATTTGTGCTGGCTGGCTCTATATACAAACCAACACCGGAAATGCCCAGGCTGAGTACGAATACGCAGCACCGGGTACCGGATGCATTTTTCAAGATCGTGATGACTGCGCAGGGGCAGGGAAGCGTATTTTTGTTTGATCAACACACGCCGGTACACGTCCATCACTGCGAATTGCGCACCACCCTCTCTCAGATTGAGAGTCTCACTGGTCTGGAGTTATTTCCAGAGAATCCTCAGTTAGTCTTCGATTCTCTGGATTTAAATTTGGGATGCAGGGAATGACGGCGGCGGCGAGACTGCAGCAACTGCATCAGGCCTGATTACTGCAAGCTGCACTAGAGAATTTCCTGTAAGAAATAGTCGTCGCGGATTAGTTCCCTGATCAGTCGCTCGAGAGACGCTTGTACAGTGGCAGCCATGCCCTCACTCGCCGGGGTTCTGCCTCGACCAAAAAGAATGGTCTGCCAGATGTCACGGCCGCCTTTTTGCAGCTGAAGGTCCACTCGCAAGGTCAATTGAATCATCTCAACGCCTCCGCGTTCAATAATCTCTGCTTCCGAGCTGAGTAGTTTGCCGGAGATACCCATGTCCTCGTCGGCGTCCACAAGTACGGCATCGCCACTGGCGAAACCTTGCTTGAAAGCATCCTGGATAATTTCAGTCAGGGGGACATTCGCCTGATAGCCACCAGCGCTTCCAAGGTCGCTGTCAGTGATGAGTCGAGGGTCTTCCAGCCCCCGCTCATCAGTAAACTCTGCTACTCGAAAGGTACTGGCCATTTCACTGAAATCAACCCCATGATCGCCTGCATAGCTAAACTGGACGGTAACTTCTTCCGCTGCGAAAACTGAAAAGGAAAATAGTGCGGTACTTATTAGGACTAATTCTCTGAACTTCATGATGTTGAATCTCTTTGGGGGATTGAATCTGGGCGAACCGCTAGGATAGTGGACATCCAGCGGATGATCAAGTAGTCAGGGCAGCAGTAACTGGTGACGCGGAGCACTCTCATGCAGCCCGGTCAAACCAGCTCCCAGCGAGTTGACCATAGTTTGTCGCGGGTGAAAAACAAAGAAACAGGTGTCAGAGTCTGAATTCCCTAACACCGGGTTCTATTATAGCTGTCTAAAAACTGCTTTGGCGCCAGTTAATGCAGGTTAGCCGCAGGCCATGGTGCTCCTACATGGGATGTGTTCAAAGGTTTCAGCCCCTGATACACGAACTTTTGCACCCGCTTACCTTCATAAGTCTCGGTGGTATAAATGTTGCCCTCAGAATCAGTGATGATGCTATGGGTACCGAAGAACAAACCCGGCTGGCGTCCGCCATCACCGAACTCTGCCAGCACTTCCAGCGAGTCACGATCCAGAATATGCACTTTGTGGTTGGAACCATCGGCGACGTAGATAAACTCCTGATTTGCATCCCGGGAAAAAGCGATATCCCAGGTCGAGCCAGACAGCGTCGCCGGCGCCACCAGGCCTTCTTTCACGAAGGTTCCATCGGGGCTGAATACCTGAATGCGATCGGCACCACGGTCACAGACATAGATCAAATTATCAGCCGAGGGTTCGGCGCAATGCACCGGGCCAACGAATTGCTGTGGCAAGGGTTCGCCGGGGACATAGCTGATACGGTCATCCGATGGCTTATTGCCGTAAGCTCCCCGGTAGCGTTTGAAGGCCCCGGTTGCCAGGTCGACAACCGCAACCCGCTTGTTGCCATAGCCATCGGCGAAATAGGCCTCACCGGCGTCGGCATCTATTGCTATTTCCGCCACCCGGCTAAAGTGCGTGCGGCTATTACTATCCACATCTTCACCGGCATCGCCGATTTCGCGAATGAACTCGCCATCGCGGTTAAACACCAGCACATGAGAGTCACCACTGCCGTTGCCACCAATCCAGATGTCTCCATTTGGCGCTATTTCGATGCCATGGTTCGATGCCGGCCAGGTGTAGCCATCGCCGGGGCCACCCCAGGCATTAATTAGATTTCCGTCGATATCAAACTCTAGTATGGGTGGTGCGGCGGTGCAGCATTCAGCCCGCCCCAGGTCCAGCCCCAGTTCCTTGCTAATAGTGGTTTCCTTACTAGTTGAAGGCGAATTGAAACTACTAGTCTACTGCTTGCTTGGTTAATGCCACAGTAAGGCCAGTTACATTACCACCAAAGTAAGCATTAGGAAATTATTAGTCGAAGGTGATTAGGTGGTGCGATAACGGGACTGCATTGTTTATGAGAGAGCATTAAAAAAGCCGTATCGAAGCACTCCGATACGGCTTTTGTTTATTAGACCCTGTAAGCTTTAAAGTTTGTCAGTAGGCCAGGTTGGAGCGCGCTGACGAACGGTTACAGGCCTGATTCCCTGGTAGGCGAACTTCTGGACACGCGCACCTTCGTAGGTTTCAGTTGTATATATATTACCTTCCGAATCTGTGGCGATACTGTGGGGCGCGTACCATGTGCCCGGCTGTCTGCCACCTTGACCGAAGGTGTATAGCACTTCCATGGACTGGCGATCGATTACTAAAACTTTGAAGTTTTGACCATCTGTCAAATAGATGAATTCCTGTGCTTCATCTGGAGAAAATGCGATATCCCAAGTTGAGCCCTGATTCAGCGTGGCTGGAGTGTACACAGCCTCTCTTACGTAGGTACCGTCCTTGCGGAATACCTGTACCCGGTCAGCGCCACGGTCACATACATACACCAGGCCGTCGTTTGAAGGCTCGGCGCAGTGAACTGGACCACGAAATTGCTGAGGGCCTGGTTGGCCTGGAGTGTAAGTGACGTCTGCGGAATCGTCAGGCGTGTTGCCGTAGGCACCCCAGTAGCGCTTGAAGGCTCCGGTGGCAACGTCAACAACCGCGACGCGTCTGTGTTGATAGCCATCTGCGAAGTAGGCTTCATTGGCTTCGACGTCAATAGAGATTTCTGCTACTCGCCCGTAGTGAACCCGGCTATTACTGTCAGGGTCTTCACCTTGAATACCAACGGTGCGGATGAATTCGCCATTGCGGGTGAAAACGAGAACGTGTGAGTCACCGCCTCCGTTGCCACCTATCCAGATGTTGCCGTTAGCATCAATTCCGAGGCCGTGATTAGAGGCAGGCCATGTATAGGGCGCACCTTCAACGGGTCCGCCCCAGGCGTTTACAACATTACCAGCGTGGTCAAATTCGATGATTGGTGGTGCTGGTGTACAGCACTCTGAGACTCCACCCTGCAGGCCAATTTCTGTGTTGCCACCAAATTGAGAGTCATCATTGCGATGGACTACAAAGACATGGTCTCTGTCGTCAACATCAACGCCGATGGTATTACCCATTGCCCACATGTTTGGCAGTGGTCGTGGCCAGTATGGGTCGACCAGAAAGTGAGGAGCCATCACACCGTTGCTTGCCGCAACACTAGACTCTTGTAATTTTGATTGGCCAACGCCTAGCACAACCAATGCGACTATCAGAGTTGCCCCTACTAATAACTTGATCTTTTTCATTCTTGTTTTCCTCTCAAGGCCCCAATTGTGGGGAGTTTAAGCTCTCAGAGCAACGCCGAGTATACTGATTAATTCCAAGACAGTATACTAATAAGCAAATTTAAAGGAGGGGCACTTGTAAGAATTTGTAACATCCCCCCGGCCAAGTTGGCTTTTTAGCTGCAGACAGCTGCGGATCTGTGTTTAAATGCCGCCGCATAACTAGCTGATTTATAAGGGACATAATAGGATCTAATGAATTATTTCAACGCATTTTTGAAGCTCGTCAGCGGCCGCAATTGCGCCGCAGTCGGGCTGCTTTTGGGTTTACTTTTATTTCCGACTTTGATCCAGGCCCACGACATCCCGTCTCGTGTCACTGTATATGCATTCGTCAAACCAGAGGGGAATCAACTTACTGCATTGTTGCGTGTGCCAATGGAAGCCTTTAGCGAAATCAGCTTTCCTCTCCGTGGTCCCGGCTATCTGCAGTTTTCCGAGGCCGAGTTTTCACTCAATGATGCCGCCCGCGTCTATATCACCGATTCAATTCACTTTTTTGAAAACGGTGAAGAACTGAACGACAAGGAATTGGTCGCAACCCGGGTTTCACTGCCGTCCGATCGTTCGTTTACCCGTTTCGAAGACGCCATGGAGAACGTACTGAGTCCGCCACTGGAAGACAGCGTTGATCTGTTTTGGCGACAGGGAGTGCTGGACGTCTTGGTCACTTATAAAATTTCCTCTGAGCAATCAGACTTTTCCATGAATCCCGAGATCGGCACACTCTCGAATCAAACCACCACCGTATTACGCTTTCTGGTGCCAGGTGGTGCCGAGAGGGTTTTTAATTACCTCGGTAATCCGGGTTTGGTGAATCTGGATCCTCGCTGGCACCAGGCCGCGCTTCGATTTGTTTATATGGGTTTCAATCATATTCTGGATGGTATAGACCATCTGTTGTTCCTATTCTGCCTGGTCATTCCCCTACGCAGTATTCGGGTATTGATTCCGGTAGTGACTTCGTTCACGATCGCCCATTCGATCACCTTAATCAGTTCCGCGTTTGGTATTATGCCCAATTCGCTCTGGTTTCCCCCTTTGATCGAGGTTCTAATCGCGCTCTCCATTGTCTACATGGCGTTTGAGAATATCGTCGGCGCCAAACTGGAGCATCGTTGGATGTTGTCTTTCGGCTTTGGCCTGGTGCATGGATTCGGCTTTTCATTCGTGTTTAGCGATACGCTGCAGTTTGCTGGTGGGCACTTATTTTCCTCCCTGCTGGCGTTCAATGTGGGCGTCGAACTTGGGCAAATATTGGTCCTCATACTGGTTATTCCCCTGCTGAATATCCTTTTCAGGTTCTTCGTTCGGGAGCGTGCAGGGACTATTTTATTATCCGCTCTGCTCGCTCACAGTGCCTGGCATTGGATGTTGGAGAGAGGAGAGCTGCTCAATCAATTTCAAATGCAGATGCCGGTGTTTGATTATCTGTTTTTCGCCGCCGCCATGCGTTGGGGAATGATGCTGGTTATTGTCGTAACTGTACTCTGGGGAATGTATGAATTGTTCCGGCGCTGGTCTCTGGTTGAGAGCATTTCCAGCTACGGTGCGAGTGGGGAAATAGAAATCGACAACTAATCTATGACTGTTATTGGTCTCGAAAGCGCAGCGTAACGCGAAATTAGTTTGCCCTTACGGCGTGTAAACACCGCTTTTTCGCCAAATTCAGCCGTGTCTCGCACTTGCCTGAGAGCTTTTTAACAAGCGGCTAGGCTGAACCTGAAAGGATTCAGTTGACGATTAGGTCTGTTTTTCTACGAACCGGCAATAGCGCACGGGCACTGGATAAGTTTTACCATCACGGTATTAGGGGGAGTACGTAAATAGGCGACATTCATTGTCTCCGTAGCAAATAACTTGCTATGATGCTGGGCTTGGAATTTATAATAATAATGCGGGAGAGTGCTGTATGTCCTCGATCTTTATCGTCTTATTCGGTTTAGTTGGTTTCACATTTGGGTGGTTTGTTTATTCAAAATTTATAGCTGAAAAAATTTATCAGCTCGATTCGAATTACGAAACGCCCGCCCATCGTTTTGAGGATGGTGTTGATTACGTTCCGACCAATAAATTTGTCCTTTGGGGGTCTCATTTTACAGCTGTCGCTGGAGCAGCACCTATTGTTGGCCCGGCTATAGCAGTCTACTGGGGGTGGGCCCCAGCTCTTCTATGGGTAACTTTCGGGTCGATTTTTTTCGCAGGGGTACATGATTTTGGAGCTTTATGGGCCAGCAATAGACATGATGCTAAGTCAATAGGGGCTCTCTCTGAAACCATCATAGGGACGCGGGTCCGTTCCGTTATGATGATAATAATTTTTCTGCTTCTGGTTTTAGTTAATGCGATGTTTGCGACTATTATCGGAGATGAGATGGTCATCTATCCTGAATCAGTTTTCCCTGCTTGGGCGGCCATTCCAGTCGCAATTGCTGTAGGTGTTCTTATTCGCAAAAAATTTAATCTTTTACTGATATCGATTATAGGCGTAGGTATTCTTTATTTTACGATTTATATCGGAAGTATCATGCCGCTGGCTCTGCCAGGAGATATATTTGGGCTTGGAGAGCGAGGTAATTGGATCATTTTGCTATATGTTTACGCTGGTATTGCGTCAATGCTGCCAGTTTGGTTATTGCTTCAGCCGCGTGACTATATAAATGGTGCGCAATTAGTGGTCGGCTTAATCGTTCTCTATTCAGCAGTTTTGTTTACCATGCCTGATGTAGCTGCTCCTATGTTCAATGATGTAGCGGAGGGAACGCCGCCTATCTGGCCGATTCTGTTTGTTACCATAGCCTGCGGTGCTTTGTCTGGGTTCCATGGGATCGTTTCCTCCGGCACAAGCGCAAAACAACTCAACAATGAGAAAGATGCGCGGTTTGTTGGTTATCTTGGTGCGTTAGGTGAGGGTTCATTAGCTTTGATAACTATCGTGGCTGTAACAGGTTCCTTGTATGCGGCAACCGCTGCAGGAGGTTGGAATGAGCTTTATCCGACTTTTACAGGAGGCCCATCTGCTGGCGGGTTTATCTCGGGTGGCGCGCTATTGATTTCTAATGGTTGGGGGATATCTCTGGCTTTTGCGCAAACAATGCTGGCTGTGATGGTGGTTTTGTTCGCCGGCACAACTATGGACGCAGGTCTTAGATTGACACGATATATTATCCAAGAATGGGGAAACATATACGGGATTAATCCTTTAAAAAATAATATTATATCAACTATGGTGGCTGTGGGAGCATGCTTGTTGTTGGCGTTTGGAGTATCAAATGGAAATTACCCTGGAGACGGCGGAACGCTGATATGGCCAGTATTTGGTGCTACGAATCAGATCCTCGCAGGAATGACATTAATAATTCTCTCTGTATATTTGCTTAAGCTTGGGCGACCGGCCAGGTATCTTATAGCTCCAATGATATTTATTTTATTGATGGCTATCTGGGCTGGCGTTTGGTACATAATGGACTACATCAGTAAAGGTCAGTGGATCCTTGTTCTGATCCAAGTTGCGGTTATGGTGTCTGCGTTATTTATTATTTTAGAAAGTTGGGGTGTGGTCTCTAAATTAAAAGCTGAAGATAATGCTGTCGCCACTGGCGAGTAGCAGCCCTTTCGCGGTCGCTGCTGGCTCATAATGATATTCCACCGAGGGCCGCATAGTTAACCACTGGTTAAGCCTAACCGGCGATTGAGAGTAAGCAGCTAACAGAAGTTAGGGAACCTCTGAATAATGCTTCAATATCTCTGCGTGACATGAAGCGTGCTTCTGCTAGACGCAATCCGCAGTTAATGGCCTAGTCCTTAACAAGGGTTGCAACGACGCAGAAGTGCGCTTCAGGACGCGCCCGTAGGGACCTTCAGAGCAACCGTATCTCTGCGTTGGCTCCCTTTGCAAGGTAGTGAACATTACTGCAGGAAGCCGCCTTAATCTACGGCTGCTCTGTAGGCCAGAGATACTGAATCATTGTTCAGAAGTCCCCTAGGACAAGAAGGAGCGGTCTGCAGTGCCTGGCACAGTGAACGCGCTCCTTTTTTGTTGTCTATGAATGTCCCACTAATTCCCACAACATCGCGATTCGGTTTGGTATTAGCCAGGTATGAACAGAGAACTGATTGAGAAACATCTTAGTCCGGATTTCGGTGTGGACATTGGCGAGATCCTCCTGTTTGAAGAGATTGATTCTACCAATGCAGAATCTCTGCGACTGATTCGGTCGGGAAAACGCGGCAACTGGGTCGTTCTGGCCCAGTCCCAGAGTGCTGGCAGAGGGCGCAGCGGCAGACACTGGTACAGTCATAAAGGGGCGGGGATTTATTTATCGCTGGTGCGGCAGTTTACAATGAAAGCCAATGCCTTACAGAGTCTGAGTCTGGTAACCGCCATAAGTCTGCACTCTGCCTTGATTACTTTGGGGGTGAAGAATCTGCAGTTGAAATGGCCAAACGATGTCTTGCACGAGAAAAGAAAGCTTGCAGGCATATTACTTGAACTGCAAAACACCAGTTCGGCACTGTATATCGTGTTTGGAATCGGCATTAATCTGGCCTTGCCAGCACAAGCGAGGCATGAGATCGACAGACCGGTGACAGATTTGAACTCACTTACCGAAAATCAACTCCATGCAGAAGAAATTGTGGCAGTACTTTTAAACAAGCTCTTAAGCAATGTAGCTGTTTTTGAAAGCCGTGGATTCTCAAGCTTTCAGGACGAATGGAATCGCCTGGACTGCTATGTTGGTCATGATATCGTGATTCAAAATAGCAGCGAGCGTATTATCGGCAAATCTCTGGGCGTAGATCAGTCTGGAGCGCAGCTGATACAGACCGCCGGCGGTAGACAGGCAGTAATTGGCGGCGAAATCATTCCAAGCTTACGCGAATATTCAGAAGGTTCAGCGACATGATTCTGGAGTTTGACGCAGGAAATTCTTGCATAAAGTGGCGTCATCTCGATCCTACAAACAGCGTGGTGGAAGCAGAAGGCAGCGCCGTGGATGTTAATGGCCTGATGGCGGCTGTGATCCCCGAGCGTCGACCTGAATTTGTCCGAATCTGCAGCGTCAGGGGTGGCGCGGAAGTCGACGAAATCAGCAGCTGGATTAAAGGGGTCTGGGATCTGGAATTGCATGTAGCCGAGGTAAGCAGAGGCTGTGGGGGCGTAAGCAATCACTATAGCGATACCGGCAAGCTCGGAATTGACCGCTGGTTGGCCATGCTGGCTGCTCGCCAGAGATCATCTGAGCCCTGTGTGGTAGTGGACAGCGGTACGGCGATTACGATCGATGTACTCGATGCGCAAGGTAGTCATGGCGGCGGCTTTATTCTTCCCGGTTTACGATTAATGCGGGAAAGCCTGGAAGCAGGCACTGGCATCCGCTTGACGACGGGATATTCGCTGCTGTCCCTGCAACCGGGCCACTCTACCGATGCCGCGGTATACAATGGTACCCTGAGCTGCCTGGTAGCCATTATCGAAAGCGTCGCAGACTCAGTATTACAAGCTTCGGCATCACAGACTGTTGCCCCCAGGCTCTTCTTTACCGGCGGTGATGCTGAGTTGCTCGCGGAATCAACTTCCTTGCCAGGTATCGAAGTGGTTGCGGGTCTGGTTCTCGACGGACTGGCAGTTGCCTGTCCCTACTCCCGTGCTGGACTCGATACGGAAACTGACTAAACCATGCGCTATATAGTGATTTCCCTGCTGCTGGCAAATTTTGCATATTTTGGTTGGAATCAGTACTACCAGACTCCGCCGACAGCAGTGCCAGTAACCGAGAGCCTGCCGTTGTTGAATACGGGACTGATGCTGGTAAGCGAGTTCGAGGCGCAACAGCAGGAATTGACAGCGCCGATTCAGGCTCCTGTTTGCTCCATAATAGCTAACTTCCCCTCAGTCGATGATGCGTATGGCTTCATAGCCCGGTTCAGGGACGCTGAATTCGGCGCTTTATTGAATCTGACTGGAGAGGCGCTGCCGTCGCAATTCCGTGTTTACATACCGCCGCTTTCCTCCAGAACCCTTGCTACCACCATCACCCTTGAGGGGCTCAGCGCAGCAATCACTGACGCTGGTTTACAGGTCGAAACTTACCTCATAACGCGAGGAAGCCTGACAAATGGCATTGCTTTAGGGGTGTTTGCTCAGCGTGATTCCGCCGAAATCGTGATAAGCCAACTGGAAACGCTGGGATACAGCGCGGAGATCCAGGAAATCCCGCTTTCCACTGGCGATATTCAGGTATTGCTCAGGCATCCGGTTCCGAGCGCTATCAATGAAGCGCAATGGCTTGATTTGTCGAGTGATAGGCCCTACTTGACAGTTACAGAAAATCTCTGTGAAACGATTGCACAAGGGCTTCAATTCCCATAAAATGCCGCTCCTGACTGAGAGAGCCAGGGATTTTGACCCTTGGGAAATCTTGTGGGAGGGGTTCCCGAGTGGCCAAAGGGATCAGACTGTAAATCTGACGCGCAAGCTTCGGTGGTTCGAATCCACCCCCCTCCACCATATAGGGTCGCTGGCGCGGGCGCAGTTTTAAGCAAGCGGGTATAGTTCAGCGGTAGAACCCCAGCCTTCCAAGCTGGTTGCGCGGGTTCGATTCCCGCTACCCGCTCCAACTCTTCTTGTGTTGGCAGCAGCAGAGAACTACGAATTAGAGATTTATGCAGAGAGAGGAGCTACCGGGTAGCTTGGTATGGACTGAGATTACTAATGATTAGCTCGCATAGCTCAGGCGGTAGAGCGCTTCATTGGTAATGAAGAGGTCCCCGGTTCAACTCCGGGTGTGAGCACCACACACTACAAAACATAGCAACAGATTCTATTGCTTCTATATAGAGAACTTTACTATAGAAGAATCAGAGAATTCTGGTTTGATATTAACTTGATGACAGTGACATAGAGAGATAGGGGCAGTCGAAAATGGCGAAGGAAAAATTTGAACGAAATAAAACCCACGTAAACGTCGGCACGATAGGTCACGTTGACCACGGCAAGACGACGCTGACGGCTGCATTGACGCGTGTTTGTGCGGAAGTGAGTGGCGGCG
>CAVOFA010000045.1:0-21107 GCA_963694865.1 Gammaproteobacteria bacterium | reverse complement strand
TGAACTCACCTGGCCATACATGCTCCTGGCACTACCACTACCCCTGATTATCTACAGGTTGTTGGCGCGGGCACCGCGCCAGGACGCGGCCTTGTACGTACCCTTCTTCAGCGTTTTAACCCGGCTGCAGTCTGACAATGAAAATTTGACCAGCGGCCGCCTGTTGAATCTGATTTGCTGCACCCTGATCTGGTTGCTGGTAGTACTGGCCGCCAGCCGACCTCAGTGGTTAGGCGATCCGGTGCAGCTGCCCGCTACTGGCCGCGACCTGATGCTGTCGGTTGACATCTCCGGCAGCATGGAAGCGCAGGATATGGTTGTAGGAAATCGACAAGCCTCCCGCATCGACGTAGTAAAGGCTGTGGTTGGTGATTTTGTAGAACGACGGGAGGGCGATCGTCTGGGCCTTATTCTGTTCGCCGCCCATGCTTATATTCAGGCGCCGCTTACCTTCGATCGAGAAACCGTTGGAACGCTATTGGAAGAAGCAGATATCGGCATTATCGAGGAATCAGCGACGGCTATTGGAGACGCTATTGGCCTCGGTGTTATTCACCTGCGTAAAAGACCGGAAAATGCCCGGGTACTGGTGCTGTTGACCGATGGCGTCAATAACGCCGGTGCGGTATCGCCGGAGCAGGCTGGAGAATTGGCCCGTATCGAGAAAATTAAAATCTACACCATTGGTATCGGTGCAGATCAGGTGGTGCAGCGGACTTTTTTTGGCGCCCGAGCCATAAATCCGTCGGCGGGACTTGACGAGCAGGTACTTAGCCAGATTGCGGAATCCACCGGCGGCCGTTACTTTCGCGCTAGAAACGTAAATGATCTCGTGGGCATCTATGAAGAACTGGACCGACTGGAGACCATCGAGCAGGACGAGCAGACCTATAGGCCAACCCGGGTGCTGTTTTACTGGCCACTGGGTACAGCCATGCTGATTAGCTTCATTCTCGCACTATTTTCCATCCCCTGGTTGTCACTGGCTGGCAAGGCCCGCATCGAAGCCAGCCAGGATGAAAATGAAAGCCCGCTGCGTGGCGGAAGTAGTGCCTGATGGAATTACTAATCCCCAGTAATCTATTCGAAGAGCTGCACTTGTTACGCCCCTTGTGGTTGCTGGCTTTGATTCCAACGCTGGTGTTTTTTGCCGCCATGTGGCGGGTAAATTCAGTGATAACAGCGTGGGATAAAGCGATTGACAAATCGCTGCTGCCCTACCTCTTAGACCGCAGCAAGAGCAGTTCCCAACGCACCCCCTTGTTGTTGCTTTTTGCTGTCTGGATCCTGTCGGTCATAGCTCTGGCAGGACCGGTCTGGGAGAAGCTGCCACAACCGGTGCAGAAGCGTGACGATGCTCTGGTAATCATCATGGATTTATCACTGTCCATGTATGCCCCCGATCATATTCCCAGTCGGCTGGATTTAGCCAAGCGTAAATTGCGGGATATTCTGGCGCTGCGGGCAGAAGGTCAGACCGCGCTGATTGTCTACGCCGGCGATGCCCATACCGTTACCCCGCTTACCGATGATGTGGTTACAATCGCGGCGCTGGTACCGTCGCTGAGCCCGAATATCATGCCCCTGTTTGGCAGCAATCCGATGGCTGCTATTGACCTCGCTATTGGACTGCTGGACGACGTCGAGTCCAGTCGCGGTAAAATTCTCTTAATGACCGATGGCATCAGTGGCTTCGATCAGGAATTACTGATTACCGAGCAGCTGGAGCCTACCAATTATGAGCTGTTAATCATGGGCATTGGCACCGAAGAAGGCGCCCCCATTCGCACCAGCGATGGTAATTTTCTTACCGACGAGAACGGTGTTATGGTCATCCCTACTCTGAATCGCAATGTGCTGGAGTCGCTGGCAAATCGAGTCGCTGGCCGCTATCACGACATCCAGCTTGCCGACTCAGATCTCGCCTACCTGTTAACCGAGTTTGAACTCTTCGATGACGAAGAACTCACGGAAGTGGAAGAAGAGTTCGACGTCTGGTATGAAACCGGCCCCTGGTTGTTGCTGCTGGTGCTGCCTCTGACCGCGCTCAGTTTTCGTCGCGGCTGGCTTTTTTCCATGCTGTTGATAAGCTCCACCGCTGTGCTGTTACCCACCAAGCAAGCCCAGGCAGCGGACTGGCAAAGCCTTTGGCAGACCTCTGACCAGCAGGGCGCGGAAGCCTTCCAGAACGAAGATCACGCCACCGCGGCCGCCCTCTTCGATTCCACCCAGTGGCAAGGTGCGGCCAGTTACAAGGCCGGCAACTATGAAGCTGCGATCGCCTCGTTTAGCGCCGACGATACTCCCGATGGCCACTACAACCGCGGCAACTCCCTGGCGCTTACCGGCAATTACGCGGAGGCTATAGCGGCCTATGACCTCGCCCTAGGCCTGGATAACAACCACAGCGATGCCCTGGCCAATAAAGAAATTGTCGCGCAATTGCTGGAACAGCAGGAATCAGAGGAAGGCGAGGAGCAGGAAGGCGAGAGCCAGGAAAATCAATCTGAGGAAAATTCTGAAAACGAATCAGAACAAAACGAGGAAAGCAGCGAACAACAGGACCAGGAAAGTCAGGAAGGCAATCAGGATCAGCAGGACGAGCAGCAGCAGAACCAACCACCGGAAGACCAGGAAAATTCCGAGTCCAACAGCGAACAAAATACACCTAGCGATACTAGCAACGAAGAATTTGAAGAGCAGCAGGCACTTGAACAATGGTTGCGTCGTATTGAGGATGATCCCGGCGAGCTACTGCGGCGAAAATTTCGTTACCAGTATCGTCAACGCCAGCTTAATGGCACCGTTAACAACCTTCAAAACGGAGGGCAGATCTGGTGAATTTGAAATTGACGAATTCTACATACTCCCATTGGTGTCGTGGTTTTATCGTCACCCTGCTGGTTTTGCTTGGCTCGACAAGTCTTGCCCAGGACGTCGAAGTCTCGGTTGACAGGAGCGAACTGGCCCGAGGTGAAACTCTGGTTTTCACCATTCGCGTGTTTGATCAACGCCAGGGCATGCAGTTAGACCTTGCCCCGCTTACCGACAATTTCGACGTTCTCGGAACCCGGACCTCGAGCCAGATAAGAAGCGTCAATAGCGCTGTCGAAGCCTGGACCGATTACATTATTACGCTGTTCCCCTTGAATGAAGGCGAACTAACCATTCCTGCGCTCACTATTAACAACGCTACCACCGAGCCAATTGCTATCAACGTTGTCAACGAAGGTCCACGCTCCAATCAGTCCAGCGAAGAGCTTTACCTGGAAATAGAAGTTAATAAAGACTCCGTATACGTACAGGAACAATTGCTGTTTACCGTACGTCTGTTCTATACCATCAACGGTATTCGTAATCCTCAATTTACTGAATTAGAAATGCCGGATACAGTTATTCAGCCGATAGGCTCGCCCAATCAATATGAAAAACTCATCGATGGCGAACGCTACGGTGTCTACGAGAAGCGCTATGTGATTTTTCCACAAAGCAGCGGAACCCTGAAATTACCAGATATCTTGTTCCGCGGCGAGGTAACCGACGGCTCCAGTAACTTCGTGTTCAGAAACTTGAATACACGACGGGTTACGGCCTTTATCGAGGGTATAGACATCGATATTAAGGCGCGTCCGTTGTCGACTCAGAACAGTAGATTCTGGCTGCCGGTCGCCGGCCTGACGCTGGAAGAAGAATGGAGCTCGGACCTTAGTAATTTGCAGATTGGAGACACGCTCACGCGCACTATTACTATGGTGGCGGATGGGCTGGACGGCGCGGTATTGCCTCCATTCGGCACCACCGAAATAGAAGGTGTTAACCTCTACCCTGATCCAGCCACTATCGAGCGTACATTTGTCGATGGCAGCATTGTCGGTACCCGGATTGAAATCACTTCCGTGGTGCCTACTGGCAGTGGCATTGTGGAGATACCGGAGATTTCCATCCCCTGGTGGAATATCGACACAGACCAACTGGAAGCCACTGTGGTGCCAGCAACGCGCCTGACGATCGCCACTGTCGGAGGCGTGGTTCCGGCCGAGCAAACCATCGCCAGCACCGAAAATCTTGACGAGTTACTGGCAGCGGTGCCAGTAGTTGATCAGGATATGATCGACGCGCAAGCCGAGGCGGAGTTTATCGAAGTGAATGCCGCCTGGTTAAATTATTCCATCATATTGGCGTTCCTGCTGGTGGCAGTTAGCGTCTATAAATTAGTGATCGCACCGAATAATCGTGAAATCAGCGCCTATATCAACGACCTTAAAGAGCAACTCGCTGCCAAATACAGCCCGCAAAACAATGAACGAGTCGCCTTCAGGCAACTGCGAGCCGCGTGCCGGGGCAACGACCTTATCCTGCTCAGGAGTACACTGATACGGTGGTGTGATCACTTTGTCAGCGGCAGGTCTGTGATTAGTATGGAAGACTTATTGCAGCAGCGACAGGCCCCTGAGTTGCATCAGCATGTGCTGCAAATTCAATCTTTCCTTTTCAACAGCAATTCTACTGAAAAGAGCGCGGAAAATTTCGATAGTCGAGCGCTAATCAGCCTGATATTCAAACTTCGCAAGCAAAAGCTCCGCGAAATACAAGTAGTACGACATCAGCAGCAGTTCGCGTTGCCACCGCTGTATAAAACCTCCTAGCAGGTAGCTAGCCCCGATGCCCGATTCCAGACTGGTTTACTCAACGAGTGGCAACGGCCGTTGTCCTCGTTGCCAGAAAGTTCTGCGCAAGTGCCGCTGCCAGCTGGCGTCGAAGCCACCCCCAGTCATTCAAGGCAGCTTAGTGATCAGCCGAGAAACCAAGGGCAGAAAAGGCAAAGGCGTGACCCTGATAAGCGGCCTGGCATTGGCCGAGACCGATTTGAAAGCCTTGGCAAAGCAGCTTAAAACCCTGTGTGGGTCGGGCGGAGCCATAAAGGCAGGCGTCATCGAAATTCAGGGTGACCACCGGGATGCCATTAAACAACTGCTTAAAAAACAGTTTCCACAATCAGGCTTATAGTGTAGTAATTGAAACCAGCGCACCCCGCTAGTGTTGACAAAACTCGGCTATGTTCGCTGTCGCATACGTGCCAGCGGCGTGAGATTCAATTTAAGTCTATTAAGCAATTGCTTGAATTCTTTCAACTGCTGTTTTAACTGCTCGCCGGTGGCTGGCGCAGGGCAGTAGCTGAGTGCGACATAGAGCTCTGTTAACGGTTGCATCACTGTAACCAGGTCAGGCCTCGCTGTTGTCACACGGTCACAATAGCTCAGCGGCCCCTCTCCCTGCATCCGTCCCAAACCAACTTTCTCTAATTCCTTGTTTACTCGCAAATAAAGCTTCGTAACCGGGTCATGACGTGACGCGGGTTCTATCTTGATCACGGTAAAGCCCACCGCAATAATCACAATTCCCGCCAATCCAATTAGAAGAATCAGGACTTTTCGTTCAGTTACCTCACCGAAGAGCCGCTTGAACAACTCCAGCTGAACCTCTTCATCGTAATTGACCACGCGCCTGTTCCACTCGTACTCCACGGCATCTAATCGCAGCCTCATAGTATTTAACCAACTATAGCCGCCCAGGCGCATTGCCGAAAACAGCGACTCGTCCAAAAATGCCGGATCATCGCGCAAGGCGGCTTCCACACCCAATTCGATGCGCTCCGGCGAAACCGCAGCGGTTGGGTCAAAGCGCACCCAACCCTCGCCTTCGAGCCAGACCTCGTTCCAGGCGTGGGCATTGTATTGGTAAACCATCATGTAGTCTTCGAAGCGATTGTATTCGGCACCTTGATAACCAACCACCACGCGTGCAGGAATTCCTACCGCTCGCATCAGGAAGGCAAAAGTACTGGCATAATGTTCGCAAAATCCTTCCAGAGTACTAAACAGAAAATCGTCTATGCGATCTTCACCTAACAACGCCGGGTTGAGTGTGTAAAAAAATTCATTTTGCTGAAAGTGTCCCAGCATGGCAAAAACATAGTCACGGTCAGAGCCAACTGTAGAGTGTAATTGCCTGGCAAACTCACGACTTTGAAGGTTGCCGGTAACCGGCAAATTCAGACTGCGACTGCGGGCGCTATCCAACAGAAAAATATCAGTCTGACTGTCAGCATAGGAACGCAGATCGTAGCTGAGGCGCTGAGTAATCATGCCGTTATTGAATATTTCAAAATTTCGACTCTAGAATAAGCCTCCAAATTGGGGCTGCGCCAGGTGCAAACCATAAATCCAGGGCTGCTGGGTTGGCTCCAGAATTACATTGTAAGCAATAGGATTGCCACCGGTTCTGACCCTGTCATTCCAGTTCCAACGAAAATCTGCCAGTGCCGATGCTGCTGAATAGGAGGAAGATGAACGGGTGCGGCGCCAGGTATTACCATCAAAATTATCCAGCACCAGTCCGCGCCAGTAGAGATCGTGATGCAGCGGTGGCGCCGAATTTTCAAACTGCACGCGGAAGGCTAAATCCCCCGACCGTCCCAGTTGACTGATGTCGCCTGGAGACATTTCATCGGTCACGCCTGTAGTGCTTGAATTGCTTTGAACCGGAACAGCCCACAGCGGCGCTATGCGGGGAAAACCATGAACAGCACAACGGCAAGTGGTATCGCCTGTAAAATGATCTTAACAGCCATTCTCAGCGTACCTGCCGAGTCAACGATAAGAATAGATCTATTCATAGCGATCATCGCGCCGGTTACGATAGTGACCACCACCGCTATGTAGAGGGTCATGAGCACACTCTGGGAGTATAGAAACCCAACCATTAACATGACAAAACAGAGCGAGATAACCACATAGATATCGCGGTTCTGACGCATCTCAATGAGCTTAAAAACGAATCCCAGGGCCAGCAAACTGGCGGCCGAATCCAGGCCGACCCCAAGGTTTCTCATCTGCGAGGCGGAGACAATCAGGGTAAAAATAACCACCGCAATCCTGGTCAGGCGACCGGGAAAATTCAGATTGCCGGTGAATATAAGCAGGCGCCAGAATACGCAAAGCATCGCGATTGCGGAAACCCACATCGGCATGCGTATACTCAGGGGTGCAATCACCAGCACTACGGCAGCCAGCACCCAACCCAGCGCCGCGCGTGGAATTTGGTAGCTTATATCCATCAGGGATTCACAGAGTCGAAGAGAGCCAGCGCGCGTAGAAGTGTGTGTCTGTGTTCAGCTCCCGTGCCCGGAGCAATTTCTACTCCTGGCATTTTAAGACCAAATGGGCTGGCCTTTTTGCCAAGCTTCAGCACGCAATAACACAAGCGCGAAAGTCGCTCCTCGACACCGAAGCCATAGAACATATCCCAGTCAAGCCACACCTTATTATCGACATAGTCGACAAATTGTTTCACCTGCAAGCCCTGTCCACGCGCTACATTTTACCATGCAATCTGACGCATGGAATCTCCCGGCACGTACTCCCTGAGCCCGTAATAATCTTCGCTGCCCTGCATGCTGATTGTCGAATCCTCTGAGCCTGATGAGCCACTGTTAAATTGCTTCATGTCGAACGCGACTGGTTTCGGATACACCAGGCAATGCAGGTTCAGATCGACCACGGACCAGGCCCGACACAAACCCAATGGAAAATACGTAAGTATACGCAAGCGCGGCGCCACAAATTCGCCCCGCCTGGTGGTAAGCGTGAACACGTCCACCTCTTCACGATCCTGCAGCACCAGATCAACATGACTCACAGTGGAATCCGGAAAATTAAGCATAAGAGCTTCGTGCCGCTTGTTCTTGCTGCGCGTCAGAAGAACCTTGAAATTTGCTTCTTCACCACAGAACACCGGTGATGCCGACTTACTCTCCAGGGTCAATTGATTAAGGTTATTAAAACTATAGAGTATTGCCAGAATAAAAATACTAAGCATTAGAAACGCCAGCGCGAAAGCCAGGCTGACGGCATAATTAATTGCAGCTATAAAAATCAGGCATGAGGCGAGCACGAACAACAAGCCGTTGCGGGATGGCACGATAAAGATATTACTGAGAAATAAGGTGACTTTTTCGCGGGGCGGCAGTTTTTTCGCTAACCATCGTTGCATGGCCTTTTCAAATCGTGGTCTGAGACTAAATGCCATGACAGTTGTCCCGTGATGAGGCAGGAGTCTCCCAAGTAGGGAACTACTCGATTACATCAACTTCGTTAAGCAGGCGTTGCACAAGCGCCGCGCCGGTGTGGCCGTCTTCATCCGAATTGGCGCGCAGCCTATGCTCAGCCACCGCTGGCAATATAGTTTGCACGTCTTCAGGCACTACATGATTGCGTCCACACATCAAGGCCCAGGTCTTGGCGGCTCGCATCACCGCCAGGCTGCCTCGGGGTGACAAACCGAAATGGAAATTATCTGCTCCGCGTGTGTACAAAATCAACCGTTGCACATAGTCGAGCAGAGCACCACTGGCACTTACCTCGGCAGAATGCTTGCGGAATTTAGCCACATCTTCCGTAGACAGACATTGTTGTACGTTGTCGATCTTGTCTCGCTCTGTGTTCATTTCCAGCAATTCACGCTCGGCTCGCTTATCCGGATAGCCAAGCCGCAGACGCATCAGGAAGCGATCCAGTTGCGACTCGGGCAAGGGATAGGTTCCCGCTGCCAGCGTTACAGGATTCTGCGTGGCAATGACGAAGAAGGGCTCTGGTCTCTCCTTCGACCGTAACCTGCCTCTCCTCCATTGCTTCCAACAGGGCGCTCTGAGTCTTCGGGGTGGTTCGATTTATCTCGTCTGCCAACACCAATTGACTAAAGATTGGCCCTGGGTGAAACAAAAATTCATGGGTGTTCTGGTCGAAAATAGAAATCCCCAGAATATCTGCAGGCAGCAGGTCACTGGTGAATTGAATGCGATTAAAGCCCAGTCCAAGCGCCTTCGCCAGCGCATAAGACAAGGTTGTCTTACCCATACCGGGCAGGTCCTCGATAAGCAGATGTCCGCCCGAAAACAGACAACACAGAGCCAGACGAATCTGATGTTCCTTTCCTAATAATGCTTTGCTTACCTCGGCAACAGCGACCTGGACCTGTCGAGAGAAATCGTTCTCCACGACATTGCCATGTAGTTTCGCTTGCTTATCAAGGTTTAGTGAAAACATCCAGGGAGCCTCAGGCGTCGCTATGCAGATCTGCCACCAGGTTTTTGCCCTTGGTCTGACCGCCCTTGCCCTTCTTCGTGGATTTCTTGACGGCGTCGCTACGCCGGCTCTCCAACCGTTTCAGGTAGACTTCATCGACATCGCCGGTAATATACTGACCATCGAAAACAGAACATTCATACTGAGTAATATGCGGGTTTCCCTCGGCAGCCGCTGCGATCAGATCATCCAGGTCTTGATATATCAACCAATCGGCGCCTATCAATTGCTCTACTTCTTTATCGGTTTTGCCCGCCGCAATTAACTCCGATGCCGCCGGCATATCGATGCCATAGACGTTGGGATAGCGTAGGGCCGGTGCCGCCGAGGCAAAATACACCTTATTGGCACCAGCATCACGGGCCATTTGAATTATCTGTTTACAGGTGGTTCCCCTGACGATGGAATCATCGACCAACAGTACATTTTTGCCGCGAAACTCCAGATCAATGGCATTGAGTTTCTGTTTCACAGATTTTCGACGCTGTTTCTGACCGGGCATGATAAACGTACGGCCTATATACCGGTTCTTCACGAAGCCTTCGCGGTACTTGAGATTTAGCCTGTTAGCCAGTTCCAGGGCAGAGGTCCGACTGGTGTCCGGGATAGGGATAACCACATCGATATCATGATCGGGACGTATTTTTAGCAGTTTATCGCCCAGCTTTTCTCCCATGCGCATGCGCGCTTTATACACCGAGATACCGTCCATGAGAGTGTCGGGGCGCGCAAAGTACACATGCTCAAAGATACAGGGCGTATGGACTCCCGGTTCCGTGCAAACCTGGGTATGAAGATTGCCCATTATATCGATATAGACAGCCTCCCCCGGAGCCACATCTCTTTCGATGGAAAAACCCTGGGAGTCCAGCGCCACACTCTCAGATGCAATCATGTATTCGGTGCGATTGTCCCGTTGCCTGCTGCCGAAAATCAGAGGTCGAATGCCATTTCTGTCTCGCATGCCGACGATACCGTGTCCGGCCACCATAACCACCGCAGCAAAGCCCCCGCGGCAGCGCTTGTGAACGCTGGCAACCGCTGCAAAAACATCCCTAGGCTCGGGCTCAATCTTGCCGCACTTCTGCAGCTCGTGGGCAAATACATTCAACAGCACTTCGGAGTCTGAATCGGTATTGATGTGCCGGAGGTCTTGACTGAACAACTCGCGGCTCAGCTCGGCGATATTGGTCAAATTGCCGTTATGGGCCAGGCTGAGGCCATAAGGGGAGTTAACGTAGAATGGTTGCGCCAGCGCGGGCCTGGAGCTACCTGCCGTGGGGTAGCGAACATGACCGATGCCCATGGGACCGGTCAGCCGTCGCATATGACGCTCGCGAAAAACATCTTTAACCAGGCCATTGTTTTTACGCAGATTGAGCATGCCCTTGTCACTGGTCATGATGCCGGCAGCATCCTGGCCACGGTGTTGCAGCACTGTCAGCGTGTCGTAGAGACAGAAGCCAGCGTCAGAACCCAATACCACCCCTACCAATCCGCACATAGCATGCTCCGAAACTTAATAAATCGCTTATAGCGCCGGTTCGGCGGCGCTGCCTCTATCTGCAATTGCCTACTCTCCAATTAACTGCCGGGACCAATCTATAGCAGCCAGGCCGTGAGGGATTAGCCGAGACTGTTGCCACTGTTCGGTTTCAGAGACGAATACATTGGTGATGAAGATAATCACCAACACGATTATCACGCCTCTGAGGAAACCGAAGGCTCCGCCCAGCAATCTATCCACCAACTTCAGGCCACTGATAGTCAGCAACTTCGACAGCAAGCGTATGATCAGGGTCCCCAGCATCATCACCATGACAAAGAGAATAGCGAACGCTGTAACATATCTGATGCTGTCGCTCTCGATCAGACTCAGCAATAAATTCGCCACCGACTCACTGTATACCCTGGCTATGACTAAAGCTGCGACCCAGCTCACCAATGAAAAGACTTCTTTAATCAATCCGCGCCACAAACCGAACAGGCTTGATAAGCCTGTTACCACAAGGATTGCCGTATCTACTTCGTTCATATTACAGGCTATGCCAATGCTGCAGGGACTCTGCGCTTAAAGCTGTTTCACTTCATAGGAAACAATTAACCCTGCTAGTTGAAATTGTTCCTGTAAGCGTTTTTGAGATTCATCGGCTCGCGCCCGTACCACCCACGGGCCCACATAGACTCTGCTGAGAGCATCCTCAGCGCTGCCGACGCTACGAATGTAGGCCTTATAACCCGCATCATGCAGCCTTGCCAATAAATTGCGGGCGTTATCACCATCGGAGAAGGACGCCAATCGCACAACCCAGGATGCGGGTAAACCCACGCTGTTGAGCTCCGGCACTTCTCGGCTAAAAACTGGCTCGGAAGTCGTCACCGGTACTGTTTCCTGAGCATCCGCCGATTCTGCTTCAGCGTCAACGCTGGCTGTCCCGCCTCCGGTTGCCGGGACCGCCTGAGCTTCCAGCTCCGTATCCGCTATTATTACGGGGCGATTTTGCACCGGTTGCGGCAGAATAGACACTTGGGGAGGTTCCGGCATACGACTGCTAATGGCCGGTTGGTAGCTACCCCCGCCGTCAAAAATTATCGGCAGGAAGACAATCGCCGCCGTGAGCAGCACAACGGTACCAACTATTCTTTGCTTAGTGCCCTGATTCAAACTAGCAAACTCCAGGGTTTTGGGTTTTAGGTCTCAGGTCCGAGAACAAAACCGCCAGCGTTCGGCATGTACAATCCCAAGCAGCGATATCTCCTGCGGGGCCAAGAATTACCCCTCCGTCAGGCTCAGATCACGTATTGCTGCAACGGTGTGAAATGAACCGGTAACTACCACCAGTTCTTGCTCCGCACTATCCGGGCCAGCCGCACAGGCAGCCTGATACGCGTCTACCACCGAGTCGAAGCGCCGAAATTCCACCGCCGAATTTAGATTTTGCAGCCGCTGAGCCGTTTCATCTACCGACATACTACGCGCCTCATCAATCTGCGCAATATACCAGATGTTGAGGCAGGATTCTAAGGTAGATACTATATCTTCTATATTTTTATCTGCCAGCACGGCTATGACTCCAGTGATTTTCGTGATTTTTGGGTTGGCTCGCAGGAACCGACGCAAATTCAGCGCCAGTAGCGCCGCCGCCGCCACATTATGAGCGACGTCCAGGATCACCAATTTACCAGAACGGAGATCTCGCCGTAGCTCGAACCGCGCTGCCAGTGCTACCGATTCCAAGGCTGATTTGATGGCATTGTCAGCTATTTCAAGTGGTAATAATTTCACTGCCTGTATAGCACATGCAGCATTGTCCACTTCCAGCTTTGGCCATGGCAGCTGATCCAGCAGGATCTGAGTGGCATCAGCATCCCGTCCTCGCCACTGCCAACTCTGTGCCGAAGCTGAACGCTGCACTGCGAAATCCTCGTCGAGAACAAACAGCCGCGCCCCAATCTCTGCTGCCCGCTGCGTAACACTTCGCGGTGGATCGCGGCTACCAATAATCGCCGGTATATTCTGCCGCAAGATGCCGGCCTTCTCCCGGCCGATATTTTCCAGCCCAGTACCCAACCAATCTTCGTGATCGATGCTAATACTGGTGATAATTGCGACGTCAGGGTCGACAATATTGACCGCATCCAGTCGCCCCCCCAAACCTACTTCCAGCAAGGCAACGTCAACTTCTGCCTGCTGAAAAATCCACAAGGCTGCCAGCGTAGCGAATTCAAAATAACTCAGGGAGTCGGATTCGCGGCAGGACTCGACGACTGTCAGCGCCGCAACCAGCATGTCATCGCTAGCGTCTGCTGCAGCTACCCTGATGCGTTCATTGAACCGATGAATGTGGGGAGAAGTGTAGGCAGCCGTGCTATAGCCAGCCGCATCCAGTATAGCTTCGAGGCATGCTACGCAACTGCCTTTGCCATTGGTGCCGGCAACGGTAATGACGTGGCGAGCAGGTCGTGTGAGTTGCATACGAGCGGCAACACGCCGACTTCGATCAAGGCCCAACTCAATCTCGCGGGGGTGCACAGCGGCGATGTACTGGAGCCAGGAATTTAGACTTAGCCGCCCGTGTTCGCTCATTTGTCTAGGCTGCGCTAAGCTTCGGTGCTTTGGCTGTGTTGATGATGCATTAACTTTTCCAGCATGGAAGATATTTTGCCGCGCAACTCGCGCCGATGCAGAATCATATCGATGGCGCCGTGTTCCAACAGGAATTCACTGCGCTGGAAACCTTCTGGCAGCTTTACCCGTACCGTCTGTCGAATTACGTCTGGCCCCGTAAACCCAACCAGGGCATTGGGCTCGGCTATATTAATATCGCCTAGCATTGCCAGGCTTGCGGACACGCCGCCGTATACCGGGTCGATGAGGACAGAGATATAAGGCAGGGAATGCTGCCTCAGGTTTTCCAGTGCTGCAGATGTTTTGGGCATCTGCATCAGCGAGATCAAGGCCTCTTGCATACGAGCACCACCACTGGTAGAAAAGCAGATCAAAGGCAAGCGTTGCTCGATACAGCTGTTTACCGCCTGGGTAAATTTTTCACCGACTACAGCGCCCATCGAGCCACCAATAAAAGCAAACTCGAAGGCGGCAACTATGGCCGGCGTGCCGTTAACCCGCCCCTTTACCACCACCAGCGCGTCCTTCTCACCGGTACGCTTCTGCGCAGCATTGATTCTGTCCTTGTACTTTTTCAGGTCCTTGAACTTAAGTAAATCAACCGGTTCCAAATCCGCGCTGAGTTCTTCCTGGTTCTCTACATCCATGAACAATTCGATGCGGCGCCTGGCCGTGATACGCAAATGATGATCGCATTTGGGGCAGACATCATAGTTCTCGCTGAGTGATTTTTTGTACAACATGGCGTCGCAACGGGGACATTGCTTCCAGACACCCTCCGGTACGTTAGCCTTATTTTTACGCTTTCTCTCCCCCGAATCGGTGGAGATAGACGGCAATATTTTGTCAATCCAACTCATTATTTTATCAATAAATACAATGTATTACGTTAATTATTTTATGTTACCTATAGCTTTTCTGGCAGCACTGATAACTGCGGCAGTGTCATGCATGTCCCGGTCACCCTCCGCCCCGATAGCTAACTTTTCGATTTGTTCAACCAGCGCACTACCAATAATAACGCCATCAGACAGCGTAGCCATGGCAGCAGCACTCTCTGCGTCTTTTATACCAAAACCAATGACAATGGGTAAGTCGGTGAGGCCTCTTAATCTCGTAATATTTGCCTTCACCGAGTCATGGTCCTGAAGTGCAGCGCCAGTTACGCCCTTCAGGGAGACATAGTAGAGGTAGCCCGTAGTCTGCGCCGAAATCGCTGCAGCCCGACTCGCACTGGTAGTTGGAGCTATCAGGAAAATAAGGTCAACCTGGCGGGCTCGCAATAGTGCACTGAGTTCGGTCGCTTCGCTCGGCGGCATGTCGACCAGCAACACACCATCCACTCCCGCCGCCGCTGTCGCATCCGCGAAATTTTCATAGCCCATAATTTCGACCGGGTTTAAGTAGCCCATCAGGACTACTGGCGTGCGCGTATCTTGCAGGCGAAATCGCCTGACTAATTGCATGACATCAGTCAAGCTTGTGCCCGTTGCCAGGGCGCGCTCTACTCCGCGCTGAATTACCGGACCATCGGCGGATGGATCACTGAAAGGCACCCCCAGCTCAATAACATCGGCACCTCTGGTGACCAGATCATGCATGAGCGCGAGCGTGGTGGACAAATCCGGATCGCCGGCAACCAGGTAGGGAATTAACAATTTACGACCGCACGCTAGTGCCAGTTCGGTGGTTTCTTTGATTCGACTCATAAGACTTACAACTTGATTCCCTCGATACGCGCTACTGTTTCTATATCCTTGTCACCACGACCGGACAGATTGACCAGCAGCATCTGTGTGGGAGCCATTTGCGCCGCCAACTGCATGGCATAAGCTACGGCGTGACTGGACTCCAGTGCAGGAATAATCCCTTCCAGGCGAGTAAGTTGGTGGAAGGCCTGCATCGCCTCCTTGTCGGTGGCACTGACGTAGTGCACCCGTTCAAGGTCTTTCAGCCAGGCATGTTCCGGGCCGACGCCGGGATAATCCAGGCCCGCGGAAATCGAATGGGTTTCCAGTATTTGTCCAGCTGCATCTGTCATCAGATAGGTTCTATTGCCGTGCAGAACTCCCGGCACGCCCGCGCTCAGCGGCGCCGCGTGTGCACCGGTCTCAAGGCCGTGGCCGCCGGCCTCGACGCCGTACATAGCAACGTCCACATCATCAAGGAAAGGATGGAATAGCCCAATAGCATTCGAACCCCCGCCCACACACGCGACCAGTGCGTCCGGAAGACTGCCGGTCTGCTCTAATGCTTGCGCCCGTGCTTCTCGGCCAATCACACATTGAAAATCACGCACCAGTTGTGGATACGGGTGAGGGCCTGCCACCGTGCCAATAATATAATAGGTGCTATCCACATTGGTCGCCCAATCCCGCAGGGCTTCGTTCATGGCGTCTTTCAAGGTTCTCGAACCCGAATCCACGGATACAACGTTGGCGCCCAGTAATTTCATGCGATACACATTGGGTGCCTGGCGGACTATATCCTCCGCCCCCATATATACCTGACACTCAAGGCCCAGTCTTGCAGCCACTGTCGCACTGGCTACGCCGTGCTGTCCGGCACCGGTTTCAGCAATGATGCGAGTCTTGCCCATGGCCTTGGCCAGCATAGCCTGCCCGATGGTGTTATTGATCTTATGGGCGCCAGTGTGATTTAAATCTTCACGCTTCAGATAAATTTTGGCGCCGCCACTGGCCGCAGTTATGCGCTCGGCAAAATACAAAGGTGAAGGCCTGCCAACATAGTGCTTTAACTGCGAATCGAATTCGCGCCAGAAATCCTGATCTTTGGAGAGCCTGGCGTAGACTTCAGTCAGTTCCTCGACGGCGGCAACCAGGGTTTCGCCAACGAAAACTCCGCCATAGACACCGAAATGGCCGCTGGCGTCTGGGCCATCAAATTTCGATGTTTTTATTTCGCTGTCAGACACTTCTAGCCTCTTCTACGAACAATTGCATTTTTAGTAAATCCTTAATTCCGTGCGCGGCTTCGACGCCACTGCTCACATCTATCCCGAACGGTTGAATCTGGGTTGTCGCCTGCGCCACATTGCCCGGATTTAGCCCGCCGGCGACAACCAGCTTCACCTGGGTTTCACGCCTCACAGTAGCGGCCAGCGCCCAATCAAAAGTCTTGCCGGTACCCCCTGGCAGATTGGCATCGAAGCTATCCAGAAGAATCATTTCGGCAGTAGCATAATCAGTTACCCGCTCCAGTAGAAATTCCGTTTTCGAAAGCGCCTCTCCAGCCCCACTGCCTGTAAGTACTTCACCTACTCTGATCGCTTTCATATAAGGCAAGTCAAATGACTCGCAAAATGCGGCTGATTCATCGCCGTGAAATTGCAGCATGTTAAATAACCCGGATCTGCAAACTTGCCGCACCTCTTCTGCAGTGGGATCTACGAACAGTGCGACTACCCGGATCTGCTCAGACAGATCCTGTAGAACCGGGCCTGCCCGGCCCAGAGCCCGCGGGCTTGCCGCGAAGCACACCACGCCAATTGCGCTGGCACCGCAGTCTATAGCTGCCAGTGCATCCTGCCGCCGGGTGATACCACAAATTTTAATCCAGAGTTTAGACAAGACGAGCCGAACGAGTCGTGAAAGAATGACATTCTATCAAATTCATCAGTTAGCGCCTATGCAAGCGCTTCTATAAAGCCAGGCGGCGTGTAGCTGGATGAAAGCGCAAACACTTCCGGGTAACTGACGCCGGCCAGGTATAGCCCATCAGGCTTCGCTGTAGCGGCGGCCTGCGTGCGATCCCTCGCTGCCAGCAGTTGGGCGATCCAGTCAGCGGGTTTTGATCCGCGGCCCACTACCAGCAGTGCACCGACAATATTTCTCACCATATGCTGCACAAACGCATTCGCCTGTATATCGATAACGACGAATGAGCCTAAACTGAAAACCCGCACAGCGCTTACATTTCGAAACGGGCTCTTCGATTGGCAGCCAGCAGCGCGGAAAGCGGAAAAATCCTGCTCCCCCAACAAAGCCTGGGCAGCTACGTTCATACGCTCAACATCAAGCTTTTGCCATACGTGCAGCACCCGCCGGGAGAGAATCGCCGGGGCCGTTTCCCGCCGTTGAATAACATAGTTGTAACGCCTTGCAGTGGCAGAAAATCTTGCGTGAAAACTTCGCCCCACAACTCTGGCGTCGATGATGCGAATACTCTCTGGCAGTAAACTATTACAGCCAGACACCCAGGCTTTTCTGCCTCTGTCGATCGCACAATCAAAATGTACTACCTGACTCGTTGCGTGCACTCCAGAATCGGTACGACCTGCGCAGACCACAGCAACAGAATGATCCGCCACCCTGCCCAGCGCCGACTCAACTTGCTGTTGGACAGTCGGAATTGACGGCGAAAGTTGGCGCTGCCAACCACAGTAATTGGCGCCGTCGTATTCCACCTTCAGGGCAATACGATTTTCGTGTTGTTGGGAATTGTCGGGGTTCGACACAATCTATCTATACGCGGTAGTGTAGCGATTTAGCCAGCAGAATCGTCCATGGTAAGGAGTAATTTACCCGCTTCCTTAACTTGTTCCTCGGTTCCTTCTTTAATTACTTCTAAAAGAATTTCCCGGGCACCTTCGATGTCACCCATTTTCTGATAGGCATAGGCCAGTTCTAATTTTGTGGCAGACTCATCATCGGCTTGTAATTGCACTTCTTCAATATCAGCGACTGATTCGATTTCAACTTCGTCCGCAGCCAAAAAATTCAGCTCATCATCGAGCTCGCCGGATTCATCATTATTGTCAGCGCCGCTAAGTTCCGAGTTTTCATCCGACTCACCTGTAGCATCAAGGTCGAAATCAATCTCAGCATCACTATCGTCGTCGCTAGCCTCGGAATCAGCACTTACTGCGTCGTCATCATTGGCATCCCAATCAATTTCTTCAGCCTCATCTAGGCTCTCGGCAGGCGCTGCTGCTTCGCTTATATCGACTGTGTCAGCATCCCCATCATCGGCTACTTCGATTATCGTATCCGCAGTATCCCCCAGATCAAAATCTAATGTCTCAGGCGCTTCATTCTCGTCTTCAGTTTCCGGCTTCGCTTCCATGTCATTTTCATCAAAGTCGAATTCTACTGCGTTCTCACTGTGCTCTGTTGCTGCTGCGTCGGCGTCGGTAGTTGAATCGTCTGCTGCCACTGAACTCTCAGTCTCAACCCCGGTGTCGAAAGAATACGTCTCCAGGTCGACTTCCTCCGCATCAGTCTCGTCAGCTGACGCCTCGGTATCTTCTGTGCTTGTATCAAATTCCAGAGAATCTATTGCTGGATCTTCCGGCTCTTCGGCGGCAGTATCCAACAACTGATTTAACTCATCGGCGTCGAAATCCAGGCCTTCGCCTTCTTCTTGTTCCTCTGCTTCCTCTTGTTCCTCTTGTTCCTCTTCGTCTTGTTCGACGAAAATATCGTCATCCGCCGCATCTACATCAATCTCTGAACCCTCAGCTTCAGCGTCCTCTCCTGCCAGATCGAATGTTAGGGCCACGTCATCTGCTGCAAATAGATCTGTGTCATCTGAGGAGTCTTCGGCTGCCGACTTTGCCGGTACTTCTTCGTGGTTTTCATCAGCTGTCGAATCTGAGCCGAAGTCTTCGATTTCATCAAATGCGTCCAGGTCGATACCCAAATCATCAAGGAAAGACGCCGCCTCCGCAGTCTCTGCCAACTGCTTCGCTTCGTCACTGCTGTCTCTGACTGGCGCTGCTTCCTTTTCGTCTGCATCCTGCTCCGGCTCAGCTTCCTGCTCTTTTTCAAACTCCTCTGCGAGCTCTTCGCTGAATTCATTATCAGAATCTCGATCGGCGTCGCCACTGGAAACCAATCTGTTACGCAGCTCCTGCAGACGCGTTTCGGCGTCGTCGGTTGCGGCCAGCATTTCCGCCTGCTGCTCGAAGTCAGATTCATCGCGTTTTTCAACCAGCAATTCCGCCAGCACCCAGCGCAAACCGGTGTTGTTAGCGTCTTTCGTCAATGCTCTGCGCAGCAACGATTCTGCCCGATTCAATTGCCCTTCATCAATCAGCCGCTGCGCCTCACTGGCTACATCGTATCCAGCATCCGCTGCTGGCGACTCCTCTGGATCAAGGTCGTCGCCGATGATCGCATTCAGTTCATGCTCCAGCTCGGACGAATCCCCACCCTCCTGTTTCTCGTCTGCCAATTCTTCGTCGACAACAGCATCGAACTCATTCTCTTCCAGCTCATCAAGTTCTTCATCTTCCAGCTTCGCCGCCCTGTTCCTACGCAGCAATACCGCTACCAAGACGGAAATAACAAGCACCACAATCAATCCGAGCAAGAGCGTATTGCCTGTCAGAATCCTGAGAGCGTCGTCCAATAAACTTGTTGACTGGTTGCCGGGGGCGATTGTGGCTTCTGCCCCAATCGGCTCTTCCTGCCGGGCTGCTTCCTCTGCGGCCTGCGCCAAACTCTCCTGTAACTGAGCCAGTTGCAGATCTTGTAGCCTTATTATTTCCGACGCCGCCGCGATCTGGATGTCTATTTCCGCCAGTCTGGCATCCAGGTCCTCTCTCTCTATCCTGGCTCTGTCGGCGTCCTCCTGTTGCAAGGCCAACTCAGTTTCCAATTCGGCAATGCGCTGATCCAGTTCTGCATTCTGCTCCTGACCCGGCGCCGATGCCCCGTTGATGGCATCGTCATCACCACTGACCACGCTCAGCTGTCCCTGTTGCACATCAGTCTGCGCTGGGTCTGCGCTGTCTGGTGCAGCGAGTGGCTGTACATTCGCCTGCGCAAACTCCTGATTTTGTCGGTTTACTTCGGTTACGGCCTCGCGTGGGTCGATTGCCTGAATTTCTGCCAGAGAAGGCACGCGCAATACCTGACCACTGCGAAGCCCATTGATGTTGTCGTTAGCAAATGCCTCCGGGTTTATCTGCTGAATAGCGAGCATAGTTTGCTGCATGCTTACAGAATCGTCGGGGCGAACCTGTAAGGCAATATCGGAAAGCGTGTCTGTGTCTGTGGCTGTGGTTGCCAGCGTCTGCGCTTCGACTACTTCCTCTGCTACCGGACTGGCAGAGGCATCAACGCTGTCCGCATCGGCCTGCTCTGCCAGAGCCTCGTCTTCTGTTGCAAGCAGTGGCACTTCCTCACTAGTTTCCTCAGTAGCTTCGTCTGCAGTTACAGTCTCGTCAGCAATGCTTTGCTCCGGCTCTGATAGTGTTTCTTCTGCGGCGGGCACTTCCGCCTCAACCACTTCATTTTCCGGTTCTGCTGCCACGGGCTCCGCGGTGTCCGCTATTGTGGAGGCAGTTGGTTCTTGCGCCGCGGCTACTTCCGTCTCGATCACCTCATCTTCAGCAGTGTCGGTCTGCACCGATTCCGGTGCTGCGGTGGGCTCGACAGGCTGCACCGCCGGTGAAACCGGCGCCGTAACAGTCGGAGCAACGGGATCGCCTGGCCGTGGTTGCACGAAAGGCTGGGTTGGAGTGCTAGTGGCTGGGGCTTGCAAGAGCGGGCTTATTGGTTGGCGCACTGATGCGGATGTTTGTTGCTCATCGAATACAGGCAAATCCAGCAGGATCGTGTGCTCACTCAGCAATCGACCGCTGGGCCAGCGAGTTTCCAATATGAAGCTCAGATAAGGCTCGCGCACGATCTGACTCGAGGTCAGCGTCACGAAATTGCCCTGGGGAGTGGATTCAATGCTGAATCTGACGTTTGAAACAAAGCTGACCCGCTCTATGTTGAAACGTTCGAAATCATCGGGGGATGCCATTTGGATAACTAGGTCATTAAGCCTGGTAGTACCAAGTTGCAGTATCTCGATTCGCACCT